>DASVCK010000031.1:0-2938 GCA_036381675.1 Trueperaceae bacterium | reverse complement strand
GAGGCGCTTCTGTAGCCACTGCTTCACGGTCAAGGCTCCGGGGAGGATCCCGAGCGTGGGCGACACATCGAGGTCGAGGTCAGCCGTGTTCAACCAGCGCCACATGGCCGTGAGGTCCTTGCCCGCCATGCGCTCGAACATCCACACGGGCACCCTGACGCGCCGCGGCGCTTGGCCCGTCACGGAGCGGTACAGCGTGCGGCACTCCTCCACGGACTTGACGTCGCTGGCCAGAGCCATGTCCTTCCCTACGAACCGGTCCGGGTCGGCGAACGCCTGGGCCGCGATCCGACCTAGGTCATCGGCCGCCAGCCACACGACCTTCGTGTCTGGCCCCGCCAGGTTGGCCATGGTGTGCCACATCGAGAGCGCCGGGTAGAAGTCCTTGTCTGTCATCAGCTCCATGAGCGCCATGGGGCGCAAGACGGTGAGCGGCAGGCCGTGCGACACCATGTGGTCCTTGATGCGCTGCTTGGATTCCCACTGCCCGACCCCGGTGCCGGACCTGCCCACGCCCGCCGAACCGTAGACCACGTGGCGCACCCCCGCCTCGGCCGCGACGTCGGCCACGTTCTTGCCCTGCCTCAGCTCGGCTTCCAGGCCGCTCTTCATGGGGTTCTGGACGTTGAACACGCCGTGGGCACCCTCGAACGCCGCTCCCAACGAGGCGCGATCCTCCATGTCGGCCCCGACGACCTGGGCACCGGCGGCCCTTAGCGCCCTGGCCTTGGGGCCGTCCGGCTTGCGGGTGACCGCCCTCACCTGCCAACCGTCTGCGAGGAGATGCCGAGCGGTGGCGCCGCCCATGCGGCCGGTCGCACCCAGCACCGCGATCGTGCCTGTGGCGCTCATATGACCTCCTGATGGCTCGCGGTCGCGGGCTGCACGGCCGCGCCGGAGCTACGCCCGCACGTGGTCGAGGAGGAGGCTGTGGGCCGTGGCCAGACTCTACTGCCGGGGCGCTCGTTCCGCCACGGCCGATACAATCCGACATGCTGCACACGCTGGGTGGCTTGCGCCCCCTGGGCGAGGTCCGTCAGCCCAAGCTCTTACTGCTGCTGACCTATCTGGTGTTGGAAGGCAGCGCTCCCCGCTCGTCGCTCGCCAGGCTCTTCTGGCCGCAGTCGCCCCGCCCGCTGAGCAACCTCTCGGTCGCCCTCAGCACATTGCGACGCTGTCTGCCCGGCGTTGTCGAAGCCGACGAAGACAGCGTCCGCGCCAACGTCACGATCGATGTTCATGGCTTGCTTGGTGCCCTCGCGGACGGCGACGAGGCCCTGGCAGCGGGACTTTACGGTGGTCCTTTCCTACTAGGTATCGAGGGTCGCGAGACCGGCGCGGAGCTCGAGGAGTGGGTGCTTGGACAGCGCGAGTCGATCGCCGAGAGGTACCGGGCGGCATTGCTGCGCTGGGCCGAGCAAGCCGGTCGCGCCAACGAGCCTCTAGCGGCCGCTCGGTTGGCCGAAGCTGCCTATCACGTCGCCGGGGCACCGCCCGCGGACGCTGAGACGTTGCGCCGGGTGTACCTCTTCCTGGTAGCTGCACGGCATCCCGCGACCGCCGGCGTGCTGAGGGAAGCCGAGGAACTGGGCCTGGCACTCGCCTCGGAAGGGGTGCCATCACCGGGGAAGTCGGAGGCGAACGAACGCCTCGTCCAACCGCAGGCGGCCGTCCGCCCGTTGGCGCCACCACCCTCGCGCGGCTTGATCGGTCGAGAGCCGGAGCGCTTGGAGCTGCAGAGGTTGCTGGTCAGCGGCGACGCGCGACTCATCACCCTTCACGGACCTGGGGGCATAGGCAAGACGAGCTTGGCGACGCAGGTCGTCAGCGACCTGAACACGGCCGAGGAGCCGCCGTTCCCGGGCGGGATCGCCTTCGTCGAGCTCGATGGGGTCCATGACGCCGGTGCCCTGCCGTACGCGGTGGCTCGAGCGTTGGGGCGCACGAACCTCCTCGGGCATAGGGGCCTCGAGGCGCTTCGGTCCGTCCTGTCTGCCGACCGCACCCTGTTGGTGCTGGACAACCTCGAGCAGGTCGCCGGAGCAGCGGACGCGTTGGACACCCTGTTGGCGCTTGTACCTGGACTCTCGGTACTGGCGACCTCGCGAGAGCTGCTGGGCACCAAGGAAGAGGTCGCCTTCCTCATCGACGGCCTCCAGGTGCCGGCTTCCGCAGAGGTCGAAGGCGCCGGCGCGTTCGATGCCATCCGGTTGTTCGTCCAAGTGGCTCGTCGTGCCGACGCCGCGTTCGAGCTGGGCCCGGAGCAGTTGCCAGACATCGTCCGTTTATGCCGATCTGTTGGCGGGTCCCCGTTGGGCATAGAGTTGGCCGCCGCGTGGGTCAGAGCGGTACCACTTAGCGAGCTGGCGAACGAGGTCGAAGTGAACGTGGACGTTCTCCGGCGCACCCACACGACAAGCGGGCATCGGCATGCGAGCGCCAGGTCCAGCTTCGAGAGGTCATGGGCGCGCCTCGATGCTCAGCACAGACGGGCCCTGGCCGCTCTGTCCATCTTCGCAGGCGGGTTCACGCTCTCCGCTGCTCGCGAGGTCGGCCGTTTGACCCTCCCCCAGCTGGCGCGCCTCGTGGAGGCGGCACTCCTGAGGGTGGGTGCCGAAGGCCGCTACGAACAGCATCCGCTGGTGCTTCGCTTCGCCAGGGGGAAGCTGTCCGCCAACCCGTCCAGGGAGAAGACGATCCAGGACCGTCACGCGGAGCACTTCTTGACGGGACTCGCTTCGCGGGCCGAGGACCTACGGCTCTTGCGGCCAGGCGCCCTTGACGCCATGGACGCCGACTTCGAGAACGTCGCGGACGCCTGGCGACATGCCGTTCGGTCCTGCCGGCCCGAGCTCATCGCCGGCGCGGCGTTCCCTCTCATGCGCTACGCCGACCTGCGCGCACGGCTGCAGGAGGGCAAGGCGCTGTTCGTCGCAGC
>DASVCK010000030.1:0-3349 GCA_036381675.1 Trueperaceae bacterium | reverse complement strand
ATCCTCGCATCTACCGGCGCCTGGTGACGGCGTTCGTGACCTCGCGGGTGCAGGAGTTCGAGCAGGCGATGCCGGCCAAGCGCTCACAGACCACGGGGCGGACGGCCGAAGGGTTGCCGGGTGTTCCCGGCGACCCCGCCTGGTTCGCGGTGACCGTGCTGCCGCTCGAGGACGACAACATCGTGGTCCAGTTCCGCAGCATCACGCACTACAAGAACGTGCTCAGGCAGGCCGTCGAGATGATGAACCACGACGACCTGACCGGCTTGCCCAACAGGCGCCACCTCAAATCACGCTTCTGGGTGCTGAGGCGTCAGGCGGTGCCCATGGCACTGCTGTACTTCGACCTCAACGGCTTCAAGAAGGTCAACGACACCCATGGGCACGAGATGGGCGACCGCGTGCTAAGCGTCATCGGCCAGCGACTCAAGCAGAACGTGAGGCCGGGCGAGATGGTCGCGCGCCTCTCGGGCGACGAGTTCGCCGTGCTGCTTGCTGGGGCGGATCAGACGGCCGTGGACAGGGTGGCAGAGAGGCTTGTGATGGCGATCGAAGAGCCCATCCACCTCGATGGCGTCACCGTCCAGCTGGGAGCCAGCGTCGGCGGCGCGCTCCATCCGGAGCATGCCGAGTCGTTCGAGGCCCTCCTGTCGCATGCCGACGCGAAGATGTACGAGCAGAAGCGCAGCCGGGTCTAGTCGTCGACCACAACTCAGCTACCGGCATGGTTATCGGGCTGCGCCTCCTAGCGTCCCGTCTGTGTCGTGCGTCCTAGTCGCCAGCCGAGCGCACCGGCGGGCGCGGCTTCTTGAGCTCGACCGGCTGGCGTGGACCTGCGCGCGCTGCCCTGGCGGCCCTCTGGTTGAGGAACTCGACCGCCACGCTGAAGGCCATAGCGAAGTAGATGTACCCCTTCGGGATGTGCTGCCCCAGGCCGTCGGCGAGCAGCGAGATGCCGATCATGATCAGGAACGCCAGGGCGAGCATCTTCACCGTGGGGTGGCTCTCGACGAAGTGGCTCACCGGGCCGGCGGCCAGCATCATCACGCCTACAGCGATGACGACGGCCGCGATCATCACGGGCAGGTGGTCGGCCATCCCGACGGCCGTCACCACCGAATCGATAGAGAAGACGATGTCGAGCAGCACGATCTGGGTGATCACCGCGGCGAAGGTGACGGTGCCCTTGGGCAGGCCGGTCTCCTCGCGCCCGGGGCCCTCCAAGCGTTCGTGTATCTCGGCTGTCGCTTTCCAGATCAGGAACAGGCCGCCCGCCAGGAACACCAGGTCGCGGCCGGTGAAGCCGTGGCCCCACAGCTCGAACAGCTCGGTGGTCAGGCTGGCGAGCCAGCTGATCGAGAACAGCAGCGCGATGCGCGTGAACATCGCCAGCGCCAGGCCGAGAGTTCGCGCCCGCCCCTGCTGATGCTCCGGCAGCTTCCCCGACAGGATCGAGATGAAGATGATGTTGTCGATGCCGAGCACGATCTCCAGCACCGTGAGCGTGAGCAGGGCGATCCAGGCCTCGGGGCTGGTGATCCATTCCATGGGCGACATTATCCACGCCGCGGAGATGAGCGCCAGGAGGTCGTTCCGTGCGCCCCCGCGGCCCTACCCCTCGCGACGAGCCTCAGTCGACGTCGCGCCGGCGGAACACCCAGAAGAGCAGCAGGCCGAAGAGCACGGCGTAGCCGGCTATGACGAGCGAGGAGTGACCCAGGGTAAGGCCGCTTCCCAGCAGCTGACTGAACGGTCCCATGTCGCCCTGGTCGATCTCGGTTATGAACTCGTTGACGAGGCTCGTCGCAGGCGACCTGCCTGGCGCGTAGAGGTTCGTGGTGAAGAAGTACCGGGGCAGCTCCTCCCAGACGCGCTGGAGCCTGAGGGCTTGGAAGACGGCGTTGAAGCGGGTGACCGGCTGGAGGTTGAAGAGAGTGTTGAGCACGGAGTAGATGCCCTCGAGCAGGCCCGGAGCTATGAGCACGAGGACGATGCCGAGCACGGCCGAGCGCACCAGGAAGACCAGGAGGAAAGCGAGCAGGGTAGGGGCCAGCAGGTGCGCCCATTGCCACAGGTAGAGGCCGAGCAGCCCGCCCCAGTCACCCGAGAGGTTCGTGGGCAGGAAGGAGGTACCGATCGTGCCGAAGAGGATCGCGCTGAGGAAGGCGCCCAACATGAGCACCAGCAGCGTTGCCATGGTGACGATCAGCTTGCCGGTCAGCACAGCGGAGCGGTTGGGCTGGACCACCAGGACCGTCTTCCACATGTTCTGGCCGCGCTCTTCGCCGATGAACAGCGCCGCCAGCAGCGCCACCCCGATGATGTACGGGGTGGGTGAGGCGTACGCAGGGCCGGTCAGGGCGATGGTCGCGAGGCCGTGTGGCGAGAACAGCGCCTGCATCAGGTCCGTCAAGGGCACGCCCTCCTCGACGAACGTGCCCCTCGTGTTCACGTAGATGAGCCGGCCCACCAGCAGCGCCAACGTCGGCAGCAAGACCCAATAGAGGGCGGCGAGGACGTAGACGCGGCGCTTGCGCAGCGTCTTGAAGACCTCCGCCCGCACGACGTCGAGGACGGCGCTCACGACGGCCTCCTGCTGGGGTCGATGAGCCGCAGGTAGGCGTCCTCGAGGTCGTCCTCTTCCTTGCTGGCCGACAGCACCCTGACCCCCTTGGCCGTGAGGCGCTCGATCAGGAACTCTGCGTCGTCCGCCGGCACCGAGACCTCGACCACGTCGCCGCCCCGCGCGCTGGGGGCGTACCCCAGCTCCTCGAGAGCGGTGACCAGCGCCGCTTGGTCGCGCGCCGAGATGGTGTAGGTCACGGCCTGCTCGACGGCCCTGGCCACGAGGTCCCTCAGCGGACCGTCGAAGACGATGCGTCCCGCTTCGATGGCGAGGATGCGGTCCACGAGCTTCTCGATCTCGGCGAGGATGTGGCTGGAGACGAGCACGGTCGCGCCCTCGTGGGCGACTCGTCGCAGTGACTCCCTGACCTCGGCGATGCCGGCGGGGTCGAGACCGTTGGTGGGCTCGTCGAGCAGCAGCACCTTCGGCCGCCACAGCAGCGCCCTGGCCAGCGCGAGGCGCTGCCGCATGCCCTGCGAGTACGCGCGGACCCGCTTCTCGGCCGCGTCCTGCAGGCGCACGAACTCGAGCACCTCCTCGACGCGCGCGTCGGACACGTCGCCGTGTAGCCGTGCGGCGTGGCGCAGGTTCGAGCGCCCTGTCATGTACGGGTAGAAGGAGGGCTCCTCGATCATCGTGCCCACCTCGCGCAGGGAAGGGCCGGGCACACCGGCGCCCAGGACCGTGCAGGTCCCGCTCGTGGGCCTCACCAGGCCGGCGAGC
>DASVCK010000029.1:0-7426 GCA_036381675.1 Trueperaceae bacterium | reverse complement strand
GGAGCGCGAGCCGGAACGGCTCAGCCTGGCCGGCGCGTTAGTAGAACTCGGCCGCACCGACGAGGCCGTGAAGTGCCTCGGCGCTGTGGATGAGACACGCCTCAGACCAGAGGAGATGGCGGTGCACCGCTACCTGCTGGGCCGTGCTCACCTCGAGCTGGGCAACCCCAACAGGGCGCTCGAGCTCCTTACCGAGGCACGGGCCGCCGGCCAGGAGTCAGAGGGACATGGCGACCCCAGCTACAGCGTCACCTTCGCCACCGGCCAGGCGCTCTCGTCGTTGGGGCGCAACCGCGAGGCGCTGGCCGAGTTCAGCCGGGCTTTGGAGCTGGCGCCGGCGGAGCACCGCGCCTACACGCAGCACGAAGCTGCCTACGCCATGATCGAGTGCGACGAGCTCGAGAGCGCGGAGGCCCTGCTGTCCGAGGTCGTCAGTGACCCCAGTTACCCGCATAGGGGAGAGGCCCTGGCCGACCTGGCCGACGTCCGCCTGCGCAGCGGCGACTTCGAAGGTGCGCAGCTGGCTGCCGAGCAGGCGCTGGAACTGGGCGCCTCGGCGGCCGCCTGCCTGACCCTGGGGAACATCGCCTACGAGTACTACCGGCTGGAGGACGCCTCGAGCTGGTTCGAGCAGGCGGTGGGATCGAGCCAGCCGGGCGACCCGTACTGGGTCTCGGCGCACCAGATGCTGGCCGACGTGTACGCCCAGATGGGCGATCAGTACGCGTCCCGTGTCCTTACGCACGCCAAGGCCGCGCTCGATCACACCGAGCCCTCCAGCGAGTGGTACCTGCCGCTCACGCAGTACCTCGCTCAGGCTCGCGAGTCATTGGGTGGCCACGACCGCCTCCTGAACTGACCTAGGCCCCAAGCGACCGGTTTAGCCTGACGGGGTGGAGGGTCTCCTCATCGCCGAACGCTTGCGCCGCCTCTCCGGCGGCTTCCCGTACGCGCGCTCGAGCTGGTCGTTCCCCGACGAGCGCACCGCGGTGCTGCCCCTAGACGGCGGGCTGACCCTGGTCATCCGGTCCTCGCAGGCCGACCCTGGCCTCGAGGTAGCGAGCTCGCCCGCTCCGCCTCGTTCGGGACCGCGGACCGCGTTCCAACGACAGCTGGCCGCCAAGGCCGGCGGCGACCTGACCCACGCGGAGCAGGTCGGCCTCGACCGAGTGGTGCGCTTCGAGTTCGGCGCTTCTACCGGCTTCGTGCCCGAGCCGCCGGTCACTCTCGTGGTCGAGCTGACCGGGAAGAACGCCAACCTCGTCCTGCTGAACGAACGCGGGCAGATCATCGGCGTCGAGAGGCCGGTGGCGGCCGACCGTAACCGCTTCAGGCAGCTGCTGAGCGGATCGCCCTACATCCCGCCGCCGCCATACGAGAAGGTCGATCCGCGCACCGCCGGCGCCGAGGAGCTGCGTGAGGCACTGAGCGGCAAGAGGTTGGCGGACGTCAGGAACGAGGTCGACGGCTTGGGCCCTCGGCTGCAGGCTGCGCTCGCGGTCAGGATCGGGGACAAGGTCGGCGCGTCCGGCGATGCCACGCTCGACGGTCAGCTTCTCGAGGCCGTGCTGACCGAGCTGGAGGAGATGGTCAGGCACCCGTCGCGCTACTTGGAGGCCGCCGGCAGGAGCGATAGGTCCGGGGACGGGGGAGAGGACCCGACGTCGCCGGCGGCGCCCGGGAGAAGGTCACTCGAGAAGCCCGCGCGACGCGCCCTGGCCGCGGCGCTCAAGCTGGCCAGGCGCCGCGTGGCGGACGCGGAGAGGGCGCTGGAGGACGCTGGCGCGGCAGCGCGGTTGCGCGCCGAGGCCGACCTCCTCCTGGCCACGGGCAGCACATGGCGTCTGGAGGGGTCGGTCGCCACCTTGGAAGCGCTCGACGGGGGCACCGTCCGGCTCGACGTCGATCCGCGCCGCGACGCCGCCGGCAACGCACAGCTCCGTTACGACCGTGCGCGTCGGCGCGAGGCGCGTCGGGAGCGTGCCGCCCAGGAGCTGCCGACGTTGCGGAGCGAGGTGGCACGTCTGGAGGGTCTCGCCAACGACTTCGACTCCTTGGCGGACGAGCAGCTGGCGGCCCTCGCCCGGGACATGGAGGGCTCGGACCCTCGCCGAGACGCCGGTCGGCGCAGCGGCGCCAAGGGGCGAGAGGCGGTCGGAGTGCGGTTCACCGACCCGCGGGGTTTCGAGGTCGTGGTGGGCCGCAACGCCCGCGAGAACGACGCGGTGACCTTCCAGGTAGCCCGTTCCCGCGACGTCTGGCTGCATGCCCAGGGCTACCGCGGCGCCCACGTCGTGGTGCTCTCAGGCGGGGCGACGGTGCCGTTCGAGACCGTCCTCTTCGCCGCCAGGTTGGCGGCGGGCTTCTCCGAGGCGAGACACTCGAGCAACGTGCCCGTTGACTACACGGAGCGCAAGAACGTGTGGCGCGTCAAGGGCGCCCCGCCGGGGACCGTCAACTTCACCCGGCAGAAGACCGTCTACGTTGACCCGGCGCGGGACGACGCCTCCGCCGAGGGCTCTACTGCGCCCGGCCTGCCGACCTGAAGAGCTGCATCCGCTGTGCCACTACCGCCTGCATCTCCTCGCGTGCCGGTCCGAGGATCTTGCGCGGATCGAACTCCTGCGGCGTCGCCCCCAGCGTCTCGCGGATGCTGGTCGTGAAAGCCAGGCGCAGGTCAGTGTCGGTGTTGACCTTGGAGATCCCCTGTTGCACTGCCTGCTCGACGTCCTCCGGGTGGATGCCGACGGCCCCCTCCATCTGTCCCCCGGCGCGCGCGAAGCGCTCCACGAGCTGCGCCGGCACGCCGGAGGCGCCGTGGAGCACCAGGGGCGCAGTCACCAGCCGGGAGATCGCCTGCAACCGCTTGTGGTCGATGAACGGCCTTCCCTTGCCTTTGTACGCGCCGTGCGAGGTGCCGATGGCCACGGCCAGGTAGTCGGCGCCGCTGCGCTCCATGAAGCGCGCCGCCTCCTCGGGCTTGGTGAGGGCGGCGTCCTCTGCGCTCACGTCGATGTGGTCCTCGATGCCGGCCAGTCGGCCGATCTCGGCCTCTACGGTCACGCCCACCGCGTGGGCCGCGGCGACGACGCGGGCCGTCTCCCGCACGTTCGTCTCCTCGTCCTCGTGGGACATGTCGATCATCACCGACGTGAAGCCCCACCTCAGAGCCCTGATGCACGATTCGTAAGAGGAGCCGTGGTCGAGGTGCAGCGCAACCGGAACCGTCGCCTCCGACGCGAGGTGCTTGACGACCGAGACCAGCGCGTCGCCGCCGAACTTCAAGGACCCTTCGGACAGCGAGACGATGACGGGGCTGCGCGCGTCGTGCGCTGCCCCGAGGATGGCCTGGGTGACCTCCATGTCGTGAGTGTTGAAGGCGCCCACCGCGTAGCCGTGCGCGCGGGCTGGCGCGAGTACGTCGAGGCCGGAGACGAGTCCCATGCGTGAAGTCTAGCCCCCGCCGCCGCCCTTGCTGGGAACGGGCGGGGCCGCTCTGCCGCTGAGGAAACCGGACACGGCGGCTGCCGGCAGGCCGACTAGCAACGATGCCGGCTCCGACGGTTGGACCACGACGAGGCCCACCAGGAGGATGACGGACGAGAGCACGCGCTTGAACACTCGGCCCTTGGAGCCCGGTTCGCCGGGCCGGAAGGAGACGGCGTGCGCGACGAGGAACGTGATGCCGACGACGACGTAGAAGACCCACGCAGGCAGGCTCGAGAGCAGGCTCACCTAGACGACCTCCATCACCGCTGGGAGCGCCAGGCGGGCAGCCTCGCCGGCGGCTGCGATGGCCTCCCGCAGGCGCCACAGCGACCTGTCGCGTTCCCCGACCTCGTTGCTCACACCACGGACCTCGATGAACGCTACACCGAGGGCGTACGCAGCACGCGCAGCGCCCGCCCCCTCCATAGACTCGACGGACAGGGCGAAGCGGTCGCGGAGGTAGCTGGCGTGCCCCCGGTCGGCCGTGACGCTGTCCGAGGTCGCGAAGGGAAGCGCCGGTAGGTCCGTCGCGGTCGTGGCCGCCGCGAGGCCCGCCCCGCGCAGGTCGACCAGGTTCCCGGAGGTGCCTCCAGGCACCGCCAACGCCTCCAGGCCGCGCCAGTCCGGGTGCCGTCCGAGCCCGAGGTCGAGGTCGATCTCGCTAGCCGCGAAAGCGGCCGACCCGAGCGGGACGCCGGCCCCCGGATAGGCACCGCCGACGCCTACCTGGACCACGGCGCTCACGTTCCAGCCACGCGCCAAGGCCGCCACGGCGGCGGCTGCGGCGGCCTTGCCGAGCCCGCTGACAGCGAAGATGACGGGCACGCCAGCGATAGACCCGTCTCCTACGACCGGCCACGTAGTGGCGGTGGGCTCCTGCGGGGCGCCGGTCATGAGGGGGCCCGTCTCGAAGGTCGTGGCGCTGAGGATCGCCAGGCGCCGCGCGCCGCCGGTCTTCAAGCCTCGACCGGCAGGTCGAGCAGGGCGTGGACGAAGGCGGCCGCGTCGTACGGCTGCAGGTCGTCGGCACCCTCTCCCACGCCGATGAACTTGATGGGCAGCCTCAGCTCGCGCGTGATGGGCAGGAGGATGCCGCCCTTGGCCGTGCCGTCCAGCTTGGTGACGATCACCCCGGTCAGGCCCACGGCGTCGTGGAACCTGCGCGCCTGCTCCAGCCCGTTCTGGCCCGTCACCGCGTCAAGGACCAGCCACACCTCGCGCGGCTCCCCTGGGTCCGCCTTGTCGATGACGCGCCTGACCTTCTTGAGCTCCTCCATGAGGTTGTGCTTCGTGTGCAGCCTGCCTGCCGTGTCGACGATGAGCAGGTCCTTGCCCTGCGCCTTACGTCGCTGGGCGCCGTCGAACGCCACGGCGGCGGGATCGCTGCCGTCCGGCCCAGTCACGGTGGGTATGTCGAGGCGCTCGCCCCAGACAGCCAGCTGAGCGCTGCCCGCCGCCCTGAAGGTGTCACCGGCGGCGAACATGACCTTCCTCCCGTTGCCCTGGTAGTACGCGCCGAGCTTGGCGATCGTCGTCGTCTTGCCCACGCCGTTGACCCCGACGACCATGATCACGTTGCCTTTGGGCTCCACCAGCTTGCGGGTGACGTCGAGCTGGAAGCCCACCCGGCGCAGCTTCTGCCGCATCGTGTCAGGCTCGAGCTGGTCGAGCAGGGCCTTCTCGAGCGCCTCACCGAAGCTCATCCCGCGCTCGCGGGCCTGCTTGGCACCGGCGACGACCTCCGCCGCCAGCTTGCCGCCGACGTCCGCCGCGATGAGCGCGAACTCGAGCTCGTCCCAGTCCATCTCCCAGTTGGCTGGCCGGGCAGGGCGCGAGGCGGGTTGCTTGTGACCGGCCGACGGCTGGGCGGGGGAGACAGCCTCTTGAGTCGTGGCCTCGGCGATGACGTTCCTCGTGCGCGACAGACCCTGGCGCAGGCGGTCGAACCAGCTCATCAGCCTTCCTTGCCCCTGACGTGGGCGACCTGCCTGCTCTTGCCGTGCTTGGCCGCCTCTTCCTTCCGCTTGGCCTCCTCGGCCGCCTTCTGAGGGTCGTCGTCGGGTAGCCCGGCGTCGATGAACGTCAGGGCGCGGCCGATGCGCGCCAGCGAACGCTGCTTGCCGAGGATCACGATCAGGTCGACTACGCCGGGCGAGGAGGTGGTGCCCGTCAGGGCCGCCCGGAGCGGCATCATGACCTTACCCATCCCCACGGCCTGATCCTGCACGTAGTCGCGCAGCATGTCGTCGACGCCGTCGTAATCGAAGAACTCGAGCATCGACAGCTCGCGCTCCACGGCCTGCAGATGCGCCTGGCCGGCTGCCAACTGCTTACGGGCGCCCTCGTCGTAGGGGAAGTCTTCCGTGAAGAAGTAGCCGGCCTGGTCGGCGATCTCGACGAGCGTCTCGGCCCGCGGCCGGAGCACGTCGACGACGTCGAGCAGGTAGTCGCCGTCGTCGCCGACGGTGATACCGCCTTCCTCCATGAACGATGCCGCTCTGGCAGCGACCTCCTCCAAGGGGAGGATCTCGCGCAGGTACTTGGCGTTGAAGAACTTGAGCTTCTTGAGGTCGAAGACGGGCTCTCCCAGTGACACCCTGTCGAGGTCGAAGGCGGCAGTCATCTCCTCGAGGCTGAAGAACTCACGGCCGTCCGGCATGCTCCAGCCCAGCGTGGCGAGGAAGTTGAGCAGCGCCTCCGGCAGGATGCCCTGGCGCCGGTACGAGTCGACGGACGTGTCCGACTTGCGCTTGCTGAGCTTGGTCCGGTCAGGGTTGCGCAGGATGGGCATGTGCACGAACTCGGGCAGCTCCCACCCGAAGGCGCGGTAGAGAAGGACGTGGATAGGTGTGCTGGTGATCCACTCCTCGGCCCTGACGACGTGGGTGACGCCCATCAGATGGTCGTCGACGACGACGGCCAGGTGGTACGTGGGGTACCCGTCGCTCTTCAGGATGACCGGGTCCCTGATCTCCTCGTTCGCGAAGGAGATCTCGCCCCGCAGGCGGTCGCGGAACGCGGTGGTGCCGTCGTCCGGCGTGACCAGCCTGACGACGTGAGGCTCGCCCGCGGCGGCGCGCCGTTCCTGCTCGTCACGCGCCAGCCCGCGGCCTCTGCCGTCGTAGCCGAGAGGCTTGCCGAGGCGCTTCTGCTCCACCCGCATGGCCTCGAGCTCCTCGGCGGTCTCGAAGGCGCGGTAGGCATGACCGGAGCCCAGGAGGCCATCGACGTGCTCCCGGTACACGGCCAACCGTTCGCTCTGCCTGTAGGGGGCGTTGGGCCCGCCGCTGGCCGGGCTCTCGTCCGGCGTCAGGCCCAGCCACTCGAACATCTCCAGGATGCGACGCTCCGAGGCCTCCTGGTACCGCTGCCTGTCCGTGTCTTCGAGACGGAAGATGAAGCGACCGCCGTGCTTCTTGGCCAGCACGTAACTGAACAGCCCAACGTAGGCCGTCCCGACGTGGGGATCGCCGGTCGGGGACGGCGCTATGCGAGTCACGACCTCCATCTCAAAGGTGCCTCCTAAGCCTGACGATCATAGCCCAGGGTCCAGGAGCTTCCCTGTCTGCCGCGGGTGTTCGCCCGGTTCGTCAACGCCCCGGGCAGGCGCGAATCAGGTGAAGAGCAGCCATGCCAGGGTGAGCGCCGAGACGGCCCACAGGTACGGCGAGAACGCACGGAACCGGCCCCTCCGCAGTACCGCGAAGACGAGCCTCAGCGCCAGGTAGCCCACGGCGAAGGACGAGGCCGTCATCACTGCGAGGGGCACGGCCTCTACGCCCGACGTCCTCACCTCGTCCACGCCCAGCAGGGCCACGCCGGCGGACACCACGAGGTAGAGGAGGAAGGACATCCTCGGCGCCAGCTCCTTGTCGGCGCCCCTGGCCAGCAGCGCTGCGATCGTCGAGCCGGAGCGGGAGATGCCCGGTATCACGGC
>DASVCK010000028.1:0-2702 GCA_036381675.1 Trueperaceae bacterium | reverse complement strand
GACCACGTTGTCCGGCACCTCTTGCAGGCGGTCGACGAGCTCGCTCATGGGCACGCTCACCGCACCAGGTAGGTGACCGGTCACGTACTCCCACTCCTCCCTGACGTCCACGAGTTGGGCGCCGGCCTCCAGCCACCCCTGGAGGTCCTCGAGGTCTATCTCCTCGTGCATCAAGCAGCGGGCTCCGCTTCCCGCGACCAGGCACCGTCGGAGTCGGTCAGCTCGATGACCTCCGCGAACCCGCGGTTACGGAGGAGGCTCGCCGCCACCGCTGCGCGCCCACCGCCTCGGCAGTACACGATCACGGGGCGGCCCTTGGGCACCTCGGCGATGCGCTCGAGAACCTGACCGACGGGGATTCGCAACGCGCCGGGAGCCGCGCCGCCGGCGAACTCGTCCACCGTGCGTACGTCGAGGAAGGTGGCGTCCCGCCTACCGCGCGCTTGAGCGGCCGGCTGAAGGGGCACCGCTCGCAGCTGAAGCCCGGTCAGGCCCGTCAGGTAGCCAGCGACGTCATCCAACCCCACGTAGGAGAGGCGCTCCCTGAGCCGGTCGGCGTGCTGTTGGTCGCGCGCGATGAGGACGATCGGACGAGGGTCGACATCCGGGTCCACGGCGTACGCGGCGTAGGTGGCGAACGAACCGCCACCCGGCACCGACAGTGCGCCCGGCACGGTACCCGTGCGCTGCTCGGCCAGTGGCCGCGTGTCGAAGACGATGAGGTCGCGGTTGACCCTGCCGGCCACTTCTCCAGCCGTCAGACGCTTCAGGGGCTCGCGTTCGCCCAGGAGCGGCGGGCCGTCGCGGTTGAGCCGCTTCATGCGCCCGAAGTACGTCGGGGCATCCGGTTGGCCGGCGAGAAGCTCGTCTGCGAACGCCTTCTCGTCGTCGAGGAGGCCTGCCCACCAAGCGGTCAGCCGCTCGTAGCCGACGGTCGAGCTGGGCACGGCGGCCAGCGACTTCCCGCACGCGCTGCCTGCGCCGTGTCCGGGCCAGATCGTCACGTGGTCCTTGGCCTTCTTGAGCAGGTCGAGCAGGCTGCGGCGGAGGAGCCGAGCGCCCTGGAAGCGCGTATCAACGTAGCCGGCGACCTCGTCGAGGAGGTCCGGTCGACCCAAGTCGCCGACGAAGATGAAGTCGCCGGAGATCAGGAACCCCGGCTCCTCGCCGCGCGCGCCGTCTGTTACCAGGAACGCCAGGTGCTCGGGCGTGTGACCGGGGGTGTGGAGCGCCTCAAGGCGCACCTCGCCGATCTCGATGACGTCGCCATGGTGGAGCGGCCGGTGGTCATAGCGGTACCGCCAGTCCTGGCCACCCTCGGCCGAGAGGTAGAGGTCCGATTCGGTGACCGTCGCGAGCTCCTTAGCGCCGGACAGGAAATCGGCGTGCACGTGGGTCTCCGTCACGGCGACGATGCGGAGCTTCTTGGCTCTGGCCGCCTCGACGTACACGCGCACGTCGCGGCGCGGGTCCACCACGACCGCTTCGCCGGCTCTTTCGGAACCGATCAGGTAGCTGGCCTGCGCCAGGTCGTCGTCGTAGAAACGTTCTAGGTACATGTCTGGCCCCTGGTAACTCTACCTGCGCCGGGCCGGCGCTTGGTTCGCCGTGAGACCCCTCTCGGGCGCACCGAGCTCACACCACGAAGGAACCGTCAGCGAGCCGTATGCACTTGGTGCATGATGGTAGGTGGTGGCACAGCTCCCCGACTCCGAACCGCTACTGACGCTCTTGGCGCTGCACGAGGCCGGCAGCGAGAGCGCCGCTGCCGAGCTGCTCGGGATCGGGCAGTCATCGGTCAGCCGGCGCATCTCCACGCTGCAACGCCTGACCGGCGAGCCGCTAACGGTGCGCACCGCCACCGGCACCAAGCTCACGGAGTTCGGCGAGCGCCTGCTCCCGTTCGCGCGGGAGGCCAGGGCGGCCCTGACCGGCGCGGCCCGCTGGCTGTCGGGCGAGGGATCGGCCGCTGGGCCCCTGCGTCTGGGCCTCGACGCCGACCTCGCTGCGCGCTACGCCGGGCGCCTGGCCGGCTTGGCCGGTTCGGAGGTCACGCCCGTGCTGTCGGAAGGCTGGTCGCGAGAGCTCGTCGAACGGGTTCGGGACGGGGCCCTCGACGCCGCCGTAGTCCTATGGGCACCCGCGGGATCCGAGCCCGGGTTCACCGCGGCGGCGTTGACGGACGAGAGCCTGGTGCTCATCGCGGCTGCCGGCGTCCGGCTGGCGTCGGCAGGCGAGGTGGATGCCGCGGCGCTCCGGACGCAGACCCTGTTGATGCCACCCGCCGAGAGCGAGGTGACCGGTCGGGGCCGAGCGCTCCTGCGCGCGCAGGGGCTCGAGCCGGCTATGTTCGTCGAGCTTGGCAGCCCCGGCGCGGTGCGGGAGGCGGTCGTGGCCGGAGCCGGCGTCGGCGTCGGGCTGGTCGGTTCCTACGCGCCGGAGGTCGCGGCGGGCTGGCTCACATCGGCGCCGCTCGGGCCGGCTGCTGCGCTGACCGCCAGGCTGGTCGTCTCGGACGGGCTACCGCCGGCCGTGAAGGCCCTGGTGCGGTCCGCGCTCGGCCTGCCGACCGCAGGCGAAGAGTCGTCTTCCCCGGGCGCCTCCTCTCCGGCGGCGAGCTCACTCCCGACGGACTGGGGTGAGCATGAACGACGTGGGTGAGGCTCATGCGCAACCGAGAGAACCGGGGGCGGCCACGGGCG
>DASVCK010000027.1:0-10437 GCA_036381675.1 Trueperaceae bacterium | reverse complement strand
GCCCCGGCTTAAGCCCGGTGAGACGGTGTTGCTGTTGGCGCGTAACGAGGTGCGCGCGTCGGCGGCCGCCCAGGTGACGGTGCGTCCCGCCGCGCCCTTGAAGCGGTTCCTAGAGGAAGCCGGGGTACTCGTGAGGCACGTCGACGTCGAGACCGTATCGCCCGAGGAGATGCCGGCGCTGCTGCAGGGCGTCGCCGCCGCCGTGTACGCCTCGACGACCAGGGTGCGTCCGCCCGAGCCTGAGCTTCACACCGCCGCGGCCCTGGCATCGGCGGCAGCCGGGTCGGGTACTCCCTACGCGCACGTGGCGCTGTGGAACCCGTACACGGCCGATCGCTTAGGTGGGCCCTCTCTGGTGTCGTTCGGCTTCCGGGATCTACAGGCCAGGGCCGTCGTGGACAGGCTGCTCGGCTACTCCTGAGCGGGCTCGAGGCGCCGCCGCTTGGCCGCGGTGACGAGCACGGCGCCCACGACCATCGACACGGCCAGCGAGTAGAACAGCGCCCTGTTGCCCATCACGTCCATCAACGCGCCCACGATGGGCGGGCCCGCGATGGCGGCGGCGGAGCCGAACAGGTAGTACATGCCCGTGTAGAAGCCAGTCTGGGAAGCGCCGCCCTGGTTGATGACCAGCGGGTAGGCGGGCACCTGCACCAGCGCCCAGGCGGCGCCGCCCAGCGCGAGTACGACGCGCGCCGAGGTGATGTCGCCGACGTTGGCGGCCAGCAGCGCCGCGACGGCCATGACCAGGGCGCCGAGCCTCATGGTGTTGGCCGAGCCGATCCGCCTGGCCAGGTACCCGGCCGGGATCGCCATGACGACGTAGGCGACCATCGTGGCGGCGATCGTGGGGCCGGTCATGGCCGCTGAGATGCCCAGGGTCTGGGTGGCGAACGTGCTGAACTGCGCTTCCAGCGCCGAGTACCCGAAGAAGACCGCGAACACGGCCAGGAGCAGGATCCCGGGCCCGCTGCGCTCCTCCACGATCAGCTGCTTGACGTCCCGGAAGAGCCCGCTGAGCGGCGGTGCCTCGTCCTGCAGCGTCCCCTTGGTGACGTAGGGCGGGTGCTTGTCTATCGCCAGGAGGACGAAGAGCAGCGAGACGAGGACGATCGCGCCCGAGCCGGCGAAGGGCAGCCAGGGGGCGTCGGCGATGAGCGGTGAGAGGAGCAGGAGGCCGATCGCCCCGCCCGCTGCCGCCATGAGCGTGATGATCCCGTTGGCGGAAGACCTGTCGCGGGGCGCGACGTGGTCGGGCATCAGTGCGATGAGCGGCGCCCTGAACAGGGTGATCGCGAACAGGAAGGTCACGTCCACGGCCAGGAGCACCCAGAACCGCTCGGCCGCGAACGGCAGGGCGGCGAACAGCAACCCGGTAAGCGGCATGCCGACCAGCAGGAAGGGGATGCGCTTCCCGAGGCGGCCCTCCACCCGGTCCGACCACGCTCCGATCATGGGCAGCATGAAGACGGCCAGCACGTTGTCGAGGGCCATGATCGTGCCGCGCACGCCGCTGCTGGAGATGAACCGGGCCAACAGGAGTGGCATGAACGTGTTGTAGAGAGCCCACGTCGCGGCCAGGCCCAACGAGCCGAACCCGAGTCCCATGAGCCTGGGTGTCGAGAGGCGGGAGCGCTCTGGCGGAGCTTTGCTCGTGGGCGACACGCCTTCGGATGTTACGACGGTGCCGGCTAGGCGCCCGAGGCCGTGCCCCTCACGGCACCTCGAACGAG
The DNA here is from genome assembly GCA_036381675.1 of Trueperaceae bacterium. GTDB lineage: Bacteria > Deinococcota > Deinococci > Deinococcales > Trueperaceae > DASRWD01. Next base: position 8,704 of record DASVCK010000027.1, on the reverse strand, counting down.
CCTGAGTAGGACGCGGCGCCCGTCTCCAGCACCAGGTCCACCCGGTCACCGGCTTGGAGCGCTCCTGTGGTGACCGGGCCGGTGTCACCGCTCAGGAGGTCGAGCGTGGTCGTCAGCGACCCGAACGGCGTGGTGACATGCAGAACCGCGTCTCGGGTCGCCGGTGACGTGGGTGACGGGAGGCCGATCGCGCCATCGACGCGCAGCAGGCCGGCCCCGTAGCGCTCGGCATCCATGAAGCCAGGGTCGAAGTACGCCGTCGCTTTCAACCGGCTCTCCACCTCGTCCGGCGCCAGTCCGGGCTGACGGGCCAGCAGCAGCGCCGCGGCGGCGGACACGTGCGGGGCCGCCATGCTGGTGCCGTCCATCTCCCAGCTGGCCCCGCCGGGCAGGGGCCCGCGGACCGCCGTGCCCGGCGCGACAAGGTCGACGCCGCCCGGCCCGGCGTCGCCGACGCCGTAGTTGCTGTAGGCGGCGACCCTGAGGTCCGGGTCGAGCGCTCCGACGCCGATCACGCCCGCCGCGGCCGCGGGGAAGTTGACGGCGGTCGAGCCCTGGTTGCCCGTGGCGGCGACGACCACCACGCCCAAGCTCTGCACCTCCGCGATCGTGGCGGCCAGCACGGCGTTCCCCTCCGGCGTGCCCAGGCTCAGGTTGATGACGTCAGCGGGGTACGGGTTGTCGGGCGCCCCCGTCACGGGCAGCCCGGCCGCCCAGCGGATCGCGCGGTCCACGGTTAGGACCGAGGTCGAGCCACCCGTCACCGGGAAGACCTTGACGGGCAAGACCCGGACGCCGGGCGCCACGCCCACGGTGCCGTAGCCGTTCGCCGCTCCCGCCACGGTGCCGGCGACGTGCGTGCCGTGCTGCGCACCCGAGGTCGCGCCGTACGGGTCCGGGTCCATGGCGCTGCAGGACGGCTTGTCATCGGCGCAGAAGTCGAAGCCGGGCAACAGGCTGGGAACGAGGTCGGGATGCAGCAGGTCGATGGCGCTGTCGATCACGGCCACGGTGACCTCGGCGGCCGCGCCGGTCTCGTACGCCCAGGCGAACGGGGCGCCCACGGCGAACGGCCCCCACTGCAGGTGCAGGTCCGGGTCGGTCGGTAGGCCCAGCAGGTACATACGGTGGTTCGGGGCCGCGACCTGCACGCTCGGGTCTGCCTGTAGCTGACGGGCCGCCTGCTCCGCGCTCATGCCGGGAGGCACCCGCAGCAGTTCCACGTCGCCCAGCCGCCTGAGGCGACGCAGGCCCAGGGCATCAACCGCACGTTCGCGGGTGGCAAGGCCCGCCCGATCGGAATGACGGTAGACGACGATGACCTCATCTACCGCCTCCGGGACCGCGGGCGCTGCGGCCGGCGGCCGCCGGGACGCTGCTCTCGCCGCCTCTGGGGTCGGCGGCCCGGCCGGGCGCCGGTTGAGCGTGCCGAACCTGGCTGTCAGGCCGGTGAGATCGCCCGGGACCTCGGCGTAGAAGGGGATGTCCAGGCCGTCGCCGCCGAGGGTGAGCTCCTGACCAAGCTGGTACGTGCCCGGCTCGGCGTAGGTCGCGACCGACCGCAGGCGGGACATCGCGAACACCTCGACGAGGGGTCTCGAGCCCGTGCCTGTCAGGTCCAGCGTGGCATGGGCCTGGCCGCCGGCGTCGGTGACCGTGCTCGCGGGATCGATGACCCCGTCATCCGCGTAGAACGAGACCGCCACGCCAGGCACCGGCTCGCCGGCAGCGTCGCTGGCCTGCGCCAGGACCTCGTAGACCTCCGTGTCACCGATCGGCGTGAGCGGCGCCACGACGAGGCGCGCCACGACTGTAACGGCAGCTGCGCTGGTGCCGCTGCGGCCGTCTGCCGCGACGATGGTGACGCGACCGTTGGGTGCCCCGGTGGGCACCGTGACCCGCACCTGGGTGGGAGTCCACAGCTCGACGTTGGAAGCCGCCAGCGCCAGGTCGCCTATCCGCACGCTCCCCGGCGCATCTCCGAAGCCTTGCCCGGTCACGAGCAGCGGACCGCCCACGACGGGCGTGGCGGGAGACACGGCATGGACGTCCACGGTTCCCAACGGGAAGCACCCGCCGAGCAGGACCAGCAGCGCGGCAAGCAGAAGAGGAAGAAGGCGCGTCACGCGGGATCGCTCGAGGGTATCCACTTGGGCTCCGGCACAAGTGTTACGGATTTCGTCGCGGCGCCGGCCGAGGCGCTCACGGCGGGATCCGGTCCAGCGCTAAGCGGGCCTCCACCGGGCGATCACCACACCGGCGCGCGGGGCGCGGTCTACCCACCCGGACGTCATCGTTCCCATGACCCGGCTGCCTACCGTTCCTAAAGACCACGAAACGGAGAGAAGCCATGAGCGACGGGCAGAAGGGGCAGGGCAAGCCACCACAGGAGCAGGAGCAGCAGCCTGGCCGCGAGCACCGGATGCGGCCGCAGCCCAAGTACTCGGGAGAGGGCTACAAGGCGGCGGGGAAGCTCGAGGGCATGGGCACCGTGATCACCGGTGGAGACAGCGGCATCGGCAGGGCCGTCGCCGTGCACTTCGCCAAGGAGGGTGCGGACGTCGCGATCATCTACCTGGAGGAGGACAGGGACGCCGAGAAGGTGAAGGCGGAGGTCGAGGAGCAGGGCCGCACCGCGCTCCTGCTGCGGGGCGACATAGCGGACCCGGAGTTCTGCCGCGACGCCGTCGGGCAGGCCTTCGACGAGTTCGGTCGTCTGGACGTCCTCGTCAACAACGCCGCCGAGCAGCACGAGGCGCAGAGCTTGAGCGAGATACCAGACGAGCAGATCGAGCAGACCTTCAGGACGAACGTGTTCTCCATGTTCTACCTGTCGAGGGCCGCGCTGGAGCACATGAAGAAGGGCGCCTCGATCATCAACACGACCTCGATAACCGCGTACAGGGGCAGCCCACACCTGATGGACTACGCCTCCACCAAGGGAGCCATCCTGGCCTTCACCCGGTCGCTGGCCACCAACCTGGCCGAGCAGGGCATCCGCGTGAACGCCGTGGCGCCAGGGCCCATCTGGACGCCGCTGATCCCCGCCAGCTTCCCGGCCGAGGAGGTCGCCAAGTTCGGCGCAGGGCAGCCGCTCGGCCGCGCCGGTGAACCGGAGGAGTGCGCGCCGGCGTACGTGTACCTCGCCTGCCGGGACTCCTCCTACGTCACCGGCCAGACGATCCACATCAACGGCGGCGAGATCGTGGGCGGCTAGCGCAGCGGTGACGCGACCACCGCGTCGCCCAGCCGGGCATCACTCGCGCCCGTAGGCGGCGTCCTCGTCATGTGCGGGGCCCTCGTCCACCGCGGCCAGCGCGGCGGCCTCCGCCTGCGCCGCGGCCAGGTCGGCGGCCTCCTGTTGCGCAGCCGCGCGGACCTCGGCGGCGAGCTCCTTGTCGAAGGCCTCGACACGGTCGCGGAACAGTGCCGCGCGGGCCAGCAGCATCATCGATACAGGCAGCGTCATGGTGACGAAGAAGAACAGCAGCAGCTCGTGGATCGCCAGCCGGGTGCCGAGTACGGAGAACGTGACGATCGAAGCCAGCACGATGGAGAAGAGACCCAGGCTGGTGGACAGCGTGGGAGGGTGGACGCGGTCGTAGAAGGTCTTGAACCGCAGCAGACCGAGGGCGCCCGTCAGCGCGACCCCCGCTCCTATGAGGGCCAGCACGGCGACCGCCAGGGCGGCCGCGGGCGGGAGGTCGGGCGCAAGGTTCACTCGATGACCTCGCCTCGCATCAAGAACTTGGCGACGGCCGAGGTGCTGGTGAAGCCGGCCAAGGCGATGACCAGCGCGGCTTCGAAGTAGAGCTCGGTGCCCGTCCTGATGCCCACCAGGACGATAGAGAGCAGCGCGTTCATGTACAGGGCGTCGAGGGCGGTGACCCGGTCCTGCGCGCGCGGCCCGCGGATCAGGCGGTAGACGCAGAGGCACAGCGCCAGCGCCAACATGGCCTGAGCCACGAACAGGGCGATGGCGAGGGCCCCCTGCGTCATCCGAAGATCTCCAGCAGGCGGCGTTCGTAACGGTGCTTGACCATGCGCGAGAACTCAACGGGGTCTTCCTCGTCGAGCACACGCACGGTGAGCACGCCGCTGCGCCTGTCGTACGCGGCCCAGAAAGTCCCCGGCGTCGACGTGATGATCGTGGCCAGCACGGCCAGGCCGTAGCGGTCGCGTAGCTGCAGCGGGATGTTCACGAAGGACGAGTGCGGTCTGGGCCGCGGCCTCAGGATCATCCCCAGTACCCGCAGGTTCGAGACGAAGATGTCGCGGGCCACGATGAACGCTAGGGCGACGACGACGTCGGGCCGGCGCACCCGTGGGGGGTTCGGGTCCAGCCGCAGCATGATGCGCGACAGGGCCGCCCCCAGGATCAGGCCGATGACGATGTCGAAGGGTGCCAGTGACTGGTTGAAGACCAGCCACAGCGCGGACAGCGAGAGCGCCAGGACGGGGTACGGGAAGATCCTCGTCAGGAGCTTCACCGGCCGATCTCCAACACGTTGCGGGTGTACTCGACCGGGTTGGCCAGGTACGCGCTGGTGGAGTCTAGGTAGGTGATGACGGGCGCGGCGAAGACGGCCAGGGCGACGCACAGGGCCAGGAGCAGGCCCACCGGCAGCGCCTCGAGCGAGCGCACCTCGGCGGTCGTCTCCTCGCCCGGGCGCCAGAAGGCCTCGACGCCCTTGCGCATCAGGGCGATCAGCGTGGCCAGGCCGGAGAAGATCACCGCCCCGGCGAGCACCCAGGCGGCCACCTCGCTCACGGTCCCGGCCAGCACGCCCCGCACGATGGCGAACTTGGCCAGGAAGCCGGACAGGGGCGGCAGGCCCGCCAGCACCAGCGCGGCCGTGACGAAGGCGCCGCCCAGCATGGCGGTGCCCGCCGGGATCGCGATGCCGACCTCGTACCCTTCGAAGTCCTCGAGGCTGGTCTCGTAGTCGTCACCGAAAACGGGCTCGACGACCGGCTCTGACGACGTGGGCGCTTCGACCGTCCTCAGCCTGGCGATCAGCTCGGACATCAGGAAAGCGGCGCCGGTGGCGAGCGTGGAGCCTATCAGGTAGTAGAGCGCCCCGCTGATGGCCCTGGCATCGCCGGTGCCGACGGCCGCGACCAGCGTGCCGGCGGTGATCAGGGTGGCGTAGGCCGCGATGCGCTGCAGCTGGTTCGAGGCCAGCACGCCCATCGAGCCGAAGATCACGGTGGCGACGCCACCGTAGAGGAGCCAGGGGCTGAGGAACTCGACGAGGCCGGTCTCCGGCACGCCGCTGGCCAGAGCGGTGACGCGCAGCAGGATGTAAGCGCCCACCTTCGTCATGATCACGAACATCGCGGAGACCGGCGGCGTGGCGACTGGGTAGGCGACAGGGAGCCAGAACGAGAGCGGCCACACGCCGGCCTTGGTCAGGAAGGCCACGCTGAGGATCGCAAGGCCGGCGCGGAAGACGGTCACGTCGCCGCCTTGCAGCTCGGCCGCGATCCGCATCATGTCGACCATGTTCAGTGTGCCGGTGGACGCGTAGAGCAGGCCCACGCCGAGTAGGAACAGCATCGACGAGCCCAGGTTCACCGCGATGTACTGCAGGCCGGCCCGCACGCGCTGGCGCCCCGAGCCGTGCAGGAGCAGACCGTACGACGCGGCCAGCAGGACCTCGAAGAAGACGTAGAGGTTGAACATGTCCCCCGTCAGGAACGCACCGTTGAGGCCGAGGACGAGGAGCAGGAAGAGGCTGTGGAAGCGGGGGCTCACGATCGCCCAGCCGGAGACGGCGAAGACGAAAGACGCCAGGGCGAGGATGCTCGTGACCATGAGCATCAGCGCTGCCAGGCGGTCGACGACCAGCACGATGCCGAACGGTGCCGCCCAGTCCGCCAGGCGATAGACGATGACCCCATCGGCGTCACCGCTGACCGTGTTCAACATCACGAACGAGACGAGGACCAGCGCCGACAGGGTGGCGGCACCCAAGCCCGCCTTGAGGATGCCCCGGCGTTCGTCCAGGAACAGCATGAGGGCCGCCACTATCAGGGGCAGCACGACCGGCAGCACGGGCAGGTGCGGCGACAGGTCAACCAGCTGGCTGGCGATGGGCCCGCCGAGCTGCTGGGTGGCGAGGTCGACGCCCATCTAGTCGGGCTCCTCCCCGTCCACGTGGTCGGTGCCGGTCAGGCCGCGGGCGGCCAGCAGCACGACCAGGTAGAGAGCCGTCATCGAGAAGCTGATCACGATCGAGGTGAGCACCAGCGACTGGGGCACAGGGTCGGCGTGCTGCGCTGGGTCGACGCCCACCACCGACTCCAGGACGGGCGGCGCGCCCAGCTTGAGCCCGCCCATGGACAGCAGGAACGCGTTGACGGCGTAGGTGAGCAGGGACAGGCCGAGGATCACCTGGAAGGTGCGCGGCCGCAGGATCAGCCACACGCCCGCGCCCGCGATGAGGCCTATGCCGATGGCGGTGACGAGCTCCATCACGGCTCGTCCACCTTCCTGTCGGGGTTGGAGCGGGGCGCGCGGATGGACTGGTGGGCCAGGGCGATGAGCATGAGCACCGTGGCGCCCACTACGAGCAGCAGCACCCCGAGGTCGAACAGCGTCGCTGACGCCAGCGCGACGTCACCGAGCACCGGCAGCTCGACGTGCTCGTAGTACGACTTCAGGAACGGCCGCCCGAACAGCCAGGCGCCGGCGCCGGTCAGCGCGGCGATGAGCAGGCCGCCGCCGATCCAGCGCACGGGCAACACGCGCAGCCTCTCCTCGACCCACCTGGCGCCGCCGGCCATGTACTGGAGGATGAACGCGATGGCCACCGTGACGCCGGCGGCGAACCCGCCGCCGGGCTCGTCGTGACCGCGCATGAAGAGATATGCGGCGAAGACCGCCAGCACGGGGAACATCACGTGCATGGCCGTCCTGGCCACGTAGAGGAACTCGGCCGCGGTGTCGCCCACCTCGCGGTCGGCGGCGACCTCGTCGAACCGCGCCTGAGCCAGCTGCTGCTTGGTGCCGCCCACCAGCTCTCGCGGTGGCCTGAAGCGCCGGAGGAGCGCGAACACCGTGACTGCGACGATGCCGAGCACGGTGATCTCGCCCAACGTGTCGAAGGCCCTGAAGTCCACGAGGAGCACGTTGACGACGTTGCGGCCGCCGGTGCCCTCGTACGCGTTCTCAACGAAGAAGGAGCGCAGGGAGTCGAACCGCAGGCGGTTGGCCGGATCGATCGTCATGCCGGCGTACGCGAGGACGGCGACGCCGGCGCCGGCAGCAGCGGCGACGATGAGGTCGCGCACGCGTCTGGCCCTGGCCTTGAGGACCTGGACGCGGGTGCGCTGCTCGGCCGGCTCCGGTCGCGGCAGCCACCTGAGGCCGAGGAGCAGCAGCACGGTGGTGACTATCTCGACGACCAGCTGGGTGAGGGCAAGGTCGGGTGCCGAGAGCCACACGAACGCGAGGCACATCGAGAGCCCGGTGCCGGCCAGGGTGATGAGGGCGGCGAAGCGGTGGAACTTGGCGAGGTAGCCGGCGAAGAGAGCGCACACGGCGCCCATCGCCCAGATCACGACGTAGGCGGGCCCCTCGAGCGCACTGCTGATCGGGCCGATCGGGAGATGCCAGCCGGCGCCTCCCACGGCCTCGAGGGCGAACGGCCACAGGCCCGCGCCCAGGGCGACCAGCGTCAACACGAGCATCTGGGGCTGCAACTTGGCGGTGCTGAACACGCGCAGGAACCCGCGCGCCGAGGCGACCAGCCCGTCGACGGCCAGCTCGAACACCCGACGCGCCCGGAGGCGGCCCATCCAGGGCGGGCCCTGCTCCGGGCTGTCGGACAGGTAGCGGCGGAACACGACGTAGGCGATGGTGCCCCCCGCCAGGGCGAGGAGGCTCAGCATCAAGGCCGGCGTGAGCCCGTGCCAGACGGCCAGGCTGTAGTCGGGGGTGAGAGGCCCGAGCACGCTGCGCACGGCCGAGTCGAGCAGCCAGCCGACCGACCTCGCTGGCAAGATGCCCACGACGAGCACGACCAACACGAGCAGCTCGGCGGGTAGGCGCATCCACACGACCGGCTCGTGCGGCTCCTTGGGCAGGTCCTTGGGCCGCGGCCCGAAGAACACCTGGTGGATGAACCTCACGGAGTAGACGACTGCGAACGCGCTGCCCAGCGTCGCCAGGGCAGGCAGCAGGCGGTCGGTGAACGTGCCGCTGTGCACAGCCAGCGTCTCGGAGAGGAACATCTCCTTGGACAGGAAGCCGTTGACGAGCGGCACGCCTGCCATGGCCGCCGTGGCGATGATCGCCAGCGTGCCCGTGTAGGGCATGGCGCGGAACAGGCCGGACAACTTGCGCACGTCCCTGGTGCCGGTCTCGTGGTCGATGATCCCGGCCGCCATGAACAGAGACGCCTTGAAGGTCGCGTGGTTCAGGACGTGGAAGACGCCCGCCACCAGCGCCGCCGGCGTCGCTAGGCCAAGCAACAGGGTGATGAGGCCCAAGTGGCTGATGGTCGAGTAGGCGAGTATGCCCTTGAGGTCGTTCTGGAAGATGGCCACGAACGCGCCGAGCAGGAACGTGATGAGCCCGGCGGTGCTCACGCCGTAGTACCAGACGTCGCTGTGTGACAGCACGGGCCAGAGGCGGATGAGCAGGTAGATGCCCGCCTTGACCATCGTCGCCGAGTGCAGGTACGCGGACACAGGCGTG
>DASVCK010000026.1:0-2462 GCA_036381675.1 Trueperaceae bacterium | reverse complement strand
AACCAATGCCGTCCTGTCTGCCTGAGAGGCAGGCTGACCTGGAACCTGTCATGGCCTCGCACGTCCAGATGGACGGTGTCAGGCTCAAGTTTCAGACGCGCCCACGCCGCGGCGGGCGACGGCGCCGTAGTCGCCAGTTCGCTCAGCGACTGGATGGTCAGGAATGGGACACCGTCGATCACGTTGACACTGTTCCAATGGACGTGACCCGCGACGGCCACCTTGAGGTGGACGTTCCCAAGCAGTAGCTCCTGCAGGCCCGCAAGGTCCTGGTACGTCGCCCCGGCCGCGGGTTGCCCCTCGAAGTAGTAGTTGCCGCGCATGCTGCCGCCGCCCAGCGGAACGTGAGTGAAGAGAGCTGCGGGTCCATCCAGCTCCTCCAACGTCCGGCTGAGCCAGGAGATGTCTTCGCGAGGCACGATGCAGCCGTCGTTCCCGTAGGTAGGAGGCGGGCTCCACAAGACGAGCGTCCAGTCGCCCCGCCGCAGCAACCGGTTGCCCATGGGGCTGCGGAGGATCCGGGCGTTGTCCCTGGGGCTCAGCAGCTTGACGTCATGGTTGCCGAGGAGGTGATGCCGTTCCTTCGACGACGCGTCGAACGCCGCGGCCACCTCGGCCATGTACTTCTCGTCCAGCTCAGGGCTGACGTTGTTGATGCGATCACCCAGGTCGACGAGCAGTGTCGCAGCCTCGCGCTCGAGCTGTTGCAGCACAGCCTTCAGCTCCGTGAGTGCCTGCGGACCCGCTTTGGCCTCGAAGGATGGTCCGTGGTGAACGTCGCTGATCAGTAGGAGCTCAAGGGCCGCGGTCATGGGTTGCGTGGGGGCGTCCTCTTCTCTTCGATGATCTGACTGCTCCGATCCAACACCTCCGCCGCGCGGTCGCCCATGCGGTTGGCGAGCGCCACGTACAGGGCGTCGACGATAGAGAGGTGCGCGATGCGGCTGGCCATGGCCTCGACCCGGTAGGCGCTCTCGGCCGTGGCGGTCACCAGCAACGCGTCCACCTGACCAGCCAGCGGCGAGTCGAGGAACGACGTGACGGCCACGATCTTGGCGCCGGCCTCCCGGGCGATGCGTGTGGTGGTGAGCGTCTCGGACGTTCGGCCGGTATGGCTGAACACGAGCGCTACGTCAGCCCCAGTCAACAGCGATGCGCTCACGGCCTGCATGTGCGAGTCGGTGGCGACACCGACCTTCAGTCCCAAGCGGAGCAACCGGTAGTAAGCGTCCACCGCGACGGGGGCGCTCGAGCCGATGCCGTACGCCTCGATGCGCTCCGCGTCAGCCAGCAAAGAGACGGCCCGCTCGAAAGCACTATCGTCGAGCAGCTCCAGGGTGGATGCAATGGCGTCGATGTCGGCCATGAAGACCTTGCGGGCCACGTCGATCGCCGAATCGCCCGGCTCCACGTCGCGCATGACGGGGTTGCGGTCGCGGCTGACGTCCGCGATGAGGGCCGTCCGGAAGTCCCGGTAGCCCGTGAACCCCAACGCCCTAGCCATGCGCACCACCGTGGCGGTGGAGACCCCTGCCGACCTGGCGAGGTCACCGATCGGAGCCTTGGCGCTGCCGGAAGGGTCCCGGAGCACCGTCCGCGCCACCGAGGCTTCCGCCTCGGTGAGGCTAGGGAGCAGACCCCTGAGCGCAGCCAACGTCGCCGTCGGACCCGGCCCGGCCCCGTCGGGCGGCGCGCTCACCCCTTCACCGCCGACTGCGCCAGCGAGGCCACGAACTGCCGCCGCGCCAGAAGGAAGAAGAGTACGAGTGGCGTGATGACGATCACCCCCGCGGCCATGATGACCCCCCAGTTCTCGCCTCCGTCGGCGCTGGCGAAGAAGGCGATGCCGGCCGGCGGCGTGTACATGCGCGTGGTGCGGATGACGACCAGCGGCCAGAAGAAGTCGTTCCAGTGCGAGACCACGCTGAACACCGCGAACGCCGCCAAGGCGGGCCGCGTGAGCGGCAACAGCACATGCCAGATGAGCTGGCCGGTGTTGCAGCCGTCGAGCCTAGCGGCATCTATGAGCTCGCCCGGCAACTGCCTGAAGAACTGGCGCATGAGGAAGACGCCGAACGCCGAGCCGATGAACGGGAGGACCAGGGCCGGGTAGGTGTTGATGAGCCCCCACGACGACAGGGCGAGGAAGTTGGGGATCGCGCGTACGTACGCCGGCACGGCTAACGCGGCCAGCACGAGCAGGAACAGGAAGCGGTGGCCCCTGAACCGGAGTCGCGCGAAGGCGTAGCCCGCCGGGACGATCACGGCTAGCTGCAGAACGGCGATAGCCACGGTGACGATCACCCCGTTGCCGAGGAACCTCAGAAGCGGCGCCTTGGTGAGAGCGGTGGCGTAGTTGGCGAGCGTGGGCTGTTCCGAGACGAGGTTGACGCCTGGCCGGAAGATCTCGTGCGGTTGCATGACCGAGGCGCTGAGCATCCACAGGAACGGGAACACGGTGA
>DASVCK010000025.1:0-4841 GCA_036381675.1 Trueperaceae bacterium | reverse complement strand
CGATGGTCGTGTACGCCTGAGCGCAGTGCATTACCGCCGCCGGCCGATCTGGTACCGCCGTACCAGCAGTCGGCCGGCCACCCCTGGTACCCGGGACTCAAGACGAAGGCTACCGAGCGCACCTAGCATGGATCCAGCTAGCGACGGGGTGAACCGGCGACCCGCCGGCGCCCGGGAACGCGACACGTGTCGCCCTCGACTCTCCAGAGGAAAGGGCAGACCAGATGAACCACGAGCACGATCAGCCGGCCGAGCATGGAGCGCACGACCATTCGGCGCACGACCACTCAGCGCACCTCGGCCACGCCTGTGGGCCGGGCTACGCCACACCGCGCGAGGCGATGAACGGGCCGCGAGAGAAGGTCCTCTACACGGCTGCGTTGCGTGTGGGCACCGGGATACAGGCGCCCGACTACCTGGCGACGGTGGACGTCGACCCATCCTCTCCCACCTACTCGCAGGTGATCCACCGGCTTGAGATGCCATACGTGGGCGACGAGCTGCACCACTCCGGGTGGAACGCCTGCAGCTCCTGTCACGGCGCGGAAGGGAAGGAGCGCCGCTTCCTGGTGCTGCCCGGCTTCCGCTCGAGCCGCATCTACGTCGTCGACACGCAGGACGAGCGCGCGCCCAAGCTTCACAAGGTCATACAGCCCGAGGAGGTCGCCGCGAAGGCGAACCTCAGCGCACCTCACAGCGCGCACTGCCTGGCCGACGGACACGTGATGATCTCGTGCCTGGGCGACGCCGACGGGAACGCTCCTGGCGGGTTCCTCCTGCTGGACGAGGAGTTCGACGTCGCGGGTCGCTGGGAGAGGGACGCCGCCGGGATGGCGTTCAACTACGACTTTTGGTACCAACCGCGGCACGGCGTGATGGTCTCGAGCGAGCTGAGCGCCCCGAAGACCTACTATCCCGGCTTCTCGCTGGAGGACGTCTCGGCCGGGCTCTACGGCCAGCGGGTTCACTTCTGGGATTGGCAGGAGAAGCGGCTCCAGCAGACGTTCGATCTGGGCGGCGACGGCCTGGTCCCGCTGGAGGTGCGCTTCCTGCACGACCCCGACAGCACTCACGGTTACGTGGGCGCGGCACTATCCAGCAACCTCTGGCACTGGCACAAGCCGAACGGCCACTGGGAGCTGAAGAAGGTCGTGGACATGGACAGCGTGGAGGTGGAAGGGTGGCCGTTCCCGGTGCCGCCCCTGACCGTCGACCTGCTCATATCCCTCGATGACAGGTTCCTCTACCTCTCGAACTGGCTGCATGGCGACGTGAGGCAGTACGACATCTCGGACCCCACCAACCCTCGGCTCGTGGGCCGCGTCTGGTGCGGCGGCGTGCTCGGCAACGCGCCCGAGGTGCGCGGCACCAGGCTGCGCGGCGGGCCTCAGATGCTGCAGCTGAGCCTCGACGGGAAGCGCCTGTACGCCACGAACTCACTGCTCTCGAGTTGGGACGAGCAGTTCTACCCTGACATCGGGAAGCAGGGCTCGCACATGATCCGCATCGACTGCGACGTCGATAAGGGCGGCCTCGCGATCGATCCTGATTTCTTCGTCGACTTCGGCGCCGAGCCGGGCGGACCGGCCCGGGCGCACGAGATGCGCTACCCGGGCGGCGACGCCACGTCGGACATCTGGGTGTGAGCGCGTGCGGCCTCGGCGGCCGCCGGCACGAGGTCTCGACCGGCCGAGGGGGGCGGCAGGTCGTGGCCTCGCTGCTCACGGCGATCGCCGCGTGGACCTGCCTCGGCGCCGTGGGCGGCTCGCCGCTGGCCCTCTACCTGAGCCACGACGTGCTTGGCAGGGCCGACGTGGCGGTCCCGGTGGCGGTGATCGGCTACTCCGTCGGCTGGCTTCTGATGGTGGCGGCCATGATGCTGCCCGTGTCGCTCCTGCTGCCGGGGCCGCTTGGACGGGGAACCACCTGGTATGCCGGCTACCTGGGTGCTTGGTTGCTGACCGGTTTCGTGTTCGCCTGGTTCGACCTGGTCTTGCACACTGTCCTCGGTGCTGCGGGACCCGGTGAACATGTCGCGCTGCGCGCCGTCCTCGGGGCGACGGGCGGAGGCCTATCGCTGGTCATCGCTTGGAAGGGGACCGCTCACCCACCTCGGACGGACGCGAAGGGTTGGCTCCACGGCCTCGAGTGCGTCAGGACCTGCGGACCGTTGATGCTCGCGCTCCAGGCCGCCGCGCCGGGGAGCCTTCCAGCCATGGCCGGCGCTGCCGCGCTGCTAGCCGCCGCGCGCCTGCGTCATCTGCGTTCCGAGTTCGCTTCGGTAGCAACGTAGCGAACTCGGTTCTGCCCCTCCAACTTCTCACGGTACGAGGACATAGAGTCTCGTCCGGGAGGGGTGCCCATGGCAACCGACGCGGAGAGCTACCGGTGGGACCGGCGTGACCGGTACGAGGTAGACGGCCCAGACGTCGAGTGGCACACCGTGGACGAGAGGGCGAGCGTCCTCGACGGCGACAGGTACGGCATGCATCAAGGCGTGTACGAGCTGATGTACGTCGCCGGGCGGCGCGACCGGTTCGAGGCAGCTGACGAGGCCGACGCGCCGCGGGCCCGGACCCACGAGCCCCGCATCTCCCGCGTGCTAGGCGGGGAACAAGATCCTCACCCTGGCTCCGTCCTCGGAGCGAAGCTCGACTTCGGCTACATGGGCGGCCGCTACCGCCCTGACGACGCGTAAGCCCAAGCCATCTCTAAAGTTGGCAGGGAAGCCCGGCCCCGTGTCGCTGACCTCGAGCCAGGGCCGGCCGGCGCTGACGCCGGTAGACACCGTGACCGTGCCGTTCGACGTGGCGCGCAGCGCGTTGTGCACGAGGTTGTCAAGCGCCTGGCTCACCAGCCGTGGATCGGCGCGCGTCGTCGCCGGCAGCGCGGCGAGTTCCAGGTCCACACCCTTGGTGACGGCCAGCGGCTGGAAGCGGTCGTAGGTGTCCGCCGCCAGGTCCGCCAGGTCCACGGTGTCGCGCTGCAGCTCGGACGACTCCGCGCGTGACAGGGCGAGCAGGTTCTGGGCCAACGACTCCAGCCGGGCTGCCTCCCGCCGCAGGCGGTCGATCGTCTCGGGCGTGACAGTGGACTTGGCGTGCGCGGCGTCCAGGCTGGCTCGCAGCGCGGACAGCGGAGTGCGCAACTCGTGCGAGGCGTAGGCCAGGAACTCGCGCTCGCGTCGCCGCTGGTCCTGCAGGCGGTGGACCAGGGCCCTGAAGGCTTGCGCCAGCCGCGCCGGTTCACCCGTGCCGGTGATGGCCGGCACGTCCGACACGTCGCCCGCGCTGACAGCTCGCGTGAGGGTGAGCAGGGGCCTCAGGGCCACGCCGGTGAAGAGCCACGCCAGGGTGCCGGCGACGAGCGTGAGCCCGAGGGTCAAGGGCAGCGAGAGCCACGCGAACGGGGCGAGCGTCTCGCGTAGCCCCGCCAGGGGCCTGCCCACCTGGACCGTGATGCCGTCTCCCTCGTCGAAGTGGGTGACGACCCGCCAGCCCGAGACCGTGTTCGTGCCCTTCCCCTCGACGAGGCCGGCCGGGTCGAGCGGCCGCGGCGCATCCAGGACCCCGCCCTCCCAGAGCAGCTGCCCGGCCTGGTAGACCTGCGCCGAGCGGACGCCCGTCTCGTCCGCGAGGTACGTCTCCACGACGGCAGGCACGCGTATCACCGTGTCGCCGCGTAGCAACACAGCTTCGTGGATGACCTCGGCCAGGATCGCGCTCTCGCGGTCGAGGCTGAGGTTCGAGCCGCTCTGCAGCACGTTGTAGGTGACGACGAGTCCCGCTGCCACGCCGCCGAGGACGAGCAGCGCGGAGAGCAGCGCCAGCCTCAGCCGAAGGCTCACGTTGGCTCCTCGCCGGGGAAGCGATAGCCGAGGCCCCGCACGGTCTCGATGGCGTCCGGCCCAAGTACGCGTCTGATGTTCTTCACGTACACGTCGACGAGGTTGCTCGGCGTCTCGAAGCCGGCGCCCCACACGCGGTCGAGGAGCTCCTCGCGGCGGAACAGCCGCCCGGGCGCGAGCATGAGCACCTCGAGCACGTCCATCTCCTTCGCCGTGAGTTTCACCGGGGTGCCCGCCCGCCACACGCTGCGCGACTCGACGTCGAAGACCACGTCGCCGCGCCTGACCGTCCGCGGCCGGATCTCACCGCGCCGGCTCAGCGCCCGGATCCGGGCCTCCAGCTCAGGCAGCGCGAACGGTTTGGCGAGGTAGTCGTCGCCATGGGACAGGGCCCTCACCCGGTCCGGGACCGATTCCAGCGCGGTGAGGAACAGGATCGGCTGCCTGAAATCGGCATCCCTGACGGCGGCCGCCCACTCGAAGCCGGCCGCGTCGCCTTCAGGCAGCATCACGTCGAGCAACACGATGTCGATGGGCCCGGCCCACAGCGCCTCCCAGGCTTCTTGCGCGGAGCCGGCATGCACGGTTTCGAAGCCGCGATCCTGGAGCGCGTCCACCAGAGTGCGGGCCAGCGACATGTCGTCCTCGACGATAAGGAGCCTCATGACCTCCCGAGCCCTTCCAGGGAACCGCTCTCGCCCTTCTGTCGCGCCATTCTCGGGCTCCCTGTCACGCCGGCCGCGAGGCCGCGCCGGCGGTCTAGGACGATTGTCGCCCGCCGTGAACCCAGGATGAAGCGAGACACCCTTCGTCGCTGGCTTCACCTTGGCTTCACCACATCGTCCGAGCATCCGGGCGCCGGGAGCCGCACAGCCTGTAGGAGCAGGGCTAGGACGGGACCCGGGGACGGAGGAGAGAAGATGCAAGCGACCGCCACCGCCACACCCGGCCTCCTGGGCCGGCTCCGCTGGAACGACCTGATCCTGCCCTGGCT
>DASVCK010000024.1:0-2194 GCA_036381675.1 Trueperaceae bacterium | reverse complement strand
TGCGCACATCCCGACGGGGGCTCACATTTGGGTCTCATCGTCACAGACGGGCTTCCTGAGTTATCCACAAAGAGCGCCGTTTCTCCGCAGGTCTGTGGAGAACCCGCTGGAAGGCCGACCAGGACGGGCGTGTAGGGTGGGGATATCTGAGATGTGCGTGCCTGACGGCGTTTTCTGAGTTCCCGGCCGGCTCGCGTGGCCCTACCAGACGGATACCCCGCCTGTCAATAGACACACTTATCCACAACGACCCCGGAGTGTGAGGAGAGGCGTCCCGTACGGGCCAAGAAGGACCTGAAGCGATGTACTCTGCAGTCCGCGGTAGCCCAGCGCGCGAGACTGACGCCGGCCCACCCAAGCGGGCGGGGCCAGCGTCGAACGGAGGCCAAGGCATGCGAACGGTCAACATCTCGAAAGCCAGACGCTTCTCGTTGGACTCGGTGCAGGTGGGCGATCTCGCTGGCGCCGGCGGCATGGACGCCCGGCTGGTGTGCTTCGAGGCCGGGCAGTCGTGGCAAGGGGGCCCCGAGCCGGTCATCTACCAGGTGCTCGAAGGTGAGGCGCTGCTGCGCGCGGGCGCCTCGACCGAACGCGTGGGCAAGGGCAGGCTCGCGGCGCTCGAGGCGGGGGAGACTCACACGGTCGAGAACGCCGGTGGGGGCTTGCTCGTCGTGCTGGCGGTGCGACAGAGGTGAGCCCAGTGAGCGTCGGTGGTGACTAGAGGCGGCGTGACCGGCGACCCACCGCACGACGTAGTTGGCTGGGACGCCGCTGTCGCGCGGCTCGCCGCCGACCGCGACCGCATCGCCTTCGGCGGCGGCGAGCGCGCCGTGGAGCGCCAGCACGCCAAAGGCCGCCTCACGGCCCGGGAACGCATCGCGGGTCTCGTCGACGACCGCCCGGGATCCTTCGTGGAGTTGATGACCTACGCCGGATGGGAGCTGTACCCGGAGGCGGGCGGGGCTCCGGCCGGCGGGGTAGTGACCGGCTTGGGACGCATACACGGGCGCGACTGGATGATCATCGCCAACGACGCCACGGTGAAGGCCGGGGCGTTCTTCCCTATCACGGCCAAGAAGGTCATCAGGGCGCAGACGATCGCGCTCGAGAACCGGATACCGCTCGTCTACCTGGTGGACTCCGCCGGTGTCTACCTGCCGATGCAGGACGAGATCTTCCCCGACCAGGACGACTTCGGCAGGGTCTTCTACCTGAACGCGCGGATGAGCGCCATGGGCATCCCTCAGCTGGCTGCGATCATGGGCAACTGCGTCGCCGGCGGGGCGTACCTGCCGGTCATGTGCGACAAGCTCGTCATGACCGACGGCTCGGGCCTGTACCTGGCGGGGCCGGCGCTGGTCAAGGCGGCCATAGGGCAGGACGTGGACTCCGAGGAGCTGGGCGGCGCCGCGATGCACGCCGAGGTCTCCGGCACCGTCGATTACAGGGAGCCAGACGACGAGAGCGCGCTGGCGCGCCTTAGAAGCCTGGCGGCGGGCTATGCCGCGCCAGAGCCTGCGCCCTGGGCGCGGCAGCGGGCGCCCGAGGCAGCGCCCGCGGCGTCCGCCGACACGCTGCAGCAGATACTGCCCGTCGACGGTGGCACCAAGCCTTACGAGGTGCGCGACCTGCTCGCTGCGCTGCTCGATGATGCCGGCTTCGACGAGTACAAGGCCGACTACGGCGAGACCATCGTCTGCGGCACCGGCAGGCTCGGTGGTTTCCCGGTCGGGGTGGTGGCGAACCAGAAGCGGGTGATAAGGAAGCAGGGCCGCATAGAGATAGGGGGCGTCATCTACGGTGACGCGGCGGACAAGGCGGCACGCTTCGTGCTGAACTGCAACCAGGCCCGCGTGCCCATCGTCTTCCTGCACGACGTCAACGGCTTCATGGTCGGCAAGGACAGCGAGAGGGACGGGATAATCCGTCGGGGTGCCAAGCTCGTCAACGCCGTGTCCAACAGCGTCGTTCCACGCCTGAGCGTGATCATCGGCGGGTCGTACGGCGCCGGTCACTACGCCATGAGCGGCAAGGCGTTCGGGCCGCGCTTCATCTTCGCCCTACCCAGCGCCCGGTACGCCGTGATGGGCGGCCAGCAGGCCGCGAGCACGTTGCTCGACATCCAGGCGGCTCAGCTCAAGCGGCAGGGGCAGAGCGTGGAAGACGAGGCCCTGGCCGAGCTGCGCCGCGCGGT
>DASVCK010000023.1:0-4339 GCA_036381675.1 Trueperaceae bacterium | reverse complement strand
TGAAGCTCAGGCTCGGGCGGACGCACCCTGGTCGTCGAGGCGTACACGGCGGCGTCAACGCCCTGCAGCAGCGCGGGCATCTCTTCTGGCGATGCGGTCTCTACGTCGACGTGCCTCACGTGTACCCCGGCTTCCTCTAGGAACCGCTTCAAGGGCGCGGCGGGACGCACCGTCACCTGCGCGGCCGCAGACGCGCGCACCTCGTTACGCGCCAACAGCAACACCGTCTCACCGGGCTTAAGCCGGGGCAGCTCGCCTCGTTGCGCCAACCCTCTGCGCGCGGCCTCCGCCAGCAGCTCCTCGTCGCCCTCCCGCCATGCCGCGTCCGGGTCGGGTGCGTGGCCGGGGAAGCGCCGAGACAGCTCGGCCAGCCGCCGCCGGGGGCCGGCAAGGTCCACCACGCCCTCCTCTGCGGCCTGCTCGATCGCGTCCAGGGTCGCGCGGTGCGACGCCACGGCTCCGATCACCAAGGGTAGGTCTGCGCCGGCCTGCAACGACATCACGGCGGCGACGGGCGCTGGCCACCGGTCGGAGATCGCCCGCATGTCGAGAGCGTCAGTGGCGATGACCCCGTCGAAGCCGAGCTCGCCCCTCAGCAGGCCGTTCAGCGCCGCGGACGAGAGCGTGGCCGGCCTCTGGGCGTCTATGGCGGGCAGGACGATGTGAGCGCTCATGACGGCCGCCACGCCGGCTCGCACGCCGGCCGCGAACGGCGGGAGCTCGACCCGGCGCAGTTCCTCGAGCGGGCCGTCTACGGTGGGGAGGTCGAGGTGTGAGTCGACGTCGGTGTCGCCGTGGCCAGGGAAGTGCTTGATGGTGGCGCCCACACCCTCGGCCTGCAGCCCCCTGACGAACGCCGCGACGTGGCGAGCCACGCTCTCGGGGTCGGAGCCGAACGAACGGTCCGCGATCACGGGGTTGAGCGGGTTCGAGTTCACGTCAGCCACGGGCGCGAAGTCGAGGTTGACGCCCACGGCACGCATTCCCCTGGCCGCGGCCATGGCGACCTCGCGAGTGAGGTCGGGATCGTCGGCGAACCCCAGCGCCATCGCGGCGGGCGGCACCGGTACGTCGAACAGGCGCACGACCCCGCCGCCCTCCTGGTCGATGGCCACGACCAGGTCCTCACCGGCGAGCGAGCGCAGCTGGGCCACGTAGTCAGCAACCTGACCACGGTCGGTCACGTTGCGGCCGAACAGACAGACGCCCGAGACCCGCCCCTCCCTGAGCAGCTCGCGCTCGTCCGGCGTGAGGCTGGTGCTCGAGAGGTCGATCATCAGCGGCAGGCGGTCGGTGTGGCTCGGCTGGTCCTGTCGATCGGGCACGGAACCATGATGGCCCGCCGAGCGGCGCATAATGCCGCCCATGGCGGAGACGGTGACGGAGTCGGGCAGGGGCGACAGGCTGGGAGCGGGCACGGACCTGGGCAAGCTCGCCCTCAACGTGAAGGACCTGGGCGCCGTGGCGGCGTTCTACGAATCTGGGGTGGGCCTCTCCCGGCTCGAGGAGTCGGGCGACCGGCTCCTCCTCGGCAGCGAGGGACGCCCGGTGCTGGAGCTGAACCACCGGCCCGAGCTGCCGCAACCGGCTCCCGGTTCCGCCGGCCTGTACCACACGGCCATCCTCTTCGACGAGCGCTCCGACCTGGCGGCTGCCCTCTATGCGACCGCGATGGGTTTCGGCGGCACGTTCACCGGCAGCGCCGATCATCTCGTGAGCCAGGCGTTCTACTTCAACGACCCCGAGGGCAACGGTGTGGAGCTGTACTGGGACCGGCCGCGGACCGAGTGGCGCTGGTCGGGCGGCGAGGTGGCCATGGACTCGCTGCCGTTGGATCCGAACGCGTTCATCCGCGAGCACGCCCTCATGCAAGGCTCCGAGCCCGAAGCGCCGGCCGGCGCCCGCTCCCGGCTGGGCCACGTCCACCTCAGGGTGGGCGACGTAGCCTCGGCCAAGGCGTTCTACGTGGATACTCTCGGCTTCGACGTCACGGCGTCCATGTGGCACAGCGCGCTGTTCGCGTCCGCCGGCGGCTACCACCACCATCTGGGCATGAACGTGTGGGAGAGCCGCGGCGCCGGGGTCAGGGGCGACACGTTGGGGCTCGCCTACTTCGAGGTCACGGTGTCCGACACCGACCTGGCGGCCGCCAAGCTGCGGCTGCAGCAGGCGGGGTTGGCAGTGGAGGACGGACCCGGGTACGTGGACGTCAGGGACCCGTGGGGCACGTTGGTGAAGCTGCGGGTCTGACCTACCACTATCTAGCCGGTCGGCGATGGGCTAGCTTGGTGCCATGACAAGACCGAACCTCGTACGTGCGTCCCTCACGGCGTTCCTTCTGGTCATCGGCATGGCGTTCGCTCAGATCGACGACCAGGCCAGGGCCTTGCTCGAAGGGATGGCCAGCCAGGCCGGAGCGGCCCCTGACTTCCAGAGCATGGACATCGCCTCGACCATGACGATCTACGGCGCTGACGAGCCGCTCGTCACCGAGAGCCGCACCGTCATCGACTACGCGGGCCAGCGCGCGGCGATCGTCTCCGAGGTCATGGGCATGACCACGACGATGCGCTACGTCGACGGCGTGATGACCATGGCCATGAACGGCATGACGATGCCGCTGCCACCGGGCATGGACGCGGCGTTCGCCGACATCTTCGAGACCGGCTCGGCCGGAGACCTCTTGTCGGACCCCGCTGCCGTCGCTACCTACGACGGCGAAGTGAGCTACGCCGACGTGCTCTCCGGGCGCCAGGTCAGCTACACCGGCGACTTCGGCGTGCCGGGCATGCAGGTGGACACCACGACGATCCGCTTCGTGTTCGACCCGTCGGGTCGCTTGGTCGGGATGGTCGTCCCTCAGGACGCCTCCGACCTCGTCATGGTCTTCGTGGGCGAGCCCAAGGTCGACGGCGCGCTGTTCTACGACCAGGACATGTACGAGGTGTCTAACGACTCCGCCACCCTGTACGCCGAGATGCGCTACGGCGACATCGCGTTCAACGAGCCGGTGGACGAGACGCTGTTCGAGTAAGGCGGGCTGCAGGCAGGGCGGGATCTCCGGCCGTTCAGCTCACCTTCCTGAGCACGCGCAGGCCCTGATGCGCGGCCCATACGCGCCCGTTCCTTCGCAACAAGGTGACGGGCGCGGCGTACTCCGGGTACTGCAGCGCCACCTCGTCGACGCCGGCCATGAAGGCTGGCACCTCGGCCGCAGGCTCGCCGGTGGCGGCACGCAGCCCTCCGCTCTCGTCGCGGAAGAGTCGCAGCCGGCCGTACGGCTCCCCCGAGGCGAAGCTCCCCAGGACGTCGCGCACCTCGGCCTCGCTGGCGTCGTACGGCTTCGGCTCGTAGCTGGCGGCCTCGAGGGGTAGTCCGAGGTAGGCGTTTAGCGCCATCGTCCAGATCCTCTCGGAGGGCACGCCACCCAGGTTGCAGAGCACCACTGCCCCCACCCCGAGTTCCGGCGCCCAGCCGATGCGACTCGAGACGCCCTTGAGCCCGCCCCCGTGGCTCACGATCGCGTGGCCGCGGTAGTCGTCGTTGCGCTGGAGGCCGAGGCCGTAGCGCGTGCCCGGTCCGGCCCAGGCTCGGCCGGCGCCCATCTTCCGGACAGTGGCGGGATGCACCCCCACCTTCGCCGCGGTTGTCTCGTCGCCGCCACCGGCCGCCAGGTGGAAGCGGACGTACGCCCGCAGGTCGGCCAGCGTGGACTTCAGCATGCCTCCCCCGAGCATGCGTCCCGTCGTCTGCCAGGCGGGCGAGCGCCGAACGGCTCCGTCCTCGTCATGCTCGTAGAGCATCGAGTGGTTCTGATCGTCCAGCACGCGCTTCAGGTCGAAGGTGGACCGGTCCATCCCCAGCGGATTCAGGATGCGCTCCGCCACGAAGTCGTCGAACGGCCGGCCGCTTACCAGCTCGACGACCCCGCCCATCAGACAGAAGCCGTCGTTGCTGTAGCTGAACAGCTCGCCTGGCGCGCCGACGAGCTCCACGTTCTCGTTGAGGTACCTGACCAGCCCCTCGAAAGTGCTTACCTCCTCGGCCCGGCGGCGCAGCTCTTCGGCGTCAGCCACCGTAGTGAGCGCCTCCCGCAGGGTGGGCCCGGCGGCCACGGGATCGTCCGCCTGGCTCTCGGCTCTCAGCCACGTCATCGTGGGGGTGGGGGGCAGCCCGCTCGTCTGCTCGAGGAAGTGCCGCAGCGTCGGCGCGTGTCCCTCGCGCCACAGGGTGAACGGCAGGTAACGGGTGACCGGGTCGTCCAGACTCAGGCGCCCCTCGTCGTGCAAGATGCACAGCGCCAGGGCCGTGAACGACTTCGTGATCGAGGCGACGCCGA
>DASVCK010000022.1:0-8194 GCA_036381675.1 Trueperaceae bacterium | reverse complement strand
GTTGATGGTGATGCCGCGGGCCTTCTCCTCGGGGGCCTTGTCGATCTGCTCGTAGTCCTGGATCTCGACCGTGGGGTCGGCGGCGGCGGCGGTGAAGGTGATCGCCGCGGTGAGGGTGGTCTTGCCGTGGTCGACGTGGCCGATAGTCCCAACATTCACATGCGGCTTCGTACGCTCGAAAACACCCTTAGCCATACTGGCCTCTCCTTTACCTGGCGGCGGATCTCCTGCCGCCCTCTTGGCGGCGCCGCCTTCTCGCGGCGGCAGCCGCCGCCCCGCGCGTGACGGGGCGGCGGCCTCTCGCCGTGACCGCATTGGAGCTCGTGGACGGGATTGAACCGTCGACCTCTCCCTTACCAAGGGAGTGCTCTACCACTGAGCTACACGAGCCTACTGGCCGCGCGTCGCCTGCTGGCGGCGACCGCGAAGCTTAGCGGCTGGAGCGGGAGACGGGATTCGAACCCGCGACATTCAGCTTGGGAAGCTGACGCTCTACCGACTGAGCTACTCCCGCACGTAGAGGAGCGCCCGTAGCCGTTCAGGCTTACGCACGCTCCTCTTACCTGGGCCTGCGGCGCGGCCAAGCGACTGGTGGGCAGGGCTGGATTCGAACCAGCGTAGGCATAAGCCAACGGATTTACAGTCCGTCCCCTTTAACCACTCGGGCACCTACCCACGCTCCGCGCTTGGCCGACGCACATGGCCTTGCGTGGAGCCACCCATCGGAATCGAACCGACAACCTTCCGATTACAAGTCGGATGCTCTACCGATTGAGCTAGGGTGGCAGCCGAGCCGCAAACCCGAAGAGCTAAAGTAGCATGTCGCTTCGGCCGGAGTCAAGGCCGTCCAGGACGGGGATATCTCCGAATCCGGCGCGCCGGGCCGGGGCCCGTCCTCGGTCGCCAACGCGGCCGGGTGAGCACCACTTGCCTGGGCTCCGTACCGATCGTGGTCGCATCGTGCTCACCGGACCCGGCAAGGCCCTGGCACGTCCTGCTAGCATCGGGCCGGAGGCAACTATGCCCAAGATCGGGTCCATAGGAATCATGGAGCTGCTGATCATCCTCGTGCTGGTCCTGCTCATCTTCGGGCCGCGGCGCCTGCCCGACATGGCCAAGGGTCTCGGCCAGTCCGTCCGCGAGTTCCGCAAGGGGATCAGGGACATGCGCAAGGACGTCGAGGAGGACGACGAGCCCGCCAAGGCCGCGACCGTCTCGGCAGCAGCGTCGCAGAGCGCTGCTCAGCCCACCGCCAAGCCGGCGGAGGCCACCAGCGGGAACGGCGAGAGCGCCTAGAGCGTAGGGTTCATCCGGCCGTAACGTCGTGACGCTCATCGAGCACTTCGAGGAGCTGCGCAAGCGGCTCTTCATCGCACTGGCAGCCTGGGTCGTGGGCTCCAGCGTGGCGTTCGTGTTCCGCTTCGCCATCCTGGACTGGCTGAAGGAGCCGCTGCCAGCGTCCATGACGCTGAACTACTTCGCGGTCTTAGAGCCGTTCACGGTCTCCATGCAGATCGCGGCCTTCTTCGGCGTGGTGCTGGCCTCCCCCGTGATCATCGGGCAGGTGTGGGGCTTCGTGGCACCCGGCCTGTACGCCGAGGAGCGCCGCTACGCCATGCCGTTCGTGCTCTTCGCGGTGCTGGCGTTCGTTGCTGGCGCCGCGTTCGCCTACTACGTCGTGCTGCCCTTCACGATCCCCGTCCTGCTCGGGTTCCTCGGCAGCGAGGCCGTGGGCCTGCTCTCGATCGGTCGGTACATCTCGACGATCCTCATGCTCATGGGGATGTTCGGGTTGATGTTCGAGATGCCGGTCCTGGGTTTCCTGTTCGCGCGCATCGGCCTCATCAACCACGCGGCGCTCGTCAAGAGTCGCCGCTGGGCCATCGTGGGCGGCATGGCGCTCGCTGCCGTGATCACGCCCACAGGTGACCCGTTCAACTTGGGGCTCGTGGCGATCCCGCTCATCGCTCTGTTCGAGATCACGGTGATCGTCGTGCGGTTCAGCCAGCGTAGTATCAGGGATGCCCGAGAAGGTACAGAGCCTTCGAGCACGTATTGACGAGCTGAACCTCAAGCTCCTCGAGCTGCTCTCCGAGCGCGCGAGGCTGGCCGGGGAGATCGGTAGCCTGCAAGCCGCCGCCGGCGCGTCGCAGTACGACCCGGTGCGCGAGCAGCAGATGCTCGACATGCTGGTGGCCGCCAACAGCGGCCCCTTCGACGACGCGACGGTCAAGAGCCTCTTCAAGCAGGTGTTCCAGGCGAGCATGCAGCTCTCGCAGAGCCGCGAGAAGCGCCAGTACCTCATGTCGCGTGCTCAGCACCCCGACGACACGATCGTCCGGGTGGGCAACGTCGAGGTAGGCAGCGGCCGCCCGCCGGTCCTGATCGCCGGCCCATGCGCGATCGAGTCGCGCGAGCAGACGTTCGCCGTGGCCCAGCACGTCGCCAAGCGGGGCGTGTCGCTGTTCCGCGGTGGCGCCTACAAGCCGCGGACGGACCCGTACAGCTTCCAGGGCCTCGGCGAGGAGGGTCTCGCCATAGGGCGCGAGGCCTGCGACGCTCACGGTCTGGCATTCGTCTCCGAGATCGTGAGCGCACAGGACGTCGCCATGTTCGAGGAGTACGTCGACCTGTTGCAGGTGGGCGCGAGGAACATGCAGAACTTCCACCTGCTCAGGGCAGTCGGGCGCAGCCGCAAGCCCGTGCTGCTCAAGCGCGGCCTGTCGGCAACGGTAGAGGAGTGGCTCATGGCGGCCGAGTACCTCATGTCCGAGGGCAACCACGCCGTGATCCTGTGCGAGCGGGGCATACGGACCTTCGAGCGCTACACGCGTAACACCCTCGACGTGTCGGCGGTCGCCCTGGCGAAGTTGGAGTCGCATCTGCCCGTGCTGGTCGACGTCACCCACTCCGGCGGCCGTCGTGACCTGCTCGTCGCCCTCACGAAGGCCGGGCTGGCCGTGGGCGCCGACGGCATCATGATCGAGGTGCACCCGAACCCGGCCGTGGCCCTGTCCGACCAGAAGCAGCAGGTGGACTTCGAGACGTTCGACGCCTACCTGGAGGCGACGCTCTACCACGAGTCGCTCTCACCGCAGCGTCTCGAGCTGGCCGGCTTCGCCTCGCGCCGGTAGGGACCAGCAGTGCCCGGCCTTGACGACCTGTTCAACCTCGTGTTCCGCGCGGTGGACGCCTCGCCGCGCTACGAGCCGGAGCGCTGCCTCATCGTCACGCGCGCCTCGAACCTCGCCTGCCGCGAGTGCGTGGACACCTGTCCGCACGACGCGGTGCGGATCGTGGGCATGCGCATCGAGATCGATCCAGTGGACTGCACCGGCTGCGGCCTGTGCGTGAGGGCGTGCCCGTCCGAGGCGCTGGAACAGCGCGTGAACGTGGCGGCCGCCGCGCCTGCGAGGTGCTCCCAGGTCACCGGCAGCTCCCAGAGCGTCCAGTGCCTGGCGAAGCTCTCGCCGATGGACATGTTGCAGCTCGCCGACAAGGACGGGAACGTGACGCTGGGGCGCGGTGACTGCTCCGCCTGCCGGATCGGCGGACCGTCCGTCCCGGGCGCCGTCGCCGCCACGGCCGAGAAGGCGGAGAACCTCGCCAGGGTCATGGGCCGCCCCTTGAAGGTCCAGATCGAAAAGACCGAACGCCTCGACCAGGTGGACCCTGGCAGGAGGCTCAGCCGCCGTGCGGTGCTCTCGGGCAGCCTCCGGGAGGCCGGCCAAGCCGCTGCCGACGCGCTGGGCCCCCTCGAGAGGCTCCTGCCGGGCGTCGACGCCGAGCCCGGCCTCGTCGACATGCCCACCGAGCACACCCGCAAGGTCGCCGCCCTGCGCGCCGCCGCTCCGGCCCCGGAGACGCTGGTCCCGTTCCGGCTGCCCCGGGTGGCCGACGGCTGCATCCTCTGCCCGTTGTGCACCAAGGCCTGCCCCACGGACGCCCTCCACAGGGAGCTCGCTCCCGATGGCGGTCAGTTGATCCTCGACCCTGAACGCTGCGTAGGCTGCGACGCGTGCGTTCCCGCCTGCCCGGTCAGGGTCATCAGCATGGACGGCTCGATCACGTGGTCGGAGGTGAGCGCCGGCGAGCAGGTCGTCTACTCCTCTACTGAAGACCGCGGGCAGGTCGGGGCCGTCCATCGGTAGCCGGCGCAGGGCCGGGCTCTCACCCCGCGCAGCGCCGCTAGGACGTGAACCTAAGAGGGCGTAACATGGCGCATGACGGTTGACGCCTGGGTACTCGAGGCGATCGAATCCAGCGGCGCCAAGGGCGCGACGGTGCGCCAGATCCAGCAGTACATAGACGAGAAGCACTTCGAGGAGCTGGCGATGGACACGATCGAGTCTGCGCTGGCTTCCCTCCTGGCCGAGGCTCGTGTCACGCAGGACGGTCCCAGGTATCATCCGGCGAAGCGCACCTCCAAGGAGGACGCGCTGAAGAAGCTGTTCGGGGACGCCTGAAAGAGGCCGGCGCCCTGCCTTGGAGCCTGAGATGACCACGGTGACGACAAGGACCGGCGCCGCCACGCCGTCCCTCAAGGACTTCTACGACCTAGACGCGCTGTACTCCCCCGAAGAGCGCATGATCCGTGACTCCGTGCGCGATTACGTCCGCTCGGAGCTGCTTGAGCACGTGGGTGACTGGTGGCTCGAGGGCGTGTTCCCAGAGGACCTGCCGCGGCGTTTCGGGGAGATCGGGGCCTTGGGCGTGACGCTGCCGGAGCGCTACGGCGGTGCCGAGGCCAGCTACAGCGCGTACGGCCTGGTGTGTCGCGAGGTCGAGTACGTGGACTCGGGCATGCGGTCGTTCGTGAGCGTCCAGTCGAGCCTGGTCATGTACCCCGTCCACCGCTGGGCGAGCGATGCGCTCAAGGACGAGTGGCTGCCGCGGCTGGCGTCGGGCGAGGCCATCGGCTGCTTCGGGCTGACGGAGCCGGACGCCGGATCCGACCCCGGCTCGATGCGCACGCGCTGCCGCAAGGTCGGCGACGAGTACGTCATCACCGGCGTCAAGCGCTGGATCACGTCGGGCTCCCGCGCCGACGTCGCGATCGTGTGGGCCAAGGACGAGGAGTCAGGAGAGATCCTGGGCTTCGTCGTGGAGACCGACCGCGAGGGCTTCAGCGCCGTGGACATAAAGACGAAGGCCTCCATGCGCGCCTCGGTCACCTCGGAGCTGTACCTGGACGAGGTCGTGATCCCCGCCGCCAACCGCCTCGGGGTCGCCGGGCTGCGCGGCCCGCTGTCGTGCCTCAACCAGGCGCGCTTCGGCATCGCGTTCGGCGTGCTGGGTGCGGCGCAGGCGTGCTTCGACGAGGCCGTGGCCTACACGGCTGACCGCACGGTCTTCGGCGACCCCCTCGCCAGCAAGCAGATCGTGCAGTCACAGCTATCCGACATGCTCGCCGAGATCACCAAGGGCAGCCTCCTCGCCTACCGCCTGGGCAGGCTGAAGGAGGAGGGGCAGGACCACCCCACGCGCGTATCGCTCGCCAAGCGGGACAACTGCCGGTCGGCGCTGAGCGTCGCCCGCGCCGCGCGCGACCTGTTGGGCGGCAACGGCATCACGACCGAGTACGCGGCCATCAGGCACATGCTCAACCTCGAGACCGTCGCCACCTACGAGGGCACGGACACCGTGCACACCCTCGTGCTCGGCCGGCACATCACAGGCATCAATGCGTTCTGAGCTACGGGTGCGCTAACCAGCCCAGCACGGCCAGCCCGGCCAGTACCAGCGCGCGTGCCAGGTGGTTCTGCCACGTGACCGCGCCCAGCACCAGGCGGGCGTTGAGGAACGAAGACACGAACGTGAGCGCCGCTCCCGAGAGCAGGATCCAGAACGCCCCGGTGAAGAGGAACGCGTAAGCCACCGCCGCGACGGTCGTGACGGATGCGGCCAGCATGAACAGGCGCGAGACGAGCGGCCGGCGCCGGCTCACCGCCCAGGCGCCGAAGACGTTAACGGCCGCGGTCACCAGACCGAGCACCGCCACCAGGACGTGCACGCGGCTCAGTCTACCGGGATGTCGTGCAGCGCGGCGAACGCGTCGTCCGTGCCGAGGGCCGTCTGCCACGGCACCGCCTCGAACGGGCGCCGCGCCACCTGCTCCACCCGACGGGCCAGCCAGGCGTCACTGGTGGAGGCCTCGTCGAGGACCATGCGGACCTGGCCTACGCCGGACCTGCGGGAAAGCAGCCTGGCGGCGCCTATCACCTCTGCGTCGGTGTGCAGCAGCCTCTCGTCGAAGCGCCAACCCTCCTCGCGGGCCCTGGCGGGGTCCACCGCGAGCTGGGTGAGCACGCGTTCGTCCTCGGCCGAGAGCCTGGCGGCGATCTCGGTCGTCATAACCCAGGGTTGCGCTAGGTAGAGCAAGGCGTTGCCGTGGGCTAGCGCCCTGACGGCAGCGCGGTCTGCCCCGGCGCGCGCCCTGGCTGGGCTGCGACCCAGCGCCTGAGCCTCCGCCCTGGCGCGGAACCGGGCCCACACGCGGCCGATCTCGACCGCGGCGGGGACGAGGTGCGTGAGCAGCTCGACAGCTGTCGTCTCGATGGCAGCGTCAGGGTAGGTGGGTACGCCGAAGCTTCTGGCGCCGGCTGGCATCGCGTCCACCAGCGCGCCAGGCAGGTCCGCTATCCAGCGGTCCGCGCCCCCACCCCGCTCGCTCGTGCCCTCAGGGTTGAGGCGGGGCAGGACCAGGAGGTCCACGTCCGGCAGCGCCAACGCCTGCGCGAGCGCCAGGCGGAAGGCCGCCCCCGGCGCCGCATCGGCAGGCAACAGATCCAGCGCGTGCCTCACCGCGTCGGGCTCGGGCAGCACGGCCTCTGCCCCGGCGCCCACGACGAGGTCACGCCAGAACGACCCGTAGCGGTCCCACAGCAGTTGGGTGACGAAGCCGACGCGCACGACCGCGGAGCCTAGCACGGTCACCTGCCGCGCCTACGCCCGGATCGCGGGGGCAATCGAGCCGTGCCTCGCGAGCAGCGCGTCGCCCAGTACGCGGGCGGCGTCCTTGTCCAGGTACTGGTTCCCGTTGCCGCACTTGGGCGAGAGGACACACCGCGGACAGCCCCCCTGGCAGTCGCAGGCGGCCAGCAGGTCGCGTGCGGCGGTGAGCCAGTCGCCGAACGCGTGCCCGCCTGCCCAGGCGTAGCCCACGCCCCCGGGGTAACCGTCGTAGACGAACACGACGGGGCCACCCGTGGCCGGGTACATGGGGTAGGAGACCCCACCCACGTCCGCCCGCTCGCACAGGACGAACGCGGGCAGCAGCTGGATGAGCGTGTGCTCCAGGGCGTGCAGGGCGGCGGGCATGTCGGCCGCCGCGGGCCCACCCTCCAGCCTCTCCGCGTCGAACCACACTGCCTGCGTCTGGTAGCTCGTCTGGGGCAGGTCCAGGGGACGCTCCTCGAGCACGGCCTCGGAGAAGTACCGTTTGCGCACGAAGCTGGTGACGGTGTGCGTCACGCGCACCTCACCCAGGCAGACGCCTGGCGGCAGCCAGTCGACCTCGGCGCCCATGTCCGGCTGGCCGCCGCGGCCGCGCGCGACCACGCGCAGGACCTCGATGTCGGTCTCGGAGCGCGGCTGGGTGTAGTAGTCCTCGATGTGCGGCAGCAGCCTGGCGATCCCTCTCTCCAGGTCCAGGCTCGCCACCAGGTAGGTGTCGCCCTGGTGCAGGTAGACGGCGCCGGGGTGCAGCTCGCGCAACGCCGCGCCCAGGTCGCTGACGCCGAGGGTCTTGCCGTTGCCGTCCTTGAGGCGGACCAGCTTGCCGCCCGTGCCGCGCAAGCTGATGCGCCGGTGCGGGTAGCGGCCGCGATGCACCCAGCCACGCGGCGTCTCTACCGCTCCGGGCACGTCCTCGATGCGCAGCCAAGGAGCGAGCATCTCTTCGCCGGGCTGGATGGGCAGCTCGGCTGCTGCGCAGGCGACGTGCAGTGGATGCACGACCCGGTTGTGGGGGTCGGCGATCGCGCTCTCGACTCGCCCCTCCACCAGTCGGTCGGGGTGCGTGAGATAGTACTCGTCGAGGGGATCGGCACCGGGTATCAGGACGGCCAGCGACCTGCGGCCGGCCCGGCCGGCGCGGCCGGCGCGCTGCCACAACGCCATCTTCGAGCCGGGGTAGCCCACCATGACGACGGCGTCGACGCCACCTACGTCCATGCCCAGCTCCAGGGCGCTC
>DASVCK010000021.1:0-2189 GCA_036381675.1 Trueperaceae bacterium | reverse complement strand
ACCAACGCCGATCCCACGCTCAACCCGTGGGCGCCGGGCGCGGTCATCGAGTCGAACCTGATCAACACGATCCTCTTCGAACAGTTGACCCGTTACTCCCCCGAGGACCTCACGCCGTCGCCCATGCTGGCCACTAGCTGGCAGGCGGAGGACGAAGGCATGTCCTGGGTGTTCGAGCTGCGCGAGGGCGTCGTCTGGTCAGACGGCGACCCGTTCGACGCCGCCGACGTCGCCTTCACCTTCAACGACGTCGTGCTCAACCCCGACCTGGGAGCCCAGAGCGCGTCTCAGTTCTCCTCGATCGACCGGGTGGAGGTCATCGACGACCACACGGTCCGGTTCGTCCTGAACGAGCCGTTCTCGGCCTTGCCCTACTACCTGGCGTCGTTCGCCGGCATCCTGCCAGTGCACGTCCTAGGCGACGCGGAGAACCCCCTGCAGGTCGCCACGTTCAACAAGGGCACGCCCGTCACCACCGGTCCCTACAAGGTGGGCGAGTTCGTTCCCGGGTCGCACGTGAGCCTCGTGCCCAACGAGCTCTACTGGGCGGGAGAGCCCAAGCTCGCCGGCATGACGTTCAGGATCATCCCCGACCTCAACACCCAGGTCGCGGAGGCGATGGCCGGCCAGCTCGACATCGTCACCCGCCTGAGCCCGCAGAACGTCGCCGGCATCGAGTCGACCGGCGGCCTCGAGGTGCTGAGGCAGTCGCAGAACCTCTTCTTCTTCGTCGCCCCCAACCACGACGACCCGCGCCTCGCCGACGTGAACGTGCGGCAGGCCATGGAGCTCGCCATCGACAGGCAGGCCATGATCGAGGCCATCCTGTCCGGCTTCGGCGAGGTCGCCAGCGGTCCTGTCGCCCCCATGCTGGGAGCGCTCTTCAACGGCGATGTCCAGCAGTACGCCTACGACCCGGAGGCCGCCGCGGCTCTTCTCGACGAGGCCGGCTGGACCCTCGGAGCTGACGGCGTGCGGCAGAAGGACGGGCAGCGCCTGTCGTTCTACATGCCCACGGGCCAGTTCGGCGACCTGGTGCCGGCTACGTTACTGGTGCAGCAGTTCTGGGCCGACATCGGCATCGAGACAGACGTGCAGGTCATGGAGTGGAACGCCTACATACAGGACGTCGTCCTCGGCCGCAACTACGAGCTCACGCTCGCCTGGTGGAGCATGCCTCCCACGGCCGACGTGGCGCCGTACTTCTCGTGCTCGGCCGCCGAGACCGGCAACAACATCCCCAACTACTGCAACGAAGAGCTCGACGCGATCATGGACGAGGGGCGCGCCGCGCTCACCCTCGAGGACCAGATCGACGCTTACAGCCGCATGCAGGACCTGCTCGCGGTGGAGCTGCCCTACCTCTACCTGTGGTGGCCGGACATCCTGACGGCGAAGAACGTCCGTCTCCAGGGATTCCCCGAGATCACCGCCAGCGCCGCGTTCCAGCACTCGTTCGACTGGTACATCGAGGCGCAGTAAGCGCAAGTTCGTGGGTGCGCTTCCCGGCGCTACCGGGAGGCGCACCCGAACCGACCCGGCACGGCCTGACGTCGCCGACGCGGAGGTAACCAGCCACCGATGACGCAGTACCTGGTGCGACGGTTGGCCCAGGGCCTGGTGGTCCTGTTCCTCGTCTCACTGCTCACCTTCTTCCTGATCAACCTCGCCCCCGGCGGGCCCTCCTCCCTCGTGGACATGTCCACGACGGTGGCGGAGCGCAACGCCCGCTACGCGCTCTTCGGGCTGGACAGGCCCGTGCACGAGCGCTACGTCTCGTGGCTCGCCAGCGCGGTGCAGGGCGACCTGGGCCGCTCCATCAACCAGGGGCTACCGGTGACCGGCCTGCTCGCGCAGCGGCTGGGAGCGACCCTCGCTCTGGCGCTCAGCGCGCTCGTCATCGCGGGGGTGCTGGGCATCCTCCTCGGGATCGTGGCTGCCATGAACCCCAACCGCTGGCCCGACCACGTGGTGGGCACGGTGGCGACCCTGGGCATGTCGGTGCCCAACTTCTGGCTCGGGATCGTCGCGATAATCCTCTTCGCCGTCGAGCTACGGTGGCTGCCTGCCTCCGGCATCGCCTCCATCGGACGAGGCTTCGACGTCGTGGACAGGATCCGTCACCTCATCCTGCCCGCCGGCGTGCTGGCGTTCGGCCTCATGCCCAACGTCGTGCGCGTCACGCGCGC
>DASVCK010000020.1:0-5311 GCA_036381675.1 Trueperaceae bacterium | reverse complement strand
TCGTTCCCTCGGGCGATCGTGCAGGGCATCCAGACGGGTGACATCGGCGCGGCGCTGCAGCAGGCGCTCGGGGGAGCGGCTGACTTCTTCCTGGACATGATGCTCGAGGCGATCCTCGGCCCGATCAAGGAGCAGCTCGCTTCGGCGATCGCCGAGTCCCTCGCCGCGAAGGCGGCGGGGGACGCCGTGAGTGGAGCTGCCGGCGCGTCCGGCGGCTTGGCTGCGCTGGGCCCGACCGGCCTGGTCATCGGCGGCCTTGCGCTCGTGGCGAGCATGTTCATCGGCGCCTCGCAGGCCAGGGCGAGGCAGTCGGAGGCGAGCCGTCGGGACGTGCAGCGCACCGTGTCGGGCGCGCCGAGCATCACGTACAACCTCTCGGCCACCGTGCAGCTGGCGCAGGCGCCGTCGTTCGGTGACCCGGCGTTCGAGGCGCGCCTGCGGTCGTTTGTGCAGGACGTCGCCACCGACCTCTACCGCCGCGTGCAGAGGAGCAACTAGCCGTGGATCCCGTCATCACCTTCGAGCGAGTCAGCGACGCCGCGCAGCTGCAGGTGTTCGGCGACGCGGAGTTCACCAGGGACCAGGTGGGCAACCTCACCGTCACCTGGAGCGACCCGCTGAAGGCGCGCGCCCCCGCGACGCGCCTGACCCGCGGCGACTTCGCAGGCTTCGTATCCGAGGGGGTCGAGCAGCACCGCAACCGCGCCGCCGCCTACCTCGTCATCACGGATCCCGGCGGTGCTCTGCTGAAGGTCACGTGGCAGGAGATCGACCCGTGGGCCGGCACGCTCCTCGAGGCTCAGGAGCTCTACGGCGCGGCCATGCTCGTCAACACCAGCGCATCCATCCAGCGGGACGGCATCAGCCTCATCGTCTACAGGGCCGACTACCGCTTCCAGCGCGGCGCTGGCCTGCTCGAACAGAGACCCAGCCCATGACGTTCAGCGACGGCACCTTCGACGCGAACATCTGGACGCCGTACACCCAGAGCATCAACACGGGCCAGGTGACCGCCTCCCGCAAGGCGACAGGCGGCAACCCAGGCGCCTGCATCGAGGCGTCGTTCGACTGCCCCGGCAACAACGACCAGGCGCTGCTGTTCTACATGTACCAGAACGCGGTGCACGACCCCGCGACGCAGGGCGCGATCCTGTCCGTGCAGCGGTCAACGGACGTGTACCTCGTGACCCACACCGGCAGCCTCGGGCCGGGGCCGTTCGGCGTCGTGGTCGGTGTCGCCGCGATGCAAGGCGGCAAGCTCTACTTCGCCGACGACGGCGTATCCGGCCCCGAGACCGGCGAGTGGCGGACCGTGACAGGCACGTCGGTGAGCGCCTCGTCCTTCCGAACCCTCGTGGACCCGAACGATCACCCCGACTTCACGGAGTCCGGGCAGCCCGTCACGTTCGGCTTCTTCTCGCAGGTCATCACGGCGGGCGGATCCATCCAGATCATCGCCCGGCTCGACAACTGGCAGCTCGAGCTGCTCACGGCGCTCCCGGACGTGCCCGCCCTCGAGGCGCCCGTCACGGTCCACCTGGGCGAGTCCCTGAACGGCGTCTTCGCCGACCCGAGCGTCGACGTCAGCTTCTTCCAGAACGTCGACCTCGAGGTCGGCAGCGTGCACGAGCTCGGTGACCAGCTAGGCGGCGGGTCCTGGTACCGATTCGCCATCCGAGACCGGAGCCGTCAGGGCGGCATCATCGCCTACACCGGCGAGGCGCTCCTGACGCGCCTCTCCAGAGCACGGCCGAGGGAGTCGCTCGTGCTCGTCGCTGGCGAGGGCGGCGTGCCGAACCCCCTCGACCTGCGTGAGTGCCTGGCTCGGTTCCTGGCCTTCTACGGGGTCCCGCACGACCCGGACCTGCCGCCGTTCTTCCTGCGCACCAGCAGTGGCCTCGTCGTGCCTACCGCGCAGGCGTTCGTCATCCAGCCCAACCAGGAATCCCCCGAGTCGATCTTCGAGTGGCTGGAGCGGTTCTTCGGCCCCTTCCGCGGCTACACGTGGCGGGCAGACGAACTGGACCGCCTCGTCGTGCGGCCGCCCGCGTGGATCGAGACGTTCGGCATGCGGTTCCACCTCTACAAGGCCACGGTGTTCGTGAACCGAACCACGCTCACCTACCCGTGGCCATGGCAGGAAGCGCGCGCCCCGACCCTCGAGTACACGATCACCGTCGACGGGCAGACGCACATGGGCACGACAGAGGCGCTCACCCCCGGCGCCCCCGTCCAGGTCGTGGAGGGCGGCCTCACGTTCACTATCACCTGGGCGGCCGACGGCGCGACGCTCACGGTCCGGCTCACCGACCCGAGCCTCTTCGCGCCGCTCTTCGACGCGGTGTTCAGCGCTAAGCCCACTGGCGAGGCCGCGGCCGCCCTCACCTTCACGTCAGCGGACCTGGGCCCGGACGAAGCCGAGACCAGCACGGCCGACTCGGTGTTCAACCAAGCCGTCATCCGCGTCCGCAAGCGCACGTTCGAGGCCGACCAGCAGCTCATGCAGCCCGCCGCGCTCATCCTGCGCAGCCCCACGCAACTCGCGGCCGGCTTGTTCGGCGCGAACACCCCGTACGGACCCATGGCGTGGGCGCCGGACACGCCCGAGAACTTCCTCGAGCTTGCGAACGAGCACGGGCAAAGCGGCACGTGGTTCTGGCCGGTCGCCGACGAGATCGTGATCAAGCCCGGCGGCAACGTGACGCTCACCCTCGACATCGAGGAGTGGGCCGAGCAGTGGCGACCCGAGAGCTCGACCAGCACCCCGCACGCGGCCGCGGCGAACGTGAACAGCTACGTGGAGGAGGTCACGCTGCCAGCGAGCGGCGCCGAGGTGAAGCTCCTCGACTTCCAGTTCCCCCGCCAGACGAGCGACTTCGCGCCCTCCCCCTACGGCGCCCGCGGCAGCCTCTACGGCCGCTGGCGCGGCGGGGATGAGCCCGGCGTCGAGCTGCGCATCGCCAACGCGCGCTTCGCCGAGTTCGGATACCTCGCCGAGTCCGGCATCTTCGGCCAGACCGTCTACTTCCTCTGGGGCGTCCAGCTCAAGCTCAACGGCAGCGGCATCGTGTGGACGGTCGGCCCGCTCGAGACGCACCGGTTCGGATTCGCGCGCAGCGACGACGGCACGTGGGAGGGCGGCGCCGTCGTGCCCGGCCTTGCGCAATCCCAGGCGCTCTTCCCGGATCGCGCCTACGAGGCGCCTGAGCTGCCGTACGAGGTCGACGCCGCCACGGCCCTGGCGATCGCGCGGGGCATCGTCGAGGAGAACCACGTCCCCAAGGTCGTCTACCAACTGCCGCTCGTGCCCGCCCGCGAGGACGGTTACGCGTACCACCCGCGGCACCTAGGCGGCGCGGCGATAGTCCAGCCGCTCGGCGTGAGCGGCCGCATCACGGCGCACGACTACACCGAATCCCACAGCCCGGCCGGCAGCACGAGCGCCCTGACGGTCGACGTCGAGGTTGGGCAGGCCCTGCCTGACACGCCGGCCGCGCCGACCGGCCGGCGCTACGGCCGCGCCGTCTACGGCGTGACCACCTACCATCCAACCGAGGAGGCCTGACGTGCCGACGTACAAGCCCTACACCGAGATCAGCGGCCTCGAGGCGAACGGCCAAGGGGACATCACGATCCTGGGCGCCCACCTGGATCAGAACCACGCGATCCTCGCCGACGTCCTCGAGCGCCTCTCCCAGGCCCTGTTCACGAGCGGTGGGGTCGTCATCGCCGGTACGGTCACGAACCCGAGCGCCGCCCAGGTGCGCGTGCAGGGCAGGCTCGGCGTCAGCAGCGACGGCAAGACGCTCCTCGCCGTCGGCGACCAGACCGTCGACCTCGCCGGCGTCGCCACGGGCACGAAGTGCTTTGTCGTCATCCGGGCGCAGGCGGGCCAGTTCGCGCAGCACAACTTCACGGACGCCACGACCGGCGAGGCGCTCACGCACAACCTCATCAGCCACTGGGGCCTGCTCGCGGCGCTGCAGGGCGACGCGTCGAACTACCCGGACGTGCCCGCTGACTGCGTGCCGGTGGCTCAGGTCACGAAGACCGGCGCGGCCACGCTCACGATCGACTCGATCGTCACGACCGCTCCAACCCTCCGGTTTGCGGGCGGCGGGAACGCCTACTACGACCTGCAGCTCGGCTTCGCGGGAGCGCCCGGTGCTGGCGCGGCCGACGTCGTCCTGGCACCCAGGGCGGTCACGATCGACGACGCCGACCCCGGCGAGGTGCACGTCGGGACCAACCCCACGGACGGCACCGCCACGATCGACGTCCAAGTGAACGGCGTCAGCGTCGGCAACTTCACGATCACGACCGGCGGCGTCGTCACCTGGGACCTCTCGGCGGACATCCAACTGAACGCCGGCGACCGCCTCGCGCTCGTCGCGCCCACCCCGGCGGACTCGACGTTGGCTAACGTCATCGTCGCGTTCAAGGGCGAGGCGGACTGATGCCGCTGATCAGGAGCGCCGCCCTTCGCCGCGCCGGGGCATATGTGCCTCCACCCGCAGGCGATCTCGCCGTCGTCGGGTCCAGTGGTGTCAAGAGCGTCTTCGCCTTCACCGTTCCAGTTCCAGCTGGAACGCAAGACGGCGACCTCATGCTCGCCTTCGTCGCGCGCCGCTCGAACAGCACCGCGCCGAACCTCGCCACGCAAGGTTGGACGCCTCTCGAGTTCGGTACCGGTACCAGTGGCAACACGCTTGCGTGGTTGTACTCGAAGGTCGCTAGCAGCGAACCGGCGACCTACAGCATCGCGTCCGGCGGTCACGCGGGCGCGGCGATCGTCACCCTCCGCAATGGCTCCATAGATGCCTCGGCGCTTGATAGTGGCGGTAGCTCGAGCAGCTACGAAGCGCCGAGCGTCGCCGCCTCCGAAGCGCCCGGCATCCTCGTGTGCTTCTGGGTGATAGCCTCGGGAACCGTCTCCGCCGACCTCACCCCACCAGGAACAATGACGACGCTCCAGCAGGCAGGCGACACGAATCTGCGCTTCGCGCTTGCGTGGGAAGCATTCGCCTCCGCAGGCGCTCTCGGTGTTCGCACAGCTACCGGGCCCGCCATCAGCGGCGACAGGACCGGCATCAGCGTCGCCGTCGTCTAGGCTCGCCGCCACCTGACCGGCCGCCCGTCGACGCGCTCGGCGAGGCCGCGATCGGCGAGGGCCTGCAGGCGCTTGTGCGCGTTCGTGCGCTCTAGGCCCGCCCGTGAGGCGAGCTCGGCGCTCGTCATGGGACTGCCGGTGAGGGCCTCGAGCAGGGCGCGATTCGAGGCTATGGACTCGCGGTCGTGAGCCGGTACGTAC
>DASVCK010000019.1:0-3869 GCA_036381675.1 Trueperaceae bacterium | reverse complement strand
ACGGCGACCGGGTTGGCGTCGTCTCCGACCAGCTCCAGGTACGTCTCGATGGCTTCGACGGACTCCGCGCTGCGCCCCAACCGTAGGTACGCCTCGCCTAGGATCAGCACGGCTGAGGGCTCGACGTTCTCGAGGCCGCCCGTGATGGAGGCGGAGCGCTCGATGAGCGTGGCGGCGTCGGCAGGAGCGCCCGAGGCCATCATCGCCTCACCCATGCGTGAGAGCGCGACGGGGTCCTGGGCGTCCGCCTCGGTCAGGAGCCTCAGGTAGGCGGCCACCGCTCCCTGGCGGTCGCCGGCTCGCCAGTAGAGGTCGGCGAGGGTAGCCAGGTTCTCGGCGGAGGGCTCGGCTTGCACCGCCGCGGTCAGTTCATCCTCCCGCTCGAAGAGTTCGAGCCGGGCCGACACTGCCTCGTTGGCCTCGCCGCCCGAGAGGGAGACGAACCGCCTGAGAGCGGCCTCCGACGTGGCGTCGTCGTCGTTGGCGTACGCCACCTCGGAGAGCAGGAACTGAGTCTGCGCGTCGTCTGGGGCCACCTCGGCCGCGCGCTCCAGCCAGTCCTGGGCCTCCGCCAGCCCGTCGTCAGTGGCGAGAGCCAGTACGGCCAGCCGCTGGAACACCGGCAGCTTGCCGTCCCCGCCCGACTCCGCCGCCCTCAGGTAGGCGTCGCGCGCCTGCTGCGTCTCCTGTACGGAGGCATAGGCGTCGCCGAGCGCCATGAGGTTCTCGGTCGTGGGCTCGCGGTCCGCGACGCGCCTGAGCTCGCTGATCTGCCTGGCGGCTTCCAAGTCGGTAGTCGTGACGTTCGCGTCCTGCCCCACGCGGGGCAGCACGTAGGCGGGGAGGAAGGCGGCGGCGGCGACCGCCACGGCCAGCAGCGCTACCGCAGCGACCGGTGTCCGGCGCCTGCCGCCCTGCGCCGCGGCCGCCGGCCTGACACCGCGTTCCCTGGCGCCCAGCTCGGCCTCGCGCTCATCGAGCGCCCTGATCGCCGCCGCGGCCTTGGCCTCGTACCTGGCGCGAAGTTGCTCGCGACGCTCAGGGTTCAAGTCGGAGCGCTCGTCGAGCTCCGTGATCGCCCTCAGTAGGGCGGCCTTCTCGTCCCTCAGGCCGGCCAACACCGGGTCGGTGGCGTCCGGCAGGGGGTCGGCGTGACGCGGGGCGATGAGCGGCAGGGCCACGTAGGCGAACGCCAGCAGGGCCAGCACCGCCACTACGACGAAGGTGATCAAGTCTCCTCCGAGGCCAGCTCGGACCGGACGCGCTCCAGGTCGGCAGGGTCCACCGCGATGGGTTCGTGGGATCGGCGCTGCCAGCGGCGGCCCAGGATGAGGAGTACCGTCACGCCCACGATCGCTGCGGCGACGGGCAGGACCCAGACGAGCAGATGGAGGCCGCGCTTGGGCGGGTCGAGCAGGATCCAGTCGCCGTAGCGCTCCTGGAAGAAGGCGAGGATCTGCGCCTCGCTGCGCCCCTCGTTCAGCTGCTCCTGGATGATCTCGCGCATCTGGATCGCGAGCTGCA
This sequence comes from Trueperaceae bacterium, assembly GCA_036381675.1. Classification (GTDB taxonomy): domain Bacteria; phylum Deinococcota; class Deinococci; order Deinococcales; family Trueperaceae; genus DASRWD01. Next base: position 2,345 of record DASVCK010000019.1, on the reverse strand, counting down.
CGCTGGAGTCGGCGACGCTTTCCGACGTGCACACGGGGCAACGCAGCTTGCCGGCGATCTCGTACACGCGGTTCTCGAGCTGTACCTGCTGCGCCAGAGCCAGGCTGGTCAGGCAAGCGAGCAGCACGGCGAGCAACCTGGCACGGCGCCCGGCCAGCCGTTCGGGGGGTGCCACCGTCATTCGAGAAGTGCCGCCAGCTGGCGCTCCATCACTTCCGGCGTGACCGGGCCGATGTGCTTCTCGCGCACGACGCCGTCACGGTCGATGAAGAAGGTCTCGGGCACGCCGAGCAGACCCCAGCCGATGCTCATGCGCGAGTCGTCGTCGCTGCCGTTGGGGAAGCCGAGGCCGAACTGGTCCAGGAAGGCCCTGCCCTCTGCGTACTGGCCCTTGTCCTGGGTCTGGACGCCGACGAAGAGCACGTCGGTGCCCTGGTACTCCTGCCAGTAGGACTGGAGCACTGGTGCCTCCACGTAGCAGGGTGCGCACCATGAGGCCCAGAAGTTGACGACCAGCGGCCGCTCGCCCAGGTACTCGGACAACGAGAGGACCGCGCCGTACTGTCCCTGGTAGCGCTCGTAGAGCGGGATGTCGAAGCTCGGTGCGGGCCGGCCGATCAGCTCGGAGGGCAGGTCGCGGTCGGGCTCGCCCCTCAGCAGGCCGAACGCGAAGATGCCGCCCAGGGCCGCCACGACGGCCAGCGTCACCAGGAGCCTGCGCGCCTTCACCTCAGGCCTCCTGGCCGACGGCAGAGGTCCGGGTCGCGTGAGCCGGGAGCGCACGGACGACGCCGCCGAGGCTGTAGACGACCCCGAACACCAGCACGAGACCGCCGACCCAGATCCAGGTCACTAGCGGGCTCTTGACGGCCCTCAGCACGACGAACTCGGTGTCCGGGCCGATGGTGCTGTTCAGGTTCAGGTAGACGTCGTGGGACGGCCGGTACAGCACCGCCGGTGTAGGGATCGGTCGGCCGCCCGCCCCGAACACGTTGAGGCGCGGCCGCAGCGTGCCCACGAGGGCTCCGTCTCTGCTCACCTGCACGACGGCGCCGGCGCTGATGCGCCCCGGCGTCTGTTCCATGAAAGTGTCCAGGGCCGTCAGCGTGTACCCCTCGAACTGAGCGGAGCCGCCTATGTCGAGGCGCAGCTGCTCGTCCACCCGGTAGCCGCTCGAGAACGCGACGCCCACGGCGATGATGACGATGGCGAAGTGCACGACCATGCTGCCGACGCGGCGGCGGTTCTCGAAGGCGTAGCGCCTGATGACCACGACGGCGGGACGCGTGGCGAGTCTGAGGCGCGGCACCAGAGCTCCGGTGAGGAGCAGCGCCAGCGAGACGACGTTGTAGCCGGCCAGGGCGACGGTGAGCATGGGGTAGACCTTGCGCACGCCCAGCAGCCAGGCCAGCGCGCCCGAGACGACGAGACCACCCAGCAGCCAGGCGAGGTTCCGTGACAGCAGTTGGTCCTCGGCCTTGCGCCACGGCAGCAGCGGGCCGATGCCCATCAGGAGCAGCACCAGCAGCCACAACGGCAGGGTCACCTGGTCGAAGAACGGCGGGCCGACGGTGACCCGCGCGCCGGAGACGGCCTCGACGACCAGCGGGAAGAGCGTGCCCAGCAGGACGGCGAAGGTGAGAGCCAGGAACAGGACGTTCACGCCCAGGAAGCTGCCCTCGCGACTGACGAGGGAGTCCAGCTCGGCCCTGTCCTTGACGTCGTCCCAGCGCACCGCCAGCAGCGCGAACGCGCCCAGCGTCACGAGCAGGAAGAACGCCAGGAACGCCGGCCCCACCGGTCCGCTGCCGAAGGCGTGGACCGACGAGACGACCCCGGAGCGCGTGAGGAACGTGCCGAGTATCGAGAGCGAGAACGTCAGCAGGATCAGCATGACGTTCCACGGCTTGAGCATCTGGCGGCGCTCCTGCACCTGCACAGAGTGGATGAAGGCCGTGGCAGTCAGCCAGGGCATCAGGCTCACGTTCTCGACGGGATCCCACGCCCAGTAGCCGCCCCAGCCGAGGACCTCGTAGCTCCACCAGCCGCCGGCGACGATCGCCGCCGAGAGGAAGCCCCAGCCCGTCAGCGTCCAACGACGCGTCACCGTCATCCACTCCGAGCCCGGCCGCCTGGTGATCAGCGCGGCCATGGCGTACGCGAACGGCACGGTGAGCCCCACGAACCCCAGGTACATCAGGAGCGGGTGAACCGCCATCATCCAGTGGTTCTGGAGGAGCTCGTTCGGGCCCGGGCCGTCGAGTGGCGGCACGGGCAGCACCTTGAACGGGTTGGCGAGGAACGCCAGCACGAAGAAGAAGAACGTCTGGACGCCCTGCATGATG
>DASVCK010000018.1:0-13542 GCA_036381675.1 Trueperaceae bacterium | reverse complement strand
CGGGAAGGGGCGCGCGTGTACGCCGAGCTGCTCATGATGTTCCTCGCCGCCGGCCTCATCGCCGTGCTGGCGTTGGCGGTGGGGTCCTTGGTGGGGCCCAGACGCGCGACCGAGACGACGCTGGCGCCTTACGAGTCGGGCATACCCGCCGCCGGCTCGGCTCGCGAGCGCTTCCCGGTCCACTTCTACCTGGTGGCGATGATGTTCATCATCTTCGACCTCGAGACCGCTTTCTTCTACCCGCTGGCCGTCAAGTTCAACGCGGCGCCGCAGTTCCTGCTGGCGAACGCCGCGATCTTCATCGCCCTGCTCGCCGTTGGGTTCGTCTACCTGCTGCGCAAGGGCGTCTTCGACTGGAAGTGAGCATGGGACTCAGGGACCTCTTCGAGCGCGACGTGCAGGAGCTGGAGGCCGAGGGCTTCCTGTTCGAGTCGCTGCAGAACCTCGTGAAGTGGGGCCGCAGCAACAGCCTGTGGCCAGTCACCTTCGGCCTGGCCTGCTGCGCGATCGAGATGATGGCGGCGACCAACGCGCGCAACGACATGGCCCGGTTCGGATCCGAGGTCTTCCGAGCCAGCCCGCGCCAGGCCGACGTCATGATCGTCGCCGGGCGCCTGAGCAAGAAGATGGCGCCGGTCATGCGGCGCGTCTACGAGCAGATGCCGGACCCGAAATGGGTGATCAGCATGGGCGCGTGCGCGTCCTCCGGCGGGATGTTCAACAACTACGCCATCGTCCAGAACGTGGACTCCGTGGTGCCCGTTGACATCTACGTGCCGGGGTGCCCGCCGCGGCCCGAGGCGCTCATCTACGCGGTGCAGCAGCTCCAGAAGAAGGTGCGGGGTGAGGCCTTCGACGAGCGTGGCGAGCGGCTGCCCATGGTCGAAGGGTGGTCCAGGCCGTGAGTCGCGTGACCTTCACGATGCCGCGCCCGGCCGACCTGGAGCGCATGCGGGCCGAGGCGCTCGCCCGCCTGACCGACCTGGAGGGGCGCGTCCACGAGTTCAAGGGCATGACGAGCGTCACCGTACCGAAGGAAGTCATCGTCACGGCGCTAAGCCAGGTCAGGGAAGCCGGCTACGAGATGCTCACGGACGTACACGGCATGGACTACCTCACCTACCCCGGTCACCAGGGCAAGCGGTTCTCCGTCGTGTACGACGTGCACGACCTCTCCGGGGCCGAGAGGCTGTTCCTGCGCGTCGACCTCGCCGACGGCGAGTCGGTGCCGACCTGCACCGGCATCTGGCCCGGCGCCAACTTCCTGGAGCGCGAGTGCTTCGACATGCTCGGCATCGTCTTCGACGATCACCCCGACCTGCGCAAGATCCTCACGCCTGAGGACCTCGACGGCCACCCACACCGCAAGGATTACCCATTGGGCGAGACGCCGACGCTGTTCAACGACGGCCGGTTCATCGACCCGCCGTCCTTCCGCGCGGGGCTGACCGGCCGTGACGCCGGCCTGACGGGCTGGAAGGGCGGCTCCCGCGAGGGGGTACGAGCCACGCAGGTGCCGGGGCCGCGTTCGCGCCTGACGAGCAACTTGGACGCCGGCGAGGCGGGCGAGGACTGATGGCGCCCAGGGCACAGCAGGCACCGGCCGACCAGGGCCAGCACCTGGGCGCCTTCGAGACGAAGCGCATGCGCATCAACGTGGGGCCCCAGCACCCCAGCACCCACGGGGTGCTCAGGCTCGTCGTCGACCTGGATGGCGAGCGCATCCGCGCCCTGCGGCCGCACGTCGGTTACCTGCACACCGGGTTCGAGAAGACCATGGAGAACCGCACGTACCACCAATGCGTCACGTACTCCAACCGCATGGACTACGTGAACGGGTTCGCGCACGACCTGGCTTACGTGCTCTCGGTCGAGCATCTGATGGATGCGCGGGTGCCGGTCAGGGCCCAGCGGATCCGTGTGATCCTCAGCGAGCTCAACCGCATCGCCAGCCACCTCGTGTTCTTCGGCACCACGCTCCTCGACATGGGCGCCCTCACGCCGTTCTTCTACACGATGCGCGAGCGCGAGAAGCTCATGGACATCTTCGAGAACGTGTGCGGTGTCCGCATGAACTACGGGTACTACCGGATCGGTGGGCTGCGCCAGGACGTGCCCGAGGTGTTCGAGCCCATGGTGCGGGACTTCCTGAAGAGGTTCCCGGCCTACCTGGACCAGTACGACACGCTGTTCATGGGCAACGACATCCTCGAGGCCCGCACCCGCGGCGTGGGAGTGCTGACGCGCCAGCAGGCCATCGACTGGTGCCTGACCGGGCCCTCGCTGAGGGCCAGCGGCGTGCCGCTCGACTTCCGGAAGTCGGCGCCCTACTCCGGCTACGAGGACTACGACTTCGAGGTCCCCTGCTACGACGACGGCGACATCTGGGCGCGGCTGCAGGTGCGCATGGACGAGATGCACGAGAGCCTGCGCATCGTCCAGCAGGCCATGGACCGCCTCGAGCCCGGCCCCACCATCGATCCCGACAGGCGCATCTCGCTGCCGCCCAGGTCGGAGCTCGAGACCTCGATGGAGGCAGTTATCTTCCACTTCAAGCTCGTCACGGAAGGGTTCCACCCCCCGCGGGGCGAGGTGTACGTGCCCACGGAGAGCGCCAGGGGCGAGCTCGGGTACTACATCGCCAGCGACGGCGGCTCCATGCCGTACCGGGTCAAGGTCCGTGCCCCCAGCCTGGCGAACCTGCAGTCGCTGGAGGTGTCCAGCTTGGGCGGGCTCTTCGCGGACATGGTCATCAACATCGCCAGCTTCGACCCCGTGCTAGGAGACGTCGACAAGTGATCGAACTGCAGACCGTCACGCCGTTCTTCGCGGACAAGCAGGAACGGCTGGATGAGATCCTGAACCGCTACCCGCCCCAAGGCAGGCGCAGCGCCCTCATGCCGCTCCTGTGGGAGGTGCAGAACGCCGAGCTCCACGTGTCCGAGGCGCGCATGCAGGAGATCGCGGACATCCTCGGCATCAACGTGACCGAGGTCAAGGGCGTGATGAGCTTCTACTCCACCTACCACGAGTACCCGGTGGGCAAGTACCACCTGCAGGTGTGCTCGACGATCTCCTGCTCGCTCGCCGGCGCGGACCAGATGTACGACTACCTCGTCGAGGAGCTGGGCATCGTCAACGGCGAGCGCGACGCCGAGGGCAGGTTCAGCATCCAGAAGGTCGAGTGCCTCGGCTCCTGCGGCACGGCGCCCGTCCTGCAGGTCAACGATGACTACTACGAGCGCGTGAGCCGCAGCCGGTGTGCCCACCTCGTCGAGGCCATGCGCAGGGGTGAGCTGCCCGAGCCGTGGCGAGAGCGCGGCAGTGACATCGCCGGCGCCGATAAGGCCGTGCCCGCCACGACGACGGGCGCCGCCGGCCAGGGCGATGGCGGTCAGGGACCCGCGGGGGGAGGCGCTGCCTGATGGCCGACGCGACACAGGGCGGGCCCATCGTCAGCCGCCACGACCCCCGGTACGAGGTGTCCATGTACCGCTACGTGGGTGTCGACGGCGCCCACACGCTGGACTTCTACCGTTCCCATGGCGGGTACGAGGCTGCCCGCAAGGCACTCACGACCATGACACCTGAGCAGGTCGTCGACGAGGTCAAGGCCTCCGGCCTGCGTGGCCGCGGCGGAGCGGGCTTCCCGACGGGCGTCAAGTGGTCGTTCATGCCGCCTCCTGACGGCCGGCCTCGCTACGTGCTCTGCAACGCCGACGAATCGGAGCCCGGCTCGTTCAAGGACCGCTACATCCTCGAGGACGACCCGCACCAGCTGATCGAGGGCATGATCATCGCCGCCCACGCCATGCGCGCCACGCACGGCTTCATCTACGTGCGCGGCGAGTACCTGCTCGGCATCGAGCGGACGCTCCAAGCCGTTGAAGAGGCCAGGGCCGCCGGGCTGTTGGGCGAGAAGATCCTCGGCAGCGACCTCTCCTTCGACATCACCATCCACCGCGGAGCGGGAGCCTACATCTGCGGCGAGGAGACGGCGCTGATGAACTCGCTCGAGGGCCTCCGTGCCAACCCACGCCTCAAGCCGCCGTTCCCGGCCGCAGCTGGTCTTTACGGCATGCCGACGACCATCAACAACGTCGAGAGCCTGGCCAGCGCCGTCCACATCATCAACAGGGGCGCGGCCTGGTTCGCGTCGATGGGCACCGAGGACAGCAAGGGCACCAAGCTCTACCAGATCTCGGGGCCGGTGCAGCACCCGGGTGTCTACGAGATGCCCATGGGCGCGACGTTCCGCGAGCTGATCTACGACTTCGCGGGCGGACCGAGCCTCGAGCCCAAGGCGTTCATCCCGGGCGGGTCCTCCACCCCCATGTTCCCCTGGGAAGACCGCTTCCTGGACATGAACATGGACTACGGCACGCTGGCGAAGAACGGCTCGATGCTGGGCACCGGCGGGGTGATCGTGATCCCCAGGGACAAGGACATCGTGGACCTGATGTTCAACCTGGTCCGCTTCTACGCCCACGAGTCGTGCGGCAAGTGCACGCCCTGCCGCGAGGGCGTCGCGCACTGGCTTCCGCGCCTCTACCAGAAGCTCGTCGAGGGCCTGGGCACGCAGGAGGACGTGGACCTGATCGAAGACCTCGCCAACAACATCAGGGGCACAGCGTTCTGCCCGCTCGCCGACGCCTGCGTGATGCCGGTGCAGGCGAGCTTCAAGTGGTTCAGGGACGAGTACGAGTACCTAGCGGAGCACAAGGTCCCGAAGTACGGGAAGACGGACTGGTGGCAGGCATGAAGGTCAAGGTCAACGACGTCGAGCTGGACCTGAAGCCGGGCACGAGCGCGATAGACGCCGTGTTCAGCGCCGGCGACGACGTGCCGTACTTCTGCAGCCAGGAGTACATGTCGCCCATCGGCGCGTGCCGCATGTGCCTGGCCCGCATCGGCGCCCCCCGCAAGGACAAGGGCGGGGAGTGGATCCTGGACGAGGAGACCGGCGAGCCGAAGATCTTCTGGTTCCCCAACCTCATGGCCACCTGCACCACGCAGGTGATGGAGGGCATGGTCATCGACACGCGTTCCGAGCCCGTCAAGCGCGCTCAGAACTCGATGGTCGAGTACACCCTCATCAACCACCCGCTCGACTGCCCCGTATGCGACAAGGGCGGCGCCTGCGAGCTGCAGGACCGCTCCTACGAGTACGGCTCCGGGATATCACGCTTCGAGTTCGACAAGCGGCACCAGGAGAAGCACCACGCGCTCTCGGAGCTCATCACCCTCGACCGCGAGCGCTGCATCCACTGCAAGCGCTGCGTCCGGTACTTCGAGGAGGTGCCGGGCGACGAGGTCCTCGACTTCATCGAGCGCGCCAACCACACGTACATCTCGTCCGAGGAGACCGGGCTGCCGAACAACTTCACCGGCAACATCACAGACATCTGCCCCGTGGGCGCGCTCCTCGACGCCACCAGCCGCTTCCGGGGACGGAACTGGGAGTACCACCACACGCCGTCGGTGACGATGGACGACGCCACCGGCGCCGCCGTCTGGATCGACTCGCGCACGGGGCGGATCGAGCGCATCAAGGCGCGCCTCAACCCCGAGGTCAACAAGACCTGGATCGACGACGGCACGCGCTTCGGGCACGAGTACGTGGACGACGCCTCCCGGCTGCTGACGCCGCTGATCAGGCGCGGCGGGGAACTCGTGCCGGCGTCCTGGGATGAGGCGGCCGCGTTCGTCGCCGAGCGCCTGGGCGGCATGAGCGGCAAGGACGTCGGCATCGCGATCCGCGCCGACTCCACCGTCGAAGAGGGCATCGGCGCCATCGCCTTGGCCGAGCACCTCGGCACTGGGCAGGTGGACCACGCGCCCAGGCACGAGGCCTCCGTGGTCGCCCCGGCCGCCGAGCGCGCGACCCTCACCGAGCTGGCCACCGCCGACGCGATCTTCGTCGCCGGCGACATCACGGAAGAAGCCAGCATCCTCGACCTCCGCATCAAGGACGCACTCAGGGGAGTCACGCCGCCGGAGCTGCTGCCCCACGGCGTGCCGATCGCGGACCTGAGGCTCAAGGAGAGGCAGCCCAGGGACGCGCGGCTCCTCACAGTGGCTGCCCCGTACCGCGTCGACCTCATGAGCTACGCGGGCCGCGCGCTATGGCACGCGCCCGGGCAGGAGGCGGCGCTGTTCCGCGACCTCGAGGCTGCCGTCCGCGCCGGTGACGCTGGGAATGCCCAGAGCGACTCTGCGCCAAGGGAGCACGGCGTGGTCGCAGCGGATGTGAGCGCGGCTGCCGCCCACCTCGCCAAGGGGGAGCGGCCCGTGGTGGTCCTCGGCGGCACGGTGCTGGCGTCTCAGGAGGCCACCGCTGCCGCCCGCGCGTTCGCGAAGGCGGCCGGCGCCAAGGTGATGCTCGTCGGTCCGATGGCCAACAGCCACGGCCTCGAGCTGCTCGGCGTCTCACCCAGCCACGCCAACTACGCCTACCCGGCCATGCTCGAGACGGCCAGGGCGCTCATCCTCTCGCACCTCGACCCGGCGCAGGACCCGGACGTGGCCGAGCGGCTCAAGCAGAAGGACCTGCTCGTCGTTCACGACAGCTTCCTGACGGAGACGGCCGCGCTGGCGGACGTCGTGCTGCCAGCCAAGACGGTCTACGAGCGGGACGGCACGATAGTGAACCTCGAGGGCCGGTTCCTGAGGGTCGTCGCCGCCCCCGTTGAGGGCGGTACCAGCGAAGACCTCACGGGGCTCGTCAAGCGGCTCGGCGACGCGTTGGGCCAGCGGCTCGAGGGCAGGAGCGTCAGGAGCGCGCACCGCGTGCTGAGGCAGCGCCTCGATATCGACCTGGCCGAACTTCCCGAATGGGGCGAGATCCTTGCCGTCAAGGCGCCAGACAAGAGGCGCGACGCGCCCACCGGCGCGAAGGCAGAGGCACCCCGGCGCAGGGGAGGCAACGTCATCGTGACGGCCTCCATGGTCCGGCCGGAGTACGCCTACCTCAACCCCCACCTGCTCGCGGAGCGAGGCGGGCCCGCACTTCGGGTGAACCCCTCGGATGCCCAGGCGCACGGCCTCGCGGCCGGCGACGACGTCAGGCTGCGCGTGAGCGGCCTGTGGCGCCGCGCCACCGTGAAGGTGACCGAGGACGTGCCCGCCGGCCTCATGACGATCCCGGCCACGCCCGACCAACCGCATGGGCTGGCCCATGCCGACCTCTCCACGCTGGCGGTGCTCCGCGAACGGGAGGCGGTGGCTTAGTGACCGAGGCCGTCCGCGACCCGCTGTTCGTCACGTTCCTCAAGGCGCTGGTCCTGTGCCTGCTGCTGCTGGGCGCGTTCGCCTACATGACGGTGATCGAGCGCAAGCTCCTGGGGCGCTTCCAGCACCGGTACGGGCCGAACAGGGTGGGGCCGGCCGGGTTCCTGCAGCCGATAGCCGACGCGATCAAGTCGATCTTCAAGGAAGACCTCGTCATGACGAGCGCCGACAAGGTCGTGTACGTGCTCGCACCCGCGATCAGCATCGTGTGCGCCCTGTCGGCGTTCGGCGCCATCCCCGCCGGGCCGCCTGGCAGCCTCTTCGGGTTCAACCCCTGGGTCATGGACCTCGACATCGGCCTGCTGTACATCCTCGCGGTGACGAGCCTGGGCGTGTACGGCATCTTCCTGGGGGGCTGGGCGTCGAACAGCAAGTACGCGCTCCTGGGCAGCCTTAGGTCCTCAGCGCAGATCATCAGCTACGAGCTGGGCCTCGGCCTCTCGGTCCTCGCCGTCATCATGGTCACGGGCACCGTGAACCTCAGGCATATCGTCGACATCGGCATCTGGTCGATAAGCCCATGGCTGTGGCCCGGGCTGGCGCTGTCGATGGTCACGTTCCTGATCTCCGGCACGGCCGAGGTGAACCGCACACCCTTCGACCTCCCTGAGGCCGAGCAGGAGCTGGTCGCCGGCTACCTGACCGAGTACTCCTCGATCAAGTGGGCCCTGTACCAGATGGCCGAGTACGTGAACATGTTCACCGCTTCGGCGTTCATCAGCACGCTGTTCCTGGGCGGCTGGCGAGGTCCGGGGTTCGTCGACAACATCGTGCCGGGCATGTCGGAGTGGCCGTTCGTGTGGTTACTCCTCAAGATGGGCATCTTCGTGTTCCTGTTCATCTGGCTCAAGGCCACGTTGCCGCGCCTGCGCTACGACCAGCTGATGCGCTTCGGCTGGCTCTACCTGTTCGAGCTGGCGCTGGTAGGCGCCCTGCTCACCGGGACGGTGATCGCCTTTGTTCTCTGAGCGTGAGGAAGTGAGGCCATGAGCGTCCTCGATATCGCCAAGGGTATGGGTGTGACGCTGTCGCACCTCTTCAAGAGGCCCGTGACCGTGCAGTACCCCGAGCAACCGGTGCAGATCCAGGCCAGGTTCCGCGGCCGGCATCACTTGCTGAGGCACCCGGACACGGGGCTGGAGAAGTGCATCGGCTGCTCGCTGTGCGCCGCCGTATGCCCCTCCTACGCGATCTACGTGGAGGCGGCGGAGAACGACCCTGCAGACCCCAAGTCCGCGGGCGAGCGCTACGCCAGCATCTACGAGATCAACATGGTGCGCTGCATCTTCTGCGGGCTCTGCGAGGAGGCCTGCCCCACCGGAGCGGTTGTGCTGGGCCACGAGTTCGAGCTCGCCGACTACCGCTACCAGGACCTCGTGTACGGCAAGGAGGACCTCCTGGTGGGCGCGAAGGGCAGCAAGTGGCAGCGCCGCGAAGCTACGGCCAAGGGCACCGATGTGAGGCTCGGCTTCGAGGCCGACCCCAGGCCGGAGTTGGAGGGCGTCGACTACTGATGATGCCCGCCCGCAACCGCTCGTCCGCTGGCCCAAGGAGCGCCGCATGATCGGCTTCCTGATCCTCGCCGCCGCAGCGGTCGCCGGCGCCGTCCTCGTCGTGACGGCGCGTCAGCCCGTGCACGCGGCGCTGGGGCTGGTAGGCACCCTGCTCTCCGTCGCGGTGGCCTACATCATGTTGGACGCCCACTTCCTCGCCGCGATCCAGGTGATCGTCTACGCCGGAGCCATCATGGTGCTGTTCCTGTTCGTGATCATGCTCCTCAACGTCGAGAGGCAGCCGGGAGCCGTTCGTTGGCGCTGGCTACGCCCGGTGGTCTACGGCGTAGGCCTGCTCGGGGCGGTGGCCGTGGCAGCGACCGCGCTCCTCGGAACTCGGCCCACGCCGGACCAGGCGACGGTCGACGCCGTGCTGCAGGGCGGGATCCCGGAGCGCATCGGTACGGTGCTCTTCTCCGAGTACCTCCTGGCGTTCCACCTGGTCGCCGTACTACTGCTCACGGGCGTGGTCGCGGCCGTCAGCCTCGTGCAGCGGTCCGGCGACGAGCCCGGAGCAGAGTCGCCCGCGGCCGCAGCCCAGGTGGACCAGGGTGTGGGGGAGCCGGCGTGAACGTCCCCACCGAGTACTTCGTGGCTCTGAGCGCCGTGCTCTTCGGGCTCGGCGCCGTCGGCGTGATCGTCAGGCGGAGCGCGATCCTGGTGTTCCTCTCGATCGAGCTCATGCTCAACGCCGCCAACCTGGCCATCGTCGCCTACGCGCGGCAGTGGTCGGCCACGGGCGGCATCCACGCCCTGGAAGGGCAGGGGGCTGTGTTCATCGTGCTGGCGGTCGCCGCCGCGGAGGTGGCAGTGGGCCTTGGCATCCTGGTCGCGATCTTCCGGTACCGCGTGACGACCGACGTCGACCAGCTCTCCGAGGTGCGGGCATGACCGAGACCGCTCTGTCGGCCGCCAACGTGGTCGTTCTGGCGCCGCTGGCGGCGCTACTGGGGGCCGTCGTCAACGGGCTCTTCGGCCGTGGTCTCCGCGAGCCGGTCACGGGCCTCATCGCGTCGGCGACGGTGGCTGCCGGGTTCGTCCTCGCCGTGGTCTCGTTCTTCACCTACCCCGGTGGAGGCGACGGCGTGAGGTTCGTCCTGGCCCGGTTCCTGCAGGCGGGCGACCTCTCCGTCGACCTCGGGTTCATGGTCGACCAGCTGAGCCTTGTCATGGCGCTGGTGATCACCGGCGTCGGCTTCCTGATACACGTCTACTCGATCGGTTACATGAAGGGAGACGCCGGTCACGCCCGGTACTTCTCGCAGCTCAACCTGTTCGTCGCCGCCATGCTCGTCCTGGTGCTGGCCGACAGCTTCCCGCTGATGTTCGTCGGCTGGGAAGGCGTCGGCGTCTGCTCCTTCCTGCTCATCGGTTTCTGGTACCAGCAGCGCGAGAACGCGGACGCGGCACGGAAGGCCTTCATCGTCAACCGCATCGGCGACGTCGGCTTCCTGCTGGCGATGTTCCTGACGTTCCAGGTGTTCGGCTCGCTCGACGTGAAGACGGTGACCCAGGCGGCGCCTTCGATCGCGTACGGCTCCGCGGCCCTGGTCGGCATCGGCCTGCTGTTCCTGCTCGCCGCCGCCGGCAAGTCGGCTCAGTTGCCGCTCCAGCTCTGGCTGCCCGACGCCATGGCCGGCCCCACGCCTGTGTCCGCGCTGATACACGCCGCGACGATGGTCACGGCGGGCGTCTACCTGATCGCCCGCACCGGGCCCGTGTTCGCGCAGGCGCCAGCGGCGGCCGCTACCGTGGCCTGGATCGGCGTGTTGACCGCGCTCATCGCGGCCATCGCCGCGTTCGCGCAGACCGACATCAAGCGGATCCTCGCTTACTCGACGATCTCGCAGGTGGGCTTCATGATCGCCGCCGTGGGCGCGGGCGCCTACTGGGCCGGGATCTTCCACGTCGTCACCCACGCCTTCTTCAAGGCGCTGCTGTTCCTCGGGGCCGGCTCGGTGATACACGCCCTGGGGGGAGAGCAGGACGTGCGTCGCATGGGAGGCCTCGGCAAGCGCATGCGCGTGACCGGCACCACCGCGCTCATCGCCACGTTGGCCATCGCCGGCGTCCCCCTGCTGTCCGGCTTCTTCTCGAAGGACGCGATCCTCCACGGCACGCTGACGAGCCCGCTGTTGGCCGAAGCCACCGGGCCGCTGCTGTTCGCGCTCCTGCTCATCACCGCCGTGCTTACCGCCGCGTACATGTTCCGCTGGTACTACCTGGTGTTCGCAGGCGAGGAGCGCCTCACGACCGAGGCGCAGGCAGGAGTGCACGAGTCGCCCGCCGTGATGACGGTGCCTCTCATCGTGCTGGCCGTGGGTAGTGTCCTGGCCGGTTACCTCGGCGTCCAGGCGTTCCTGGGTCGCAACCTCATCGCCGAGTGGCTTGCGCCCGTGACGGCCTCGTTGGACTTCGAGCACCTGTCCGTAGGCGCCGAGTGGGCGCTGATCGTCGCCTCGGCGCTGGCCGCCGTGGGCGGCCTGGCCGGCGGGTACTGGCTGTACGCGGTGGACAAGGGCAGGACGGTCAAGCGGCTCGCTGCCACGCCACTCGCGCCCCTGGCGCGGTCCGGGATGGGCTTCGATGCGGCGGCGCAAGCCGTCTTCGTCCGGCCCGGTGAGGGTGTGGCCCAGGGTCTGGCCGTCCTCGACCGTGACGTTCTCGACCAGGGACTCGTCGCGGCCGGTGGCGGTGTCGGCCTCCTCGGCAAGGTGGCGACGTTGTGGCAGACGGGCTACGTGCGGCTGTACGCCCTGGCGATGCTGGGCGGAGCGGTAGTGGTCGCCGCCGTGGCGCTGCTCGCGGGGGGCCTGCGATGAGCACCGCGCTCGCTGTCCTGCTCGTGCCCGTTCTGGGCGCGGCGCTCGCCTCCCTGGCGGGCACGAGGCGCAACCTCGTGGCGCTGGCTGCGGTGGGCAGCACGGTCGCCACCTTCCTCGTGGCCCTGTTCATGCCGGGAGCCGCGGCGATCGACATGCCATGGCTGCCCGGCCTGGGTACCAGCTTCGCCCTCGACCCCGGCGGCGCCGCGTCGGTACTGGTCGTAGTGGCCGCTCTGGTCATGATCCCGACCGCGCTCGTCGGCTCTCTGACCGTCGAAGACAAACCCGGGCGGTTCGTCGCCTGGTTGCTGCTGGCGCAGGCCGGCCTCAACGGCATCTTCATGGCCCGCGACATGCTGCTCTTCTACGTGTTCTGGGAGGGCACCCTCATACCCAGCCTGCTGCTGCTGGGCGCGTTCGGGCTCGAGAAACGTCGCGCCGCGACCCTCAAGTACCTCGCGTACGCGGTCACCGGCTCGTTCGTCATGCTCGTCACGATCCTCGCCCTCAAGGTGCTCTCCGGGGCGGCGACGTTCCACCTCGAAGACCTGGTCCTGGCCGCACGGGACCTGCCCTTGACCACGCAGGCGTGGCTGTTCGCCGGCCTGGCTCTCGGCATGGTCGTCAAGCTGCCGCTGTGGCCGCTGCACTCGTGGCTCATCGACCTCAACGAGCAGAATCATCCGTCCGGCGCAGCCGACGTCCTCGGCACCCTGTACAAGGTGGGCGGTTACGGCTTCTTCGCTTGGGCGCTGCCCATCCTGCCGCTCGGTGCCGAGAGACTGGCACCCCTGCTCATCGCCCTGGGCGCCTTCACCGCCGTGTACGGGGCCATCGTCGCCACGAGTCAGACGAACCTCAAGCGGCTGCTCGCCTACGCCTCCCTGTCCCACATGGGCATCGTTGCCGTGGGCATCTTCGGGCTGCACGTGGCCGGTCTCAACGGGGCCATCTACCTGCTCGCCGCCCAGATGCTCTCGACGGGCGGTCTGTTCCTGATCACCGGCATGCTCCACGCACGACGCCTGTCGTTCGATGTCGACGCCTACGGCGGGCTGGCCAGGAGCGCCCCCATGCTCGCGGCGGTGAGCCTCTTCCTGATCTTCGCGTTCATCGGCGTCCCCGGCCTCGGCAACTTCCCCGGCGAGTTCCTCAGCCTGCTGGGCGCCTTCCAGACCGCGCCGTTCGCCGCCGTGGTGGCGACGTTGTCCGTGATCGCCGCCGGGGTCTACGGGGTCAACGTGTACCAGCGCCTCTTCCAGGGCCCGCAGACCACGCCGGCTCGTGACCTCGGTCCCGTGGAGCTCTACATCCTCGTGCCGTTCATAGCCGGCGTGTTGTGGCTGGGCTTCTCGCCCGCCCCGCAGCTGGAGCGCATCGAGGCCCAGTCGCAACTGGCGGTCTTCCAGCTCGCTGACACGGGCGAATCCGATGAGCTCGCGCCCGTCGAGCCCGAGGTGGCGTTGGGAGGCGTGAGATGAGCTTCCCGCCCGTGCTCGACGTCCACTGGAGCCATCTCGCTCCGGCGTTGGCCATGCTCGTCACGGCGGTCGCCAGCCTGCTCGTGGCGCTGTTCCAACGCGATTCGCGGCTCACGGCCGCCGTGGCCCTGCTCGGGGTCGGCACCGCCTTCACTTTCAACCTGTCCACGTTCCTGGCCGGCAGCGCCGGCGAGGCCAGCTTCGGCCTGCGCTACCTCGCTGACACCCCGGCACTGGCGTTCAACTTCGTGATCCTGGTGGGCACGGCTCTGGGGATCCTGGTCAGCTACGACCAGCTGTCCAGGCTCGAGATGGACCACCCCGAGTACTACCCGCTCATGCTGCTCTCGGCGCTCGGCGCGATGGTCATGGCCGCCGCCGGCGACCTGATCA
>DASVCK010000017.1:0-21521 GCA_036381675.1 Trueperaceae bacterium | reverse complement strand
CTGTCTCCCCTGCCAAGACGCGGGTCCGGAACGCGCGTCGGCTAGTGATATCCTCGCGCCGATGCTGCGCACGCCCCTCTACCAGAAGCACGTCGAGCTGGGCGCCAGGCTCGTGGAGTTCGCCGGCTACGAGATGCCACTTCACTACCAGGGCGGCATCAACGAGGAGCATCTGACCGTCAGGAGCGCGGCGGGGCTGTTCGACGTCTCCCACATGGCCGAGTTCAGGGTGACGGGTCCCGACGCAACGGATTACCTGCGGTACGCGGCGCTAAACGACCCGGCGAAGCTGCGGGAGGGCCGGGGGCAGTACAGCATGCTTCCGAACGACCGCGGCGGCATCGTCGACGATATCTACCTCTACCGTCAGGGCGAGGACGAGTTCCTCATCGTGGCGAATGCGGCGAACCGTGATGCCGTGGCCGACCACCTGGGCGCACTGGCGGACGGGCGCGACGTCCAGGTGAGTGACGAGACCGAAGACTGGGCGCTCGTCGCCCTGCAGGGACCGAGCGCCGCGCTCATCCTCGACCGCCTCGTGAGCATGGACCTGACGGCCATCAAGCGCAACGCCACCGCCAAGGCCGAGCTCTCCGGCGTGCCCGTGACGCTGAGCCGCACCGGGTACACCGGCGAGGACGGTTTCGAGATCTTCGCTGCCGCCAAGGACGCGGAGGCCGTGTGGGATGTCCTGGTGCGCGCGGGCGCCGTGCCATGCGGCCTTGGCGCACGCGACACCCTGCGCCTGGAGGCGGGTTTCCCCCTCTACGGTCACGAGCTGACCGAGGCCACGAACCCGCTCTGCACCGACTTCGCCTGGGTCGTGAAGGACAAGGAGTTCCACGGCCGTGAGGCGTTGTGGGGCGCGGACTGTTCGCAGCGCCTCGTCGGCATCCGCATGGTCGACCGCGCGATCCCGCGCCAGGGGTACAGGGTGCTGGGCCGCGACCGCGACGTCGTGGGGGAGGTCACCTCCGGTACGCTGTCACCGTTGACGAGGGAGAGCGTCGGCTTCGCCTGGGTGGCGGGGGACCTCGCGGCACCGGGCACCAGGCTGTGGGTGGAAGTACGCGGACGGCCCATGGCGGCGCTCGTGGTCAAGCCGCCTTTCCACCAGTCGTGACCGAGCGCAACCTGGCCAGACCAGTAAGTACGTTCCGTGGAGGAGCAGCAGCATGAACACGCCAGAGGACCTGAAGTACGCCAAGTCGCACGAGTGGGTGCGCAAGGACGAAGGTGGCGTCGTCACCGTGGGTATCACCGATCACGCTCAGGACCAGCTCGGCGACGTCGTGTTCGTCGAGCTGCCCGAGGTGGGTCGCACCGTGAAGACGGGTGACACCGTCGCCGTCATCGAGTCGGTGAAGACCGCCTCCGACATCTACGCACCGGTGAGCGGTGAGATCACGGCCGTGAACACGTCCCTGGACGCCAAGCCCGAGATCGTCAACGAGAGCCCCTACGGTGACGGCTGGCTGTTCCGCATCAGCGGCGGCGCAGCCTCCGAGCTCGACGGTCTGTTGGATGCCGCCGAGTACGTTCGCAGCCTGGACGAAGACTGACCTTGCGCTACCACCCCCACACGCCAGAAGACGTGGCCAGGGCTCTCGAAGCGATAGGTGTGGCCTCGATCGAGGAGCTGTTCGATGACCTGCCTCACGACCTGCGCGACCCCGAGGTCGACCTGCCGCCCGGCATGGACGAGGCGGCGCTCCTGGACCACATGCGAGCGTTGGCAGCGAAGAACAGCGTGGGGGGCCCGGACTTCCTTGGCGGCGGCGTGAGGAGGCACTTCATCCCCAGCGTCACGCCCCACCTCGCCCTGCAGAGCGAGTTCGTGACGGCTTACACGCCTTACCAACCCGAGGTCTCGCAAGGCATCCTCCAGGCCACGTTCGAGTACCAATCGATGATGTGCGAGCTCACCGGCCTGGATGTGAGCAACGCCAGCATGTACGACGGTGCCACGGCGACGGCCGAGGCGGCCCTGCTGGCCGTCAGGCAGACGCGCCGGGACCGCGTGATGGTGAGCCGCGGCGTCCACCCGGAGACGCGGGCCGTGCTCGCTACCTACCTGCACCCGCTCGGCGTGACGCTGGACGTCATCGACTTAGATCCGTTGACCACTCAGCGTCTCGAGGTACCGGGAGACGTGGCCGGCGTCGTGGTGCAACAGCCGAACTTCCTCGGATACCTCGAGGAGATGGCCGCCCACACCGCGGCGGCTCACGCGGCTGGGGCGCTGATGATCGCGGTCGTGGACCCGCTGTCGCTGGCGCTGCTCGCACCGCCGGGGGCGTACGGGGCCGACGTGGCAGTCGGAGACGGTCAGACCCTCGGAAACCCCGCCAGCTACGGCGGTCCCAGCTTCGGCTTCATGGTGGTGAAGGAGGAGCTGCTCAGGCAGTTCCCCGGCCGCATCGTCGGTCAGACGACGGACGTAGACGGCAAGCGGGCCTTCGTGCTCACCCTCCAGGCCCGTGAGCAGCACATCCGCCGCAGCCGCGCGAAGTCGAACATCTGCACGAACCACCAGTTGGCCGCGCTGATGGCCACCGTCAACGTCGGCGCGCTCGGTCCGCAAGGTCTGCGGGATGTCGCCGTCGGCACAGCCGAAAGGTCCCACGCCCTGGCAGCCCGGCTGCAGGCCGGCGGCATGGCGCCCAGGACGGAAGCCAGGTACTTCTCCGAGTTCGTCCTGCCCGTCAGCATGGAGGCTGCCGGGGTCCGGTCGGAGCTCGCTCGCCGGGGCATCCATGCCGGCGTGCCCGTTCCCGCGGAGTACGGCCTGGGGGAGGCCGTGCTGCTGTCGGCGACGGAGCGGGTCCGCGACGAGGACATGGCTGCTCTCGTCGGCGCTCTGAGCGATATGGGGGTCGCCCAGGCGCGGGAGGTAGCGCATGGCTGACTTCCCGGTCATCTACGAGCGCTCTAGGCCCGGGCGGCGCGGCGCCCAGCCCCCGCGCCCCCGCGAGTTCGACATCGAAGCTGCTGTCGGTAGCGAGAACCTCCGCGAAGAGGCGCCGCGGCTGCCCGAGGTGTCCGAGCTCGACCTCGTGCGTCACTACACGCAGCTGGCGCACAGGCAGTTCAGCATCGACGCGAACTTCTACCCGCTGGGGTCCTGCACGATGAAGTACAACCCCAAGGTCAACGAGGAGGCGGCTCGTCTCTTCCAGGACCTCCACCCCTACCAGGCTCCCGAGACCGCCCAGGGCGCCCTGCAGCTCATGTACGAGCTGCAGAACGACCTGGCAGCCATCACGGGCATGGACGCGTTCAGCCTCCAGCCGGCTGCCGGTGCCCACGGTGAGCTCGCCGGGGTGCTGATGATCCGCGCGTACCACGAGTCGCGCGGTGAGGGTGACCAGCGCCGCGTCGTGATCGTGCCTGACAGCGCGCACGGCACCAACCCCGCGACGGCGGCGATGGCCGGCTACGAGGTGCGCGAGGTGCCCACGGACCCTTCCGGTGAGGTGGACCTGGCAGCCTTCCAGGCCGCGATGGGCCCCGACGTGGCCGCCGTCATGCTCACGAACCCCAACACCCTCGGGCTCTTCGAGCGGAAGATCCGGAAGCTGGCGGACACCGCGCACGCCGCCGGCGCTCTCCTCTACTACGACGGCGCGAACCTCAACGCGATCCTGGGACGCGTCAGGCCCGGCGACATGGGCTTCGACGTCGTGCACCTCAACCTGCACAAGACGTTCACGACGCCTCACGGCGGCGGCGGCCCCGGCACGGGCCGGGTGGGCGTCAAGGCGAAGCTGCGCGACTTCCTGCCTGTCCCAGTCATCGAGAAGCGGGGCGATGAGTACGTGATCGACGAGGATCGCCCGCGTTCGATCGGACGCATGCGCAGCCACTTCGGCAACTTCGGCAACCTGGTGAGGGCCTACACGTACATCAGGGCGCTGGGACGCGAGGGGCTGCGGGAGGTCAGCGGCCATGCCGTACTCAACGCGAACTACCTGCGCGTGAAGCTCAAGGAGATCGGCTTCAGAGTGCCGTTCGACCGCGTGAACATGCACGAGTTCGTTGCTCAGCCGCCCGAGGGCATGCGCACGCTGGACATCGCGAAAGCGCTGCTGGACTTCGGGATGCATCCGATGACCGTCTACTTCCCGCTGACGGTGAAGGAAGCGATGATGATAGAGCCCACCGAGACCGAGTCCCTGGAGACGCTCGACGCCTACGTCGACGCCTTGCGGCAGGTCCTGGAGCGCGCGGCCGAGGATCCTGACTACCTGGCGAACGCGCCGTACGAGACGCCTGTGAGGCGGCTCGACGAGGTCAAGGCGGCGCGGCAGCCGGTGCTGCGCCACAGGTTCGGGGAGCAGGGCGCCCCGGGATCCTGAGGGAGACCTTGGAACACGCGAGCCTACATGCCGAGATCATCGGCGGCTTCCTACGGGACCAACGGCCACCCACGGTCGCCGAGTTGGTGGAGCGCTTCGGACGGACGACAGACGATGTGCGCGGCTCGCTGCGCGCCCTAGCCGAGTACCACGGCGTCGTTCTGCACCCGAGATCGGACGAGGTCTGGGTAGCCCATCCCTTCTCCGCCGCTCCGACCAACTTCGTCGTCCACGCTGGCGGCAAGCGCTGGTGGGGCAACTGTGCATGGTGCTCGCTCGGCGTGGCTCACCTCGCCGGCGGGGACGCCATCATAGAGACCCGTCTGGGAGCGCTGGAAGAACACGTGACGCTCAGGATCGTGGATGGCCAGGTGCTCGATACAGGCTGCGTCGTTCACTTTCCTGTGCCCATGCGTCGGGCTTGGGACAACGTGACGTACACCTGCTCCGTGATGCTGCTTTTCAACGACGAAGCTGCGGTGGACGAGTGGTGTCTGGAACGCGGGGTTCCCAAAGGCGACGTTCGCCCGGTGGAGCAGGTCTGGCGGTTCGCACAGGAGTGGTACGGGCGCCATGCCGACACGGATTGGACGAAGTGGTCCGTCAAGCAGGCAGCCGAGATCTTCCGGCGACATGGCCTGACTGGCCCCATCTGGGACCAAGGCGAGGAAGACACCCGCTTCTGATCGCTCTGTAGTTCAGGCTGCTGTCGTGACGGGTGCCCCTAGGCTAGCTGCAGCTAGCGCCGTCGGCGGGCGGCGGGGCGCCGTCTGTACGGAAGCTGTGGCCGCACCCGCACTCGCTCGAAGCGTTGGGGTTCCTGACGCTGAAGCCGCCACCCATGAGGTTCTCGACGAAGTCGACCTCGCAACCCTTCAACAGCGGCCAACTGCGCTGGTCGATGACCAGCCTCACGCCCTCGGAGTCGAACTCACGGTCGCCATCCAGACGTGTGTCGTCGATCTTCATGCCGTACTGGTAACCCGAGCATCCGCCCGACTTGACGAAGATGCGCACGGCCCCACCGGTGACGCCGCTACCGGAGAGAAGGTCACGGGCGCGTGCCGCGCCGGCCTGGGTGAAGCGCACGCTCTCCTGGTCGTTGATCACTGCCTGCATGCGTCCACGTTATAGCACCCGGCCGGTGACCACGGGGTATACCCTGCCCCTTCGGACGCGAGGTATACTCTGCCTTCGGCTCGCCGGGCACGCATCCCTTGGGGGTATAGCTCAGTCGGTAGAGCGGCGGTCTCCAAAACCGTAGGTCGTGGGTTCGAGTCCTACTGCCCCCGCCACGAGCCTCAACGGCGCCCCGGAACCCAGGGGCGCCGTTCGCTTGTCACAGGCGTCCCACCACTTCGGCAGCGCGTACCCTCCAGCCAGCGCGAGTTCAGCCGCGCGAACAGCTCAGTGGGCCACGCAGTGGCCTCGTGACGGACGGCCCCATCCCGACGAAGGTCCCTTGGGCATGGGCATGCCCGGGGTCCTTTCGGCTGGGGGCACCGTGGTATCTTGGCGCCGTGATGTCAACGACCGGCGCGGCGCGGCGCCTCGTCCTGGCCGCGCTCGCTGTGGCCGCTCTCGTCGCGCCCGGCCACGGCCTGGCGCAGCAGTCATCCGGCAGCGTGCTCAACGAGGTGTGGCTCATCCCAGTCGAGGGAGAGATCACCGCCGCCACGACTGCCTTCCTGAGGAACCGCGTGCAGCGGGCCAACGACGAGCGCCCGCTGGCCATCGCCTTCTACCTCGACACGCCCGGCGGGGCGGTCGACGCCATGCAGGACATCGTGGGGATCATCCTCCACGAGGCACAGGTGCCCACGCTCGCCGTAGTTCAGAACGCCTTCAGCGCCGGCGCGTTGATAGCCATGTCGGCCGAGAGGCTGGCGATGCTGCCCGGCTCGAGCATCGGCGCGGCCCTGCCCATCC
Source organism: Trueperaceae bacterium (assembly GCA_036381675.1). Lineage (GTDB taxonomy): Bacteria > Deinococcota > Deinococci > Deinococcales > Trueperaceae > DASRWD01. The sequence continues at coordinate 15,234 of DASVCK010000017.1, read as the reverse complement.
TGGCTACGCCGGTGGGTATCAGCGCCGTGGACGAGAAGTTCTCCTCCGCGCTCCGCGGAGAGTTCCGCAGCGTCGCCGAGGCGCGCGGTCGCAACGCCACCGTCGCGGAGGGCATGGTGGACCCGGCGGTCGTCATCCCGGGCCTGTCGACCGCGTCCGAACTGGTGACTTTGACGGCTGCGCAGGCGGTCGAGCACGGCATCGCGGACACGCAGGCAGCTACCCTGTCGCAGGCGTTGGCCGACTTCGGCTACGGCGGCGTGCCTGTCGAGCGGCTCGAGCCCGGCTTCGCCGAGCGCCTGGGCGCCTTCCTGTCTCAACCGCTGCTGGCCGCGGCGCTGCTCGTCATCGGCATCGGCGGCCTGCTGATCGAGATCTTCTCACCTGGCTTCGGGGTCCCTGGCGCACTGGGGATCCTGGCGCTGGCAGCCTTCGCGTACTCCGCGTTCATCTCCACCCCTGCCGGTCCCGTGGACCTGCTCCTGCTGGTGGCCGGCGTGGTCCTGCTGGCGGTAGAGGTCCTCGTCCTACCCGGGTTCGGGGTGGCCGGCGTCCTAGGCCTGGCGGCCATGGTGTTCGCCGTGATCCGCATCTTCGAGGAGAGCAGCCTCACCGTCATCGGCTACAGCGCTCTCTTCGGTGGCGTCCTACTGGCGGTCCTGCTATGGATGCTGCCCAACAGCCGCGTGGCGTCGGCGTTCAGACTCTCTACCCGTCTGGCCACGCCCGAGGGGCTCACGCTCATCTCCGAGGACATGCCGGAGCTCACCGGATCGATGGGGACCGCGCTCTCGGACCTGCGCCCTGCAGGGGTAGCCAGGTTCGGCACAGCACGTGTCGACGTGGTGACCGAGGGCGACTACGTGCCCTCAGGCAGCCGCATCAAGGTCCTTAGGGTCGAAGGCAACCGTGTCACGGTCCGAGCCGTCGAGGACGAGCAGGCCAACACGACAACCACAACGACAACCGCGACTGCGGCTGGGCCCGTCGCGGACAGCCCCCCTGAAGGAGGCGCAGAAGACTCGTGATAGACGTACCCCTGATCATCCTCGCCGGCGCGATCGTCCTCTTCTTCATCATCCTGTTCTCGGTCATCCCGATCGGGCTGTGGATCTCGGCGATCGCGGCGGGCGTCAAGGTCAGCCTCATAAGCCTCGTCGCGATGAGGCTGCGCCGGGTGCCGCCCCATCGGATCATCCTGCCGCTCATCAAGGCGGACAAGGCCGGCATCGAGGTCAACCAGAACCAGCTCGAGGCCCACTACCTCGCCGGTGGGAACGTCGACCGCGTGGTGGACGCGCTCATCGCCGCCGACAAGGCGCGTATCACGCTGCCCTTCGACCGGGCGGCCGCCATCGACCTCGCGGGCCGCGACGTGCTCGACGCTGTGCGCGTGTCGGTGAACCCGCGCGTCATCCAGACGCCGAACATCTCGGCCGTCGCCAAGGACGGCATTGAGCTCATCGCCACGGCTCGGATAACGGTGCGGGCGAACCTCGAACGACTCGTCGGCGGTGCCGGCGAGGAGACGATCATCGCGCGCGTGGGCGAGGGTGTCGTCTCCTCCATCGGCTCGACGCAGTCACACAAGGGCGTGCTCGAGAACCCCGACATCATCTCCAAGACCGTGTTGGCCAAGGGCCTCGACTCGGGTACCGCGTTCGAGATCCTCTCGATCGACATAGCCGACGTCAACGTGGGCCGGAACATCGGTGCCCAGCTACAGACCGACCAGGCGGAGGCTGACAAGCGCGTGGCTCAGGCGAAGGCGGAGGAGCGGCGCGCTATGGCCGTCGCCGAAGAGCAGGAGAACAGCGCCCGCGTCGAGGCCATGAGGGCCAAGGTCGTCGAGGCCGAGGCGGAGGTGCCCCAGGCCATCGCCGAGGCGTTCCGCAGCGGCAATATCGGCATCATGGATTACTACCAGCTGCAGAACATCCAGTCGGATACGAGCATGCGCGGCAACATCGCACGTGCCGCCGACGACGAGGGCGGCGCCTAAGCAGGTGGACCTGGACACCATCCTCGGCCTGCTGTTCTTCGTCTTCTTCGTCGTGGTGCCGCTCTTCAGCCGCGGCGCACGCGGGAAGCAAGGCAGGCCGGGACAGGGTCGCGCGCAGGGTGGTGGACGACCCGGCACCCCGGCGTCGGGCGCGTCGACGGCGAGCCGACCCTCGGCAAGCACAGCGCAGGACACGCCCACGGTCACCCTGGCGGAGATCCGCCGGCGCGTGGAAGAGGCCCAACGGCGCGAGCAGGAACGGGCGCGCATGGCCGGTCAGCCGGCCACGCCGCCCCCGTCAACGGCGCGGCCGGGTTCCCTCGTGGGCAGCGACCCGTTCGAGGGCGCGCTGGTCAGCGTGCCGGAGCGGCGCCTGTCGGATATCGGCGAGAGAAGGCCGGCGGGACCGGGACCCGAGGGGGCGCCCGGGCAGGAGGGCCGGCCGCCAACGCAGGGCGCGGCAAGTGCGTCGTCTCTCGGCCGCGAAGCGGTCCCGCCCAGCGGCAGGGGCGGCACGGCGGGGCCCATCGGCCGTGAGGGCGTGCCGGGCCGCATGGGAGACAGGTACGTCATCGGGCGCGAGGGTGCCGCGCGTGGAGCACAGCTCGACACGGGTTCTCTCATCGGTCGGGAAGGCATCGGCTCGACGCCAGATCGCGCGGGCGTCCTGGGCAGGGAGGGCGCTCGCAAGATCGTCTCCCCCACCGTCACCCCCACCACAAGGTCGTCTCGGCGCAGCGCCAGGAGCGCCCGCGCCGAGATCGGCCGGGAGGAACCGGCTCGTGACGGCAAACGACCCGTCGCCGCGGGAGTCGCGGCTAGACTGGGCGGCGCCGCAGCGCTTCAGACCGACAGGGCCGGGATCCTGCAAGGCCTCATCTGGCACGAGATCCTCAGCCCGCCGCTCGCGCTGCGCCGTAGGAGGGAAAGATAGCGACCTCACTGACACTGAAGCTCAACAGCCCCGCCGAGGCCATGTCGCTTTACGGCAAGAACGACGAGAACCTCAGACTCCTGCGCTCGAAGCTGCGCGCCAAAGTAGTAGCGCGTGGTGACGAACTGCGCCTGCTGGGCGACGAACCGGACGTCCAGGAGGCCGCAGAGACGTTCAGGAACCTGCTGCAGGTCATACGCAGCGGCTCCGAGGTGAACCTCTCCGAGATCGCGTTCGGCGACCTCGTCGGCTCGGACGCAGAGGACCTCAGCGACCCCGCGATCAGCGGCGAGGACGTGCCGCGCCTACCCGGGCGCGCCCGGCCCAAGACCGCCGGCCAACGCCGCTACGTTCAGGCCATCGCCGCAAGCCCCATAACGTTCGGGCTGGGCCCCGCCGGCACCGGCAAGACGTACCTCGCCGTGGCCATGGCCGTGGAGGCGTTGACCTCCAACAAGGTCAAGCGGATCATCCTGACGCGGCCCGCCGTCGAGGCCGGAGAGCGGCTCGGCTTCCTGCCCGGCGACCTGCAGGCCAAGATCGACCCGTACCTCAGGCCGCTCTACGACGCGCTCTACGACATGCTGCCGGCAGACCGCTCCGAGCGGCTGCTTGAGCAGGGCACGATCGAGGTGGCCCCGCTCGCCTTCATGCGCGGTCGTACGCTCAACGACGCGTTCATCATCCTCGACGAGGCGCAGAACACCACCGCTGAGCAGATGAAGATGTTCCTCACGCGCATGGGGTTCAACAGCAAGGTCGTCGTCACCGGTGACACCACGCAGACCGACCTTCCCGGCTCTGTGCAGAGCGGGTTGAAGGTGGCGCAGTCGATACTCAGGGACATCGAGGGCATCAGGTTCATCGAGTTCAGCAAGGCCGACGTCGTGCGCCACCCGCTGGTAGCGCAGATCATCCTGGCCTATGAGCAGCACGGCTGACGGACGAGCAGCCCGCGGCCAGGGCTACTGGCTGCTGGCGGCGGCGCTCGCGGTGGTGCTGGCCGCGCTGCTGTACACGGTCTACGGACTGAGGCAGAGGACCCCGCTGGAGCTGGGCCAGCCCAGCCCCCAGACCTTCGTCGCGCCCGTCGCCACCGAGGTCGTCGACCTGCTCGCCACGCAGCGCTTGCGGCAGTCGGCGCGCGGTCAGATCGAGACCGTCTACACGGTCGACACGGCGTTGCGAGACCTGGTGATCGCCAGCGTCACGGCTTCGGGCCTGCCGAGCGACGTCGTCACTTTCGTCGTCGACCGCTACCAGGACCCGCAGGGCGTGCGTGCCGACGAGGTAGACGCCGTCACCGACGAAGCCATCTCCTTCGCCCCGCCAGAGAGGCGCGGCGAGGTGCGGGCGGTGCTCGACAGGCGACTGGTGGCCACGGCCCTGCCGGACGACAACCTCACGCAGGCCGCCCGCACGGCCGCCGCGCAGGCGATACCGCCTGTCATGCAGACGCTGGGAGCCGGCGAGGTGATCGTGGAGGCCGGCGAGCCCCTCACGGAGGACCACCTGCGCGTGCTCACCTCCCTGGGCCTGTACAGCGCCAGCGCCGACGTCTCCACCCAGACAGCGTGGATCATCATCGGCTGCCTGGCCCTGGCGATCGTGTTCACGGCCCCGCTCGCCTTCGGCAGGACCTACATCCGCTCGAAGGTCAGCCGCAACCAGCTCGTGTTCCTGCTCGCCCTGACCGCCCTCACCGTAGGCCTGCAGCGCGCGGCTTTCGACCTCTCGCCCTACTTCCTGTTCGCGGTGCTGGCACCGCTCGTGGTCGCGGCCCTGTTGGGGGCCAACGCCGGCCTCGCCTGGTCGGCCTGGACGGCCGCCGTGGTGGGCCTGCTCGTCCCCGCCGCTCCGCTGCAGGCCCTCGTCGCCACGCTCGTCGGATCGGTCGCCGCCTCCCTGCTCGTCCAGGAGCGGCGTACGCGCTTGGCCGTCGCCGGCGCCGGCCTGGCGGGTGCCGCCATAGGCGGCCTCACCACGTACGCGATGGTGCTGGTGGCAGGCGGAATGTCGTCGGCCGAGGCGGCCGGCGCCGCCGCCCTCGTGACGGCTGGCGGACTGCTGGCGGGCGTCGTGGCGATCGGCCTCCTGCCGGTGGCCGAGAGCGTGTTCGGCTTCCTCACGGACTTCAGGCTGCTCGAGCTATCCAGCCCCACCAACCCGCTCCTGCAGCTGCTCGTGACCGAGGCGCCCGGCACCTATCAGCACAGCCTGATCATCTCCAACCTGGTCGAGCAGGCCGTGAAGAACGTCGGCGGCAACGCACTGCTCGCGCGCGTGGGGGCGCTGTTCCACGACGTGGGCAAGACCAGGCGACCGCAGTTCTTCATCGAGAACCAGTTCAGCGGCGAGAACCCGCACGACCAGCTGAGCCCGCACCTGAGCTACCTGATCGTGACGAGTCACGTGCGCGACGGCATCGAGCTGGCGCGTCAGTACGGGTTGCCGCGCGAGCTCGAGCCGTTCATCGCGGAGCACCACGGCACTACCGTCCTGGCGTACTTCTACAAGCGCGCTCTCGAGGACGGCAAGGTGGAGGAGCTCAACTTCCGGTACCCCGGGCCCAGGCCGCGCAGCAAGGAGACCGCCGTGCTCATGTTGGCCGACTCGATCGAGTCCGCCTCGCGCACGCTCGAGGACCCGAGCCCGTCCTCCATCCGCGGGCTCATCGACAGGATCATCGAGCAGAGGCAACAGGACGGCCAGTTCGCCGAGAGCCCCCTCAACTTCGCCGATCTCGAGGTCATCGCCAACACGTTCGAGCGCATGCTCACAGCCGTGCTGCACAGGCGTATCAACTACCCGAGCAGCGAGGAGATCAGGGGCCTCAAGGTCGCCCGCGGCCTGCCAGCGGGACGCGACACCGGACCCGCGGTGGTGCCGGACGAGGTGGATGCCGAGCCGGCCACGCGCAAGGAGGTGAAGGGTGGGCGTAGAGGTGATCGACGAGACCGGACGCTACCTTCGCGTTCCTGACATCGCACGCGCGCTCGACGTGCTGCTGGCGGAGCTGGGCGAGGTGGGCGACGAGGCGACCGTCGTGATCGTGGACGACCCCGCCATCGCGCGCCTCAACGAGCGGGACCGCGGTGTGGCCGGCCCTACCGACGTCCTCTCGTACCCCCTGCACGAGCCCACCGACGTCGGGCATCCGCGCACGCCTCACCTGGGCGACGTGCTCGTCAGCATCGACACGGCAGCGGTGCAGGCACAGTCCGCGGGGCACACACTCGACGCGGAGGTGGTGACGCTGGCGGCCCACGGCCTCATGCATCTGCTGGGGCACGACCACCAGACGGAGGCGGACTGGGGCCCGTTCCGCGCCGCCCAAGCCCGGGCCGTTGACATACTGGGGCCGCGGGCGGAGGTATGAGCACCTTGAACAGGGCGAGGCTAGGCAGGTCGTTCTCCGTGGCGGGCGCTGGGCTCGCGCGCGCCTGGTCGACGCAGCCCAACCTGAGGCTCGAGATCGCCATCGGCCTGCTCGCCCTCGGGCTGGCGGCATGGCTGCGGGCTCCGGCGGCGCCGATCGTCATCGCCTGCACCGTGGTGCTCGCCATGGAGCTGATGAACAGCGCGATCGAGGCGGTGGTCGACCTGGCGTCCCCCAGCTTCCACCAGCTCGCCGGTACCGCCAAGGACCTAGCCGCGGCCGCCGTGCTCACGGCCTCCTTCGGTGCGGTGGTGGTCGGACTGGTCGTTCTCGGACCGCCGCTGCTGGCCCGGCTCTCCGCGTGGGGCGCGGGATGAGCGACGCGTCAGGGAGCGGCCAAGGCTCTGACCGAGGGGCCGGCGCCGCTCTGGAGCCGCCCGAGGACCTCCTCGCGGCGGCCAAGGCGGCTTTCCGCAACGCCTACATCCCCTACTCGGGCTTCGGCGTCGGTGCCGCGCTCAGAGCCGAGGACGGCGAGGTGTACGCCGGTGCCAACGTCGAGAACGCCAGCTTCGGACTGACGCGGTGCGCCGAGCAGTCGGCGGTGCAGGCGATGGCGACCGCCGGCGGTCGTTCCTTCAGCCAGGTCGTGGTCTACACCGAGTCCGAGGAGCCTTCGTCACCCTGTGGGGCCTGCCGTCAGGTGCTGCACGAGTTCGCGCCCGAGGCCGAGGTGTTCTTGGCGAACCATCAGGGCGACGTCATACGAACGACGGTAAGGGAGCTGTTGCCGGGGGCTTTCGGACCCGAGAAGCTGCCGTCCTGAACGGGTTAAACCGGACTTGACCGCGAGGTCAGGGTTCTCACCGCACACGGTTATACTGCCGCGTCATGCCGACCAGTTCGAAGTCAATAGCTCGCCTCCTGGCGGTCGTTTGCGCCGCCCTGCTGAGCGTCGCGTCCGCGCAGGTCACCCGTGTCGCCGTCTTCCCGTTCGATGCGGCCGCCAACACGCAGGCCTACCAACTCGGCCTGCCGAGCGCGGTGCAGAGGGCGCTCAACCAGATCCCGGGCGTCTACGCCCCGCCCATCGGCGACGTCGCCCTCGTGGCCAACAAGGCGCTGGATGCCGAGGCAGACGTGAACCAGACGGTGGGGCGGCTGTTCGACGCCGGCGCCATCGTGACGGGCCAGGTGACGCTGGGCGGTGGTGGTGTGCAGGCGACCGTCAACGTGGACATCGCAGGGTCGGTCCAGTCGGTGCAGGCGAGCGGCCAGGATCCGGCCGAGCTGGCGGTGCAGGTGGCGGAAGGCGTCGCCCGGATCGTGGCCCCACAGATCGCGGCCGACGCCCTCGAGCGCGTGAGGGCGACGGCAGCGGACACGCCGTCGCTGCCTAGCCTCGGCCCCACGGGCTTGGCGGCGTCGAGCCTGCCGGGAGCGAACGTGACCGACCTGAGCGTGGCGGCAGAGCTCGACTCGGACTCCGCCTGGGTGCTGTCCGAGTACGCCAAGGTGGCCGCCCTGGCCGGGGACATGGAAACAGCGGCCGCGTACGCGACCCTGGCCGCGGAGGCCGCCCCCACCGACGCCGAGGTGCAGGCGACAGCCGGAGTGGTCCTGCGCTCCGCCGGTCAGGCCGAGGAGGCGGCGGCCGCGTTCGGACGGGCGCTGGAGACGAACCCCAACCACGCCATCGCCCTCGCTGGCCGAGCCTCCCTGCCGGAGTTGGCCGGCAGCGACGCTGCTACCGACCTGCAGGCGGCCATAGACGCGTACCCGCGGTTCATCGACGCCTACCTACGCCTCGCCGCCCTGCAGTCCAACCCGCAGCGAACGGTGCAGACCCTACGGCGGGCCGAGCGGTACGCACCCGACTCCGTGCTCCTGCGCGCCACCGTCGTCGACCAGCTGCTCGACGTGGGGGCAGTGGACGACGCCTTGAGCTACCTGCAGCAGTCCGTGGGCGACCCCCTGTCGCGTTCGGCGGGGCTCTACGCCCTGGCGCGGCAGCTGCCCGCCTCGCACGCTCGGCAGGCCCTTGAGCTGGTGAGCGCCGGGCAGGAGGTCTTCCCCGACAGCACCGAGCTGGATGTCGCCAGGGCAGACCTGCTCATCAAGACCGGTGAGCCAGGCAGTGCCGCCGAGCTCCTGAGGCCGGTGTACGAGGCCAACCCGAACAACCGTGAGGTCGGCGGCATGTTGGCCGTAGCGCTGGCTCGCAGCGGCGACCTCGATGGCGCCAAGCAGGTGTTCGAGGCTCAGCGCGGCACCGGCGCCCAGGTGGACCTCGGCCTGGCCGAGGTGTACCTCGCGGCCGGCCGGGCTGCGGGAGCCTTGGAGCTGCTCCGGCCCCTCGCCGAGGCCTCGCCGGACGATCCGCAGCTGCAGGCCCTCTACGGCACCGCGCTCGTGCGCATGGGCCGACTCGAGGAGGGTCGCGGGGTCCTCGAGCACGCCCTGGAGCTCGACCCGGACAACGCGCTGGCTCAGCGCAGCGTCTCGATCCTCGAGCAACAGAGCCAGCTCACGGGCGACGCCGACGTCACCTTCAACGAGGAGGCGGGCGTGGCGTTCCAGCAGGGGCTGTACGCGCTCGACGTCGGCGACGCCGTAGCGGCGCGCGACGCCTTCACGCGGGCCCTGGAGGCGCAGGAGGGCAACCCGTTGGCCGCCTTCTACCGCGGTTACGCCCGCCAACTGACCGGCGACGACCGCGGAGCCATCGTCGACTACCAGCAGGCGCTGGAGGCGCTGCCGGAGAGCGACATCGTCATGAACAACCTCGGCTACGCCTACCTGCAGACGGGCCGCGTGGACCTGGCGCTCGAGCACCTCCGGAGCGCTGTGGCGGCCAACGACGAGAACGCCCAGGCCCACCTCAACCTGGGCCTGGCCTACCTCACCCTCCAGGACCACCAGCGCGCCCTGGTCGAGCTGGAGCGGGCCGTGGAACTGGACCCGGATCTGGGGCCCACCCTCGAGCAGCTGATCGCGGCCACGCGCGAGAGGACGGCGGAGTAGGGCCAGTGACCCCCGCCCCGCAGCGCACCGGGGCTAGCATGGACGCCATGGTCATCCGGGACGAGGTGCGGCGGGCGCCTGCCTACCACTTCAGGCACCATCCGCAGCCGGTCAAACTCGACCAGAACGAAGCTCCGGACGACGCCGGCGCCGTGCTGGCCAAGGAGCTGGCCGAGGCCGTCGCCACGCTGGCCCTCAACCGGTACCCGCAGCTGCATCCCGTCGACCTCGAGGTCGCGCTGGCGGAGCGCCTCGGTTGCGACCCGGATGGCGTCGTCGTCGCCGCCGGGTCCAACGTGCTGATCCAAGCCATCGTCATCGCCGCCGGGCTCGGCCGCACCGTGCTGACGGTGGCGCCCACCTTCGCCGTGTACGCGTCCCAGGCAAGGCTGCTTGGCGCGGACCTCATCGAGGTGCCGTTGGGCGAGAGGTTCGCGCTGCCCGAGGAGGAGCTGACGGCGGCGCTCACCGGCAGGGCCGGCGTAGCGTTCCTCGCCGACCCCGCCGCCCCGACCGGCAACCGGCTTGATGCGGCCGGTGTGGAGCGCTTCGCCACTGCCGCCGCCGCGACGGGCAGCTGGCTCACCGTCCTGGACGAGGCGTACGTCGACTTCGCCGACGGTGACCACCTCGGCCTCGCCCGCCGGCTAAAGAACGTGGCGGTACTGCGCACGTTCAGCAAGGCGGCGGGCCTCGCGGGAGCTCGCCTCGGCTACCTCCTGACGACGCCGGACCTGGCTACGCAGGTGCGTAAGGTGCTGCTGCCGTTCAGCGTCGGCGCCCTTCAGGTCGCGGCCGGCCTCCTGGCGCTGCGGCGACCGGACCTGGTGGAGACGCGGGTTCGCGTCGCCAAGGACGAGCGGCGCCGGTTGGCCGCTGCCCTCTCGCTCCTCCCCGGCATCGAGGTGTTCCCCAGCGAGACCAACTTCGTGCTCTTCCGCGTCGCCGATCCGGCCGGCGTCCACACGGCGCTGCTGGAGCGCGGCGTCGTGGTGAGACGGCAGGACCACCTGCCGGGCCTGGCAGGTTGCCTGCGGGTGACGGCCGGGCATCCGCACGAGAACGACGCGTTCCTGAACGCCATGGAGAGCGCGGTCACCGAGGGGGCACATGCCGATGGCTAGGACGGCAGAGGTCGAACGGGGCACCAACGAGACGCGCGTCAAGGTCAGCGTGGACCTCGACCCTGCGGCCGCCGTCCAGGCGGGGGCCTCGGGCGAAGCCGTGATCGGGACCGGCCACGGATTCCTCGATCATCTCCTCGACCAGCTGAGGCGCCATGGTCGACTGGGCCTGGCGGTAACAGGCCAGGGCGACCTGCACGTGGACGTGCATCACCTGGCGGAGGACGTTGGCATAACGCTGGGTCAGGCGGTGAGCCGTGCCCTTGGTGAGCGCGCCGGCATCGAGCGCTACGCCGACGCCTACGTGCCCATGGACGAGACGCTGGCGCACGTCGTCCTCGACCTCTCCGGCCGGCCGTACCTGTCGTTCTCCGCCGCCGGCTTCCAGGGCGAGCCGGGCGGATTCAACGCCTTCCACCTGCGCGAGCTGCTGCGTGGCTTCGCGAACCACGCTGGGGCCACGCTGCACGTGCGGATCCTGTCCGGCGAGGAGACCCATCACGTCTGCGAGGCGGTCATGAAGGCGTTCGCGCGGTCCCTGCACCTCGCCACCCGCGTCACCCGCGACGACCTGCCCTCTACCAAGGGGGTCATCTGATGCCGCAGACGGCGGTCCGCACGGTGGTCATCGACTACGGGGCAGGGAACCTGCACAGCATCGCCAGGGCGCTCTCGCGAGCGGGTCTGGCCCCGTTCGTCGCGACGCGGCCCCGCGAGGCGCGCGGGGCGGACCTCCTGGTGCTGCCCGGTCAGGGGCGGTTCGGACAGGTGGCGGAGATGTTCGCCAGCTCGGGGTTCGAGCCGCTCGTCCGAGAGCACATCGCCGCCGACCGCCCGTTCCTCGGCGTGTGTGTGGGCCTGCAGCTCATGTGTGGGGGTTCGGAGGAGGACCCGGACGTGCCCGGTCTCGGCATCGTGCCAGGCACGGTCAAGCGCTTCCGCGGCCGCGTGCGGGTGCCGCAGATGGGCTGGAACACGCTCACACCGAACGGCGACTCTCCCTTGCTGCGAGGCGTCCCGCCGGGGTCCTACGTCTACTACGCGAACTCCTATCACGCCGTCCTCTCCGGAGACGCGGCGCTGGCTCCCGGAGCGGAGACGACGTACGGCGAGACCACGTTCAAGAGCGCGTTCTCGCTCGGCAACCTGCACGCGACCCAGTTCCATCCGGAGAAGAGCCAGGCCGTGGGGTGGCGGATCCTCTCGAACCTGAGGCGGTCGGTCGTCGCGGCGGTGGCCAGGTGAAGAAGGCGTTGCTGGCGGCCGTTGCGCTCCTGGCGTTGAGCTGGGCAGGGGCCGCGTTCGCGCAGTCCGCCTGGGCGGTCCAGACCGTGGCCCTGCGCGACTACGTCGAGGCGCAGTCCGCCGTGAGCCAGCTCGCGAACCTGGGCTTCCCCGCGTACACCGAGTTCGCGATGGACCGGGGCAGGCAGTTCGTGAGGGTCCGCGTGGGTTGTTATGACACCAGGGAGGCGGCCGACGCGATGGCGCAGGCGCTGCGTGGCCACGTCACCGCCGAGGCCCAAGCCGTGGAGCTCACGCCTGGCGCGCTGTCGCCGGGATGCGTGTCCGAGTCGATCGGTTTCCTCAACGGTTACGGCTGGCGCCTCGTCTCTGACGCGGGGCCGGTCAGCTTCGAAGTGCTCGTCGCCGGCGTGCCCGCCACCGTTGTCCACGACGGTGAGCGCTGGCGCATGGTGCAGGACGGCGGCGAGCTACCGCCCCTCAGCGCCGCCACGCCGCACGGCAGGTACGTGAGCGCGTCGGTGGGCGGCTCGGCCTTCGCCGTCTTGGAGACGGCCGGCGCGAGGTACGTCGTCTGCCCTGGCGCCCTGTTGGCTCAGGCGGGCGACGCGGCGATCGTCGAGCGGGGAGACACCGTCGTAGCGTGCCGTTGGAACGGCGGCATGCCGTGAAGCTGCCTTTCGTGGTCCTCACGGGCGTAAGCGGGTCAGGCAAGACGACGGCGCTGCACGCGCTCGAGGACATAGGTTTCTACACCGTGGACAACCTGCCGCCCAGCCTGTGGCCGCAGCTACTCGAGCTGCTGTCCGGCGCGGAGCGCGGCGTCGTAGTGGGCATCGACATCCGGGCCGGCGACTACCTCGACCAGGCTCCGGCCGTCATCAAGCGGCTCGAGACGCTGGGACATGCGCCCGAGGTGCTTTACCTTGACGCCAACGACGAGGTACTGGTGCGGCGCTACAACTTCACCCGTCGCACTCACCCCCTGTCGGAGGGCACCCTGACCTCGGACCTGGCGACAGAACGCCGGAAGCTGAGGCCGCTCCGGGAGCTGGCGGCTGAGGTCATCGACACGACCTCCACCTCGGCGCGCGCCCTCACGCAGACGTTGAGGGAACGCTTCCAGGCCGGCAACGGGTTCCTACTGCGTCTCGTCTCGTTCGGCTTCAAGCGCGGCGTGCCCACGGACGCAGACACCGTCCTTGACGTGCGGGGGCTGCCGAACCCGTTCTACGACGAGTTCCTCAGGCCGCTGCCTGGCACGGACGAGCGCGTCCAGGCCTACGTCTTCACGCCCGAGGCGCTGGAGACGTACAGCCAGCTGCGCAGCTTGGTCAGGACGCTCACGGCGCAGGCCGCCGGTGCCGCCGGCAGATCGGCCTACACGGTCGCCGTGGGCTGCACGGGAGGCCAGCACAGGTCCGTCGCCGTGGCCGAGAGGCTGAGCCTCGACCTGGCTGACGGCTTGCGCACGACGGTGCAGCACCGCGACCTCGAGGAGGCGCTCGCCGAGCACGCCGGCCACGGGGGCGATGCGGCGTGAAGGGGGGTCGCCGGACCGGCCTCGACGCCTGGCGGCTATGGCTCGTGCCCGGCATGGGGGTCAAGCGTCACGTCGCCCTGGCCGTGCTGGGTGCCCTCGTGATGGTCGCGGGGGTCATAGGGGGCGTCCTCTGGTGGTTCAACGAGCGGCGCGAGACGCTGGCAGACCCCATCGAGACCGTGCTGGTCTCCGCGCCCTGGCAGAGCTTAGGCGGCTGGGTCTCACTGGTGCTGGTCGTCATCGGAGTAGCGACCGCCACGGCGGCCGTGGGCCGGCTGAACCGGTCGCTGCTCTCGAACTGGATGCCACGTCCACAGGACGCCGCCGAGCTGCTGCACAAGCGCGTGCTGCTGGGAAGGGGCCCGCGCATCGTGATACTGGGCGGCGGCACGGGCACGTCGAACCTCCTGCGCGGGCTGCGCGAGCACACCTCCAACCTCACCGCGATCGTGGCCGTCAGCGACGACGGCGGCTCTTCCGGCCGCCTGCGCAAGGCGTTCGACATGCCGGCCCCCGGCGACCTCACCGACTGTCTCGCGGCCCTGTCCTCCGACGAGTCCAGCCTCAGCCGGCTCCTCCAGCACCGCTTCGAGCGGGGCGAGGAGCTACAGGGACACACGTTCGGCAACCTGCTGATCACGACGCTGCGTGAGCACGAGGGCGACTTCGGCCAGGCGCTGAGGGTCCTCAACGAACTGCTCGACCTGTCCGGTTCGGTCTACCCGGCGACCGCGGAGCCCGTATCTCTCGAGGTCACGAAGCGTGACGGACGCGTCGTCAAGGGCGAGAGCGCCGTGCGGGAGGTCACAGGGCCCGTGGCATCGGTAGCGCTGACGCCAGCGGCGCCGCGCACGCTGCCCGAGGTCGAGAGGGCGCTCCTGCGCGCCGACCTCATCGTGCTGGGGCCCGGCAGCCTCTACACCAGCACGATCCCTCCCCTGCTGGTGCCGGGCGTGCGCGCCGCGATGGAGCGTTCCAGCGCCGGGCTCGTGTACGTCGCCAACATCATGACCGAGGCCGGGGAGACCGACGGCCTGGACGCCTACGATCACGTCGAAGCGCTCATGCAGCACGGCAGCCGCAGTCCCGACATCGTGATCTGCAACGACGCCCCGCTCGACGACCAAAGGCGGCGGTCGTACGCGGCCGAGGGCGCCGACCTTGTCGACGTCGCTCGTGAGCGGTTCGAGGCCGCCGGCGTACCGGTCGAGTGCCTGCCGCTGCTCGTGGAGGGCCGTCTGGCGCAGCACGACAGCGCCAAGCTGGCGACGGTGCTGGTCCGAACGGCTCGGCTGTACCGCCGCCAGCCGGCGAGCGAGACGCGAGCACCCCTGGTGGAGGCGCCCACATGAGCCTCTTGGCACTGGCGGCCGCCGCCCTGCTGACGTTGACGGATCCGACCGGCGACGCGGCCGGTGACGGCACGCTCGAGCCGCCCACCTCGCCTGTCTACGCCAACGCTGCCCTCTTCGACCTGCAGGAGGTGAGCGTCGTCGCGGGAGCCTCTCAGGCGGATCCAGCCACGCTGCGCGTCGCCATGGGCGCCGTCGAGCTCGACGAGTCGCAACCCGCGGGGTTCAACCGCTCGGTGGTCGACGTCTACCTGGATCTCGCCGAAGGCGGCGCGACGGCCACGCTGCAGGGCCCAGGCATGCTCATGCCACCTGGCAAAGGCTGGGAGTACGCGGTCCGCATCTCGCCCCGTGGCGCGTTCGGCGCGCCGGCACCTTTCGAGGAGGGCCAGTCCGTCGAGTGGTCGCCGCTTGACCTGGCGATCGACGGCGACGTGCTCGTCGTGGGGCTGCCGGATGGCATCGGACCCGACCTCGACGTCTTCGCGCTCAGCGGCGTCTTCGACGCGTTCTCGCCCCACTCTTGGCGGCCGCTCGCTGCTGCGCCCTCACCGTGGTCCTACTCGGGCACCGAGCAGGTAGTGCCCGTGATCGACCTGATCGCCGCCGACCACGAGACCCAGATGACCGC
>DASVCK010000016.1:0-43863 GCA_036381675.1 Trueperaceae bacterium | reverse complement strand
TGCTCCTCAAGGAGCAGCTGCAGCAGGTCCTGCCCAGCCTCATCGGCCGGACCGGCAACTACGAGATCATCGCGTTCGGCTTCATCCTGATCCTGGTGCTGCAGTACGCCAGGCGCGGACTGGTACCGATGATCGACTCGCTGCTGCCGCGGCCGCCGGAGCGCCCCGTGAGGACCGACGCTTCGCCGCTGCCGTTGCGCCCTGGGGTAAGCGTCAGGGGGCCGCTGCTCGAGCTGGAGGACGTGACCCGCTCGTTCGGTGGGCTCACCGCCGTCAACCGGCTGACGTTCCAGGTGGTGGGCGGCGAGGTGCTCGGGCTCATCGGTCCGAACGGGGCCGGCAAGACGACGGCCTTCAACCTGATCACCGGCGTGCTGGGCCCCGACTCAGGTCGGATCAGGTTCGCCGGTCGCGACATCACCGGCATGGCGCCTCACCGCATCGCCCGCCTGGGCCTATCTCGTACGTTTCAGCACCTGAACCTCAGCCCCAACCTCAGCCTGCTCGAGAACGTCGCGTTGGGGGCGTACTCCAGGACCAAGTCCGGGCTGTGGAGCGGCCTCGCGGGTCTCGGCGGCGCCGAGGAGGAGCGGGTTCGCGCCGAGGCGTACAGGCAGCTGCAGCGCGTCGGGTTGGCGGACGACCCGTTCGCGCGCGCCGGCAGCCTGCCGCTCGGGAAGCTGCGGCTCCTGGAGGTGGCGCGAGCGCTGATGGCCGACCCGGCGCTGCTGCTGCTCGACGAGCCCGCGGCCGGCCTGCGGCGCCATGAGAAGGAGGACCTCAAGCGGCTGGTCCGCAAGCTGCAGGCCGACGGGGTGACGGTGCTGCTCGTGGAGCACGACATGGACGTCGTCATGGACCTGGCCGACAGGGTCGTCGTCATGAACCACGGCGAGAGGCTGTCCGTGGGCACGCCGGACGAGGTCAGGCGCGACCCGGCGGTGGTCGAGGCGTACCTCGGCAAGGAGGTCGCGTGAGCACGGCACGTTCCGCACGGGCGACCGAGGCCGGCCGAGCCGGCGCCGACCTCGTCGTCGCAGACCTGACGGTCCGTTACGGCGGCGTGGTGGCCCTCGACGCCGTCGACCTCACCGTGCCGCGGGGCGAGCTCGTCGCCGTGATCGGCGCCAACGGCGCGGGCAAGAGCAGCCTAGTGAACGCCGTCGTCGGCGTGGTGCCCAAGGCAGGCGGCCGGGTGCTGCTCGACGGCGAAGACGTGAGCGACCTGAGCCCGGAGCGCCTCGTGGGTCGGGGCGTCGTGCTCGTGCCCGAGCGCCGCGAGCTGTTCGCCGCCCTGAGCGTGGAGGACAACCTGCGTCTGGGCGCGTACAGCCGCTACCTTAAGGGCGAGCGCGATCAACGCGTTCCGCTGGACCACGTGTACGACACCTTCCCGCAGCTCGCCGAGCGACGCCGGCAGCTGGCCGGGACGATGTCGGGCGGCGAGCAGCAGATGCTGGCCATGGGCAGGGCCATGATGGCCCGGCCGCGCCTCCTGCTACTGGACGAGCCCAGCCTGGGTCTGGCGCCGCTGATCGTCGAGGAGATCTTCCGGGTCATAGCGCAGCTGCGGGCGACCGGGGCCACGGTGCTGCTCATCGAGCAGAACGCTCGCGCGGCGTTGCGACTGGCGGACCGCGGTTACCTGCTGGAGACGGGCAGCGTGCTGCTGTCCGCGCCCGCCGACGAGCTGGCCCGCGACGAGCGGGTGGCGTCCGCGTACCTGGGGCAGTGAGGCGGCTGACTTAGGGGGCGAGCGAGGACCGGGGTTACGGCTTGAACGCGAGCCCGCGCTCGGCCAGCGCGTCACCCAGAACCTTCGTCGCCTTCGGCCCCACGCCGTGTAGGTCGAGCAGCTCGTTCTCGCTCCTCGCCGCCACGTCGTGCAGATCCCTGATACCGGCGGCCAGTAGCGCCCGCGTCGCCGGCTTGCCGATGGCCTTCGGCAGCGCATCGGCCCCTTCCGGCGCCGTGGCGCTGCGCGCCTCGAGCCTGGTGGCGGCCAGTCGCTTGGGAGCGCGGCTGAGCCAAGACTTCTCGACCAGAGCGTTGAGCTCCATGCCGTTGACCGCGTCGAGCGGGACACGCACGCCCAGCGGCTTGCCCTGACGCGTCAGACGCTCCGCTGCTGGGAAACGCTCCAGCACGCCGGCAGCATGGTCCTCGGACATCGTCAGTTGGACCAAGCCGTCCTTCGTGACAGACGCGAAGCCCTTGCCCCTGACCGCGAACGAGACCATGCCGAAGTGCGTGCCCTCCTCGACCTCCGGCAGGCTCAAGGCCGTCTTGCGCAGGTGCCTGAGGGTGGTCACGTCGTCAACCCTGCAAGCGCCGCAGGGTCGCCATGTCCTGCTTGTGGACCTCGTTGTCGTCGCCGGGCTGCGTCTCGATGGTCATGGGGTGCCGGGAGAAACGCTCGTCGGCGAGCAGCCGTCCGAAGAACCACTCGCCGATCAGGCCCTGCCCGATGTGCTCGTGCCTATCCTTCTTGCTGCCCAGCGGGTGCTTGGAGTCGTTGAGGTGGAACGCCCTGATCTTCGCCAGCCCGAAGGTGGCGTCGGCCGCGTCGAACATGGCCTCGTAGCCGTCCTCACGGGTGAGGTCGTACCCGGCCGAGAACGCGTGGCACGAGTCGATGCAGACGCCCACCCTGTCCTTGGCGTCGACGCGCTCGATGATGGCGGCCAGCTCCTCGAAGCGTGAGCCCAGCACCGTTCCCTGCCCGGCGGTGTTCTCCAGCAGCACCTTGGCGTCGCCGGTCTCCGGACGCGCCAGCACCACGTCTAGAGAGCGCGCCACGAGCTCGATGCCGGCCTCGACGCCGGCACCCAGGTGGCCACCCGGGTGCAGCACGAGACCGTCGAGGCCCAGCCGGTACGAGCGCGTGAGCTCGTCGAGCAGGCCACCTATCGACTTCTCGAGGATGTCCTCCTTGGGCGATGCCAGGTTGATCAGGTAGGCGGCATGCGCGATGACCGGCTGACCATCACGCTGCTGTCGCTCGCGGTAAGCGGTCACGTCGTCCTCGGTCAGGACCTTGCCCCGCCACTGGTTCGGGCTCTTGACGAAGATCTGGAGGCTCTGGCAGCCGAGCTCGTCGGCCCGGTCGAACGCGTGATAGAGACCCCCTGCTGTCGAGACGTGCGCGCCGATCAGACCCATGGGCGGGAGTGTACCCGGTGTTACGCTGCGCCGCGTGCTTAGGACGTCCCTGACGCTCCCGACGCCGGAGGAGCTGACAACGTTCCTCGAGGCGGAGCTGCGGTCCCGGGACGCGCTGGTACAGGTGGCTGGTGAGTTCGAGGTGTTCTACTCGGGCCGCGCCGCCAGCGTGGCGGAGGCAGGGGAGTACCTGCTCATCGTCAAGCCGGACGGCAGCGTCCAGGTGCATGGCGCGCGCGGCGTCAAGCCCGTCAACTGGCAGCCTCAGACGGACGACATCCGCGTGTCGTGCGAGGACGGCGTCGCCGTGATGTTGGCCGAGCGCTTCGCGCCGCCCGAGACGCTGCGCATCGGGTTCCTCGCGCCGGCGCTCGCCCAGTCGCTGCAGCTGTTGGGCGGCGGCAGCTTCGTGCTGTTGGGCAGCGAGGCGGAGATGCAGGCGGCCCTGGCGTCGAACCCCGAGCTCATCGAGCCGGGGCTCAC
Source organism: Trueperaceae bacterium (assembly GCA_036381675.1). GTDB lineage: Bacteria > Deinococcota > Deinococci > Deinococcales > Trueperaceae > DASRWD01. The sequence goes on along the minus strand of DASVCK010000016.1, from coordinate 40,218 downwards.
GCTCATCGACCTCGAGACGCCGACGGACGTGGGCGGGATCGACCTGTTGGCGCGGGACGTGAACGGCGCGTTGGTGGTGGTCGAGCTCAAGCGCGGCAAGGCGAACCATGAGGCCGTGCATCAGCTGGCGCGCTACGTGCAGAGCGTGAGCAGGGTCTGGGACGGCACCGTCAGGGGCATCCTGGCCGCTCCCGCCGTCACGGCGCCGGCACTCAACCGGCTCGGGGCGCTGGGGCTCGAGTACCGCGAGGTCACGGCGCTGCCCACTCACGATACGGACCTGGCGGTGCAGGAAGCCCTGTTCTGAAGCTCACTCGGGCGGGCGTGGAACAACCGACTCCGGACGACACGGGGCCGTTGCTAGACTCCGGTCCACATGTCTGTGTTCCGCAAGGACGCGTTCGGCAGGGCGTGGGTGCTGCTGTCACCGGAGAGGGGGCTGCTGGCCTCCGACTTCGGCAGCGTGCCGCTGCCGCCGGAACGCTCCCCGCTGTCCCCTGACGCCGACGGGCCGGTGGTGGAGATCGCCAGGTACGGAGGCGGCGACGGCGTCGAGCCGTGGACGATGCGCGTGGTCTCGCATCCCAGCGACATGTTGTCGGGCAGACGCTTCACCCAGGAGGGTGACGACCTGTTCCGGTCCGGCTCCCCGCTGGGTTATCAGGAGATCATCGTCGAGCACCCGGACGCTCGGCAGACGCTGGACCGGATGCCGGCGGACCACCTCGTCGATGTGCTGCGCCTGTACCGCGACCGGCTGGCGCTGCTCGCTCAGCGGCCAGGGGTCGAGCACGTGCAACTGACGCGCAACGTCGGTAGGGCGGCCGGGGCGCTCTTCGAGCACCCGCATGCGCACCTGCTGGCGTTGCCTGTGCCGAACCGTTGGGTCGAGGAGGAGATGGAGGCGGGGAGGAGCCACCACGCCGAGCACGGCGAGTGCCTGTTCTGCGCGGTGCTCAAGCGGGAGGTAGCGGTGAAGGAGCGCGTGGTGAGCGCCAACGCCGAGTTCGTGGCCGTGGCACCCTTCGCTTCGAAGACGCCCTTCGAGACCTGGATCCTGCCCAGGCGCCACGCCTCCGGTTTCGCGGCGGTGCCGGCCAACCACCTGCGGCTCCTCGCTGATATCCTCCAGGGCGTGTTGCGAGCCCTCAACGACGCTCTCGACAGCCCTCCGTACAACATGGCGCTGCACACCTCACCGCTGCCCGATAAGGACGGCTTCCACTGGCACTTCGAGATCCTGCCGCGCCTGACGACGCAGGCGGGCTACGACTGGGGTGCCGGCTTCTTCGTCAATCCCACCCCGCCCGAGGACGCGGCGCGTTTCCTGAGGGAGGCGCTGGCGCTCCAGCAGGTGTCGGGGTGAGCCGCGAGCCCGGCAAACGAGTGCACCCGGCGTTGGTCGTGCTGGCCGTCGTGGGCTGTCTGCACCTCTTCTTCATCATCGGCGTCGAGCTGGACCGCAACCTGGTGCAGCGGCGTGACGTGGCGAGGTTGGAAGCGGAGGTCAGCGCGCTGAGAACCGAGCTGAACCGACTCGATCTGGTGGCCTCACGGGGCGACGACGCCGGTTACCGCGAGGCGCTGGCGAGGCGGCAGGGGTACGTCTACCCGGACGAGGACCTGATCGTCACCGCCGAGCCCGACCGCTGATGGACCTCAACCTCTTCTGGGCCACGTTCACGGCGGGCCTGTCGAGGTTCGCGCTCGACCTCTTCACGGCGGTCGCCATCCTCGTCGCCGGCTGGTACCTCTCCCGTCTGGCGGAGAGGCTTACGCGCCGTGCCGTGGAGCGCTCGAGCGGCGTGACCTTCGACTACTCGCCCGCCCTCGCGCGCATGGCTCGCGGGGCGGTGATGCTCTTGGCCGCCGTGATCGCACTGGGACAACTGGGCGTGCAGACCGCGAGCATCACCGCCCTGGTCGGCGCGGCGGGCCTGGCGATCGGCCTGGCGCTGCAGGGCACGCTCTCCAACGTGGCCGCCGGCATCATGGTCATGGTGCTGCGCCCGTTCAAGCTGGGCGACGGCATCGAGGTCGGCACCACGTCGGGCACCGTCACGGACGTAGGCCTGTTCATCACCAGGGTCGTCACGTGGGACGGCGTCGTCGTCCACCTGCCCAACAGCACCGTGTGGGGCACGAAGATCGTCAACTACTCGCAGTCCGTCAGGCGGCGCTTCGACCTGGTCGTGAGCGTGAGCTACGGCGACGACGTGGCCCGGGCCCTCGACGTCCTGACGGAGGTCGTGACGTCGGATCCGCGCGTTCTCACCCACCCTGCGCCGGTGTTCACGACCAAGGCGCTCACCGACCTCTCGGTGGACCTGCTGGCGCAGTACTGGACGACCGCGTCCGACTTCCTCTCGACGCAGTCCGACTTGAAGCAGAAGGTCAAGGAGCGCTTCGACGCCGACGGGTTCACGATCCCCGTCAGGCAGGTCCAGGTGGGTCCTCGCTGAGGTCCGGGAGGCTTAGCCCACCTCTCGCAGGTCCTCCATGAGCTGCCAACCGACGCTCTTCGGCGTGGCGTCCAGCAGCGCCTCTACGGTAGGCGCGATCTCGACCAGCAGACGCGCGGGGTCGGTGCCCGGCTCGACCTTGGCGAGCAACGTGAGCTGGTAGACCACCTGCGTGTCCGACGGTGTGCCGTCGTCGAAGAAGGTGAAAGGGGCGCGCGGCATGGCGTCCACGAGCAGGTGCACGCCGGGCGCCACCTCGGTGGACAGCTCTTCGTTCAGGTCCAGGTCCTGGTCCCGGGGGTGCCACACGTATCCCTGCAGCAACTTCACCGCCCGCGGGGCGTCCGCCGGCTCCTCCCACAGGTCACGATCGTCGCGGTCGGCGCTCATGTGCGGTCACGGTACAGCAGCCACCGGCGCGCGGACGTGCCGAGACTGATGCGGTGCTCTCGGGCGGCCTGAAGTGACGGGTCCGGAGCGCGTCAGGTCAGCGCCAGCCTGGCTGCCCGAAGGCGCCAGGTAGCGCGACGCCCGGGAACAACCGCGCGAACCGCTCGGGGAAGTGACTGTCGAACAGGACCGCTCGGAGGCCGAACCGGCTCGCGGCGTCCACGTTGCCAGGGTTGTCGTCGACGAAGACCGTCGCGCCGGGCTCCTCCCCGAGCGCGTCGATGAGCGCCTGGTACGCGGCCGGGTCGGGCTTGCGCACGCCCAGCTCGTTCGAGAACAGGAACGCTTCGAAGCGCGCCAGGCGAGGGTCGGCGCGCACGGCGTCGCACAGCTCGGCGACGTTGTTGGACAGGATGCCGAGGCGAACGCCTGGCGGCAGGGCGGCCACGAGGGCGTAGGTCTCGGGCCGCTCTCTGACAGCGCCGAGGAACGTCCGCCGGAACACGTCTAGTTGGGTAGCCGTGTCGGTGGCCTCCGAGAAGCGGCGATGGAACCCGGGCAGGTCGTGCCGCCCGGCTTCGAAGTCGACCATGAGATCGAGGTAGGTGGGCTCCAGCTCCTCGACGGGCATGCCGACGAGCCCCGCGAGCGCCCGCACGGCGCTGGAGTCGAAAGTGCCGCGGGTGAACACGCCGCCCCAGTCGAAGGCGACGGCCCTAGGGATCGCTGCCGCGGGTGAGCCCGTCACAGGTGCGCGTTACGCGCGACCGGGCCGCCGGGCCCGCCGGCGTCCGCCGACGGCGCCAGCTCCTCGCGGTACCAGTTGAAGAACGTGACCACGAACGTGATCCCGAACGCGAACAGTCCGAAGACCTTCATGACGACGCCGGCCAGCGCCTGGTCCTCGAGCACCGCGAGCCCGAAAGCGCGCGTCGGGATGACGGCGTACTGGCGGTAGAGCGGGATGTCGGAGAAGGTCACCCCGGCGAAGATGGGGATCTGCGCGACGGGCAGCAGGAAGACGTAGGCCAGCCGCGGCAGGAACGCCGGCTTGGGCAGCTCCGGCAGACCGCCCATGAGGGGCCACCACACCATGAGCGAGGCCAGCAGGATCACGAAGTGGACGGCGTGGTGCAGCGAGGTGTTCGCCAGTGCCAGGTCGTAGACCGCGGGCACGTGATAGACGGCCATGACGAGGCTGAAGGTGAAGAACGTGACGACGGGGTTGAGGAGCACCCTGGAGATGGGCAGGGTGCGCCTGCCGGCCAGCACGGCGCGCAGCAACCAGCCGGGGATGCCCACAAGGATGACAGGCGCGACCACGTACGACAGCAGCAGGTGCTGGACCATGTGGGCCGAGAGCAGGTAGCGCTCGGCCAGGTCGTGGAGCGGCGATCCCTCGTTGAGGTAGAGCAGCACGAGGCCGAGGCCGAACACCGCCGCCCTGCCCCTGGGGTAGGGCACGCCGGGAGCGAGTCTGCTCCTCAGCGGCCCCACCGCCAGGTAGTAGGTCACGGCGGCAGCAGCGATCCCGCCCAGCAGGACGGGCCCGAACTGCCAGCCGAGGTACAGCGGAGAGTCCACGGCCGTGCGTCCCGCTCAGTCCAGGCCGAGCTCTGCCCGGATCGAGTGCACGTCTCCGGCCGCCAGGCCGTCGTCGCGGTGAGCGGCGACGTCGTCGGCCGTGAACGGCACGAAGCCGCTGGGCGCGTCGCCCAGCTCGGCGATCACGTGGTTGAGCACGTTGGCGATCTCGTCGTCGCTGAGCTGTGCCCAGGCCGGCATGAACCCGTTGTAGGTCATGCCTTCGACCTGTATGGCGCCGGTGAGCCCGAACAGGAGGACCTGAGGCAGGTACTCCTGGCCGCCTGCGGCGTAGACGTCGGCGGCGTGGCCCGCGAGCGGCGGGAACGCGCCCGGGATGCCTTGGCCGGCGGCCTGGTGACAGCCAACGCAGTTGGCGTTGTAGACCTGGGCGCCCAACGCGCGGTCCCAGTCGGCGGCGGCCTCACCGGCGCCCACCTCCTCGGCGTCGTCAGCCGCCGTCTCTTCGGCCTCCGCGGCCTCGGGCTCGGCCTGAAGCTCGCCTTCGGCCTCGGTCTCGGGCGTCGCGCCCGCTCCGCCCTCGGCGGCTGCCTCAGCCGCTGTCTCCTCGCCGGCCACCCCTGCGCCGGCGGCTTGCTCTGCGCCCGCTGGGGTAGGCGTCTGGGCGGGACCGGCCGCGCCCTCCACCTCGTAAGTGGAGGCGTCGTTGGCGGCCTGCGGGGCCTCGATGGGCACCGAGCGGTCCGTGGGTGCGGGCACGTCGGCCCGTTCCGCGGCAGAGCGGGAACGGCCATCGGTGGTGATCAGCTCCTCGACCTCGGGCGGGACGTGAGCCTCGCCGTGCGCGGCGCCGCCGCCCTCGATGGACTCGGCGCGCGCGCGAGCCTCGCCGTACGCCATGGTCCTCGGCAGGATGAACATCGCCGTCATCGCGATGAACGTGGCCAGGGCTATGACCATCCCTGAAGAGAAGAACCCTGAGTACATGCGGTCGTCGCCCTTGAGGTGCATGAAGAACATGACGACCAACAGGAACTTGAGGACCGACAGCGCCGCCAGAACCACCAGGGTCATGGTCTGGCCGAGCCAGGCCTGCGGGTACTCGACGATGGCGAACTCCATGTACGTCACCACGCCGAGGATCAGGACGATCAGGATGTACGTGCCTACTGCACCGTTATGGTTCTTGGCCATCTCAGCTTTCCCGGCTCACACGAACTCGACGAGGTAGACGACCGTGAAGATCACGATCCAGACGATGTCGACGAAGTGCCAGTACAGGCCGGCGATCTCCAGGTAGACCGCGTCCTTGCTGCTCGTCGGCCTGACGTACGACTGGACCAGGAAGCCGAGCAACCACAGCACCCCGACGGCGACGTGAATCCCGTGTGTGCCGGTGAGGATGAAGAACGTCGTGCCGAACAGGCTGTGGTGGATGGAGAGGCCAGCGTTCACGAAGTGGACGAACTCGTAGACCTGGAAGCCCAGGAATATCGAGCCGAAGAGGGCGACGCCGAAGGTCCACAGACGGAACCTCGGGATGTCATCGATGCGGAGCGAGTGGAGGGCGAGCACCATCAGGAAGCTCGACACCAGCAGCACGAATGAGCTGACCGTCGTGAGCGGGATGTCGAAGACGTCGATGGGGTAGGGCGGGACCAGGCTGCGGTTGTGGTAGGCGAGGTAGGTCCCGATGAGCGCGCCGAACATCATGCAGTCGGACGCGAGGAAGACCCACATCAGCAGCTTGACGTCCGGTAGGCGCGTGCTGCGCCAGCCGTGTGCGGTGATGGCCCCTCTGCTGCCCGGCAGGCCCGGCTGGTCCTGGGTCAGGGGGTGGGTGTGGGCGGCGACGTCCGCTGCGGAGCTCATGCCGCCCCTCCTTGGAGTTCGGGGTGCACGTGGTGTCCGCCGACGCCTTCGAACGCCCACGCGAAGATCGTGAAGATGAAGGCGAAGCCGCTGATGATCGCGAGGATCCAGTTGTCGTAGATGAGCCCGTAGGAGCCGACGATGATCATCACGGAGGCGAGCAGAGGCCACCACGACTGACCGGGTATGTGGATGCCGCCGGCGTCGTACTCCCGGCCGGCCGTCCGCGGGTCGATGGGCTCGACGTTGAGGGTCTCAGGGTGCTTGTAGGCCCAGAAGGCATCGAGCGAGTTGACGACCGGCTGCGTGGCGAAGTTGTAGTACGGCGGCGGGGACGAGGTCGCCCACTCGAGCGTACGGGCGTCCCACGGGTCGTTCCCGGCGGGCTTGCCTGACCTGAACCCCTGGATCACGTTGATCAGGAAGATGATCAGGCCGATGCCCATGATGAACGTCCCGAACGTGGACATGAAGTTCCACAGCTCGAGCCCGATGCCGGCCGGGTACGTCTGGATGCGGCGCGGCATGCCCATGAGCCCCGCGAGGTGCTGCGGGAAGAAGATCGTGTGGAAGCCGAGGACGATGAACGCCCAGCCGACCTTGCCGAGGCGCTCGTCGAGCATCTTGCCCGTGAACTTCGGGAACCAGTAGTACACGGCGCCGAGGAACGTCAGCAGCGCGCCACCGCCCATGACGTAGTGGAAGTGCGCGACGACGAAGTACGTGTCGTGGACCTGGGCGTCGAAGGTGGGCATGGCGACCATGATCCCGGTGATGCCGCCCAACGTGAAGGTGATGATGAACGCGATGGCGTAGAGCAGCGACGTGGTGAACCTGATGTTGCCGCCCCACAGCGTCCCGAGCCAGTTGAAGATCTTCACCCCGGTGGGGATGCCGATGATGAACGAGGTCAGCGAGAACGCGGTGTTCACGACCGGGCCGAGGCCGGTGGTGAACATGTGGTGCGTCCACACGGCGAAGCCCATGAAGGCGATGAGGATGCTCGCGAGGACCATGACCGGGTAGCCGAACAGCGGCTTCCGGCTGAACGTCGGGACCATCTCGGAGATCATCCCGAAGGCGGGCAGGATGATGATGTAGACCTCGGGGTGCCCGAAGATCCAGAACAGGTGCTGCCACAAGATGGGCAAGGCCCCGGCCGCGGGAACGTAGAACAGCGTGCCGAACGTGCGGTCGGTGATGATCTGGACGAACGCGATCGTGAGCGGCGGGAACGCGAAGATGATCATGAAGGACGTGATGATCATCATCCAGACGAACACCGGCATGCGCATGAAGGTCATGCCGGGCGCACGCATGTTCACGATGGTGACGATGAGGTTCATGGCGGTCACGGTCGTGCCGATGCCGCTGATGAACAGACCGAAGGCGTAGAAGTCGACGCCCATGCCCGGGTTCGCGCTCAGGCTGGTGAGCGGCGCGTAGCCGGTCCAGCCCATGTCGGGCGCCCCGCCGAGGAAGAAGCTCGAGTAGATCATGAGCCCGCCCAGCGAGTACACCCAGTACCCGAAGGCGTTCAGTCTGGGGAAGGCCAGGTCACGCGCACCGATCATCAGCGGCACGAAGTAGTTGGCGAAGCCGATGCCCATGGGCATGATGGCGAGGAACACCATCGTCAGGCCGTGCATCGTGAAGAGCTGGTTGAAGGTGTCGGGCGACACGAGCTGCTGGTCGGGCCGCATGAGCTGGAGGCGCATGATGAACGCCTCGACGCTGGCCATGCCCAGGAACACGAAGCTCGACAAGATGTAGAGGATCCCCAGCTTCTTGTGGTCCACCGTGGTCAGCCAGCTGGCGAGACCCGTGCGCTGGGTGGGCCGCATGAAGAGCGTTGCCTGGGGCGCTGTCGTAGACGATGCCATCAGTTACCTCCCATGGCAACGGTCTGTGCCCGGTCGGAGGCCTGGTCCGCACCGAGGCTCAGCAAGTACGCGGCGATGGCCGTGGCCTCTTCTTCGCGGTTCGGGTCGTCCTCAGCCCACAGGGTAGGCATGTAGTTGCCCGGCTTGACGGTCTGAGGGTCCATGATCCACTGCGCGACGTTCTCCAGCGTCGCGTCCAAGACGCCCGCGCCTACCGTGTGTCTGAGGCCGAAGTTGGTCAGCTCGGGGAAGCCAGGCTGGCCGTAGCTCACGCCCTCGGCGTAGTTGTCGAGGCTGTGGCAGCCGATGCAGCCCTTCTGCGCGAAGAGGGTGCGACCCTGGCTCACGCGCTGGTCGCTCGACACGGTCTGCACGACCGGCTCCTGGAACGACTGCACCCACTGCTCGAACTCGTCCTGCTCCTCCACGACGATGCGGAAGCGCATGTAGGCGTGAGCGCCCAGGCATAGCTCGGCACACTGACCGTGGTACACGCCCGGCTCGTCTGCCTGCAACCACAGCTGGTTGTCCTGGTGAGGGATCAGGTCGACCTTGCCGCCCAGGCGGGGGGCCCAGAAAGCGTGCAGCACGTCAGCCGACTGCAGGTCGAGCACGATGCGCGCGCCCACAGGCACGTGCAGCTCGTTGGCGGTCGTTATGCCGTACTGCGGGTACTCGAACTTCCACCACCACTGGTAGCCGGTGACCGTGACGGCGACGTCGCCCTCGCCGGCCTCCGTGAACGTCTGCAGCTGGAATATCGAACGCACCGTCGGGACCGCCACCAGGATCACGATGATCACGGGGATGGTGGTCCAGACGACCTCTAGGAGGACGTTGCCATGGGTCTGGCCGGGGATGGAGTCGTCGCCGCGGCGCCTACGGTAGCGGACGATCACGTAGACGAGCACCCCGCCTACCAGGAGCATCACCGGGATGCTCAGGTACCAGGTCCACATGAACAGGCCCAACTGCTCCTGTGCCACGGGACCCACCGGGGCGAACACGGACTGTTCGTCCGCCAGGTTGCAACCGGCGAGCAAGAACGTCAGTAGTGCGACGGGCAGAGCCCGCCACAACCAGCCTATGGGCACGTTTTTCCCTCCTAGGGCGCGGGGATGAGGGCAGGTAGGATGCGCCCCCTCGTAAGTACCGGGCCAATCTAGCACAAGCTTTTCCGACGACTATCTCGGCGGGAACGGCTCTCGCGAGGCCAGGGACGTTCGTCCCGACGAGAGCTCAGACCCGGAAGGCAGCGGCCTCTCCCAGGTGGCCCGCGTCCACGGTCACCGCGCCTTCCAGGTCCGCGATCGTGCGTGCCACACGCAGCAGCCTGTCGAAACCGCGGGCGCTGAGGCGCAGCCTGTCCACCAGGTCCCGCAGCAGGCTCCGGGCGCCTGGCCCCGGCATGGCGTGTTGGCGCAGGCCGGGCCCGACCAGGTCAGCGTTGGGGCAGCCCTGGCGCTGCTGCGCCATGTCGCGTGCAGCCGCCACCCGCGCTGCCACCGCCGCGGTCGGCTCGCCCGCGGCGGAGGCGATGAGCTCCTCGCGGCTCAGGCGCGGCACCGCCAGCCTGAGGTCGATGCGATCGAGCAGCGGGCCCGACAGCTTGGCCGCGTAGCGCATGCGTTCCACCCGGCTGCAGACGCAGGCGTCGGGGTCGGGGTCGAGGGCCCGGCCGCACGGGCACGGGTTCATGGCGGCAACGAGCTGGAAGCGCGCCGGCAGCGCGACCGCGCCCGAGGCGCGCACCAGCACGACCTCACCAGACTCCAGCGGTTGCCTGAGGGCCTCGAGCACACCGCGGGCGAACTCGGGAGCCTCGTCGAGGAACAGCACGCCGCGGTGCGCCAGGCTGGCCTCACCTGGCCTCGGGTTGGCGCCGCCGCCGATGATGCCGGCCTCCGACCCGCTGTGGTGCGGCGCCCTGAACGGTGGTGCGAGGTCGAGACCAGGCCCGCGCGGCACGCCGGCCGCCGAGTAGACGCGGCCCACCTCCAGCGCTGCGCTCACCCCCAGCGGCGGCAGCAGACCGGGCAACCTTCTGGCCAGCATGGTCTTGCCTGCGCCCGGTGGCCCCGTGAGCAGCGCCGAGTGCCTGCCGGCGGCGGCGATCTCCAGGAGGCGCTTGCCCTGGGCCTGGCCCCGCACTTCGGCCAGGTCTTCGTGAGCCGATCGCATGGGCCTCACGGCGGGCTCGAGCGCCGGCAGGCTGACGCGGCCCCGGAGATGCGCCACGGCCGCGGCGAGCGTGGCAGGACCGTGGCAGACGGTGCCCGGCACGGCGGCCGCCTCCGCCGCGTTCCCCGGCGCGCACAGCAGCGCCTTGCCGGCCGCCAGGGCCTCCACGGCCATGCTGACGGACCCCCTGACATCGCGCAGCGTGCCGTCGAGCGCCAGCTCGCCGAAGGCGAGGTAACCGTCGAGGCGCCTGGCAGGAAGGTGACCGGCGGCAGCGAGGAGGCCGAGCGCGATGGGCAGGTCGAAAGATGGCCCCTCCTTCCTGACGTCTGCCGGGGCCAGGTTGACGGTGACACGGCTGGGAGAGAGCGGCGCACCCAGCCCCTTGAGCGCTGCCCGCACGCGCTCACGCGACTCCTGGACCGCCGCGCCTGGCAGCCCCACGATCGTGAAGGTGGGCAACCCGCCGCTGACGTAGACCTCTACCGTCACCTTGACCGCGTCCACCCCGCTGAGCGTGGCCGAGGAGACCGCTGCGTACATCCGCTACCAGCGTGCCCGTCAGCGTTCCTCCGTGTACGACCCGCCGGGACGATGGCCTGCCTGCGCTAGTCTGGGGCCGAGCGACCCCGGCGATCACCCTGTCCGGGCCACGTTCCTGACTGCTGCAGCGCGGCAGCTCTGCTTACGCGCGCGGGCGCTTGACCGTCCGCTGAGCGCTGCACCCGGAGGTGCGACATGTCCATCACCCAGAGCTCGAACCCTCGCCGTATCGCACGCGAGGCCGTTGCCCAACGCCGCCCGACCGCGTTGCGCCTCGCCTTCGCGGCCGCGGTAGCGACTGCGCTCCTTACCGCCTGCAGCAGCCTGATACCAGATCAGAACGTGACGGACCCGCTGGGACTGGACGGGCAATCCGTGGCCATCGCTTTCCCGGGCGGCGAGACAGTCGTCGCGATGGCCGTGACCGGCAGCGGCTCTGCAGACTTCACCTTCCCCGACCTCGAGATACCCGACCTGCCGCTATCGCCCGCGGAGCTCACGAACGAGGTGAGCATCGCGTCGGCCTCGCTGAACGCCGGAGCGGGCGAGGCGCCTGACCAGATCACGCTGTCAGGAGCGACACTCACCGTGCGCGTGTGGCACGGCGCGGCGACCTTCGATGACGCCGACGACAAAGCTGACTTCGTCCTGAACGCACAGGGCGCCGTGACGCTGACCCGCGGCGGCTGCACGGTGGATTCGTGCGCGTACACCTACACCGGCGTCCTGCCGGCCTTCGGCGTCGCCTCCCTGACGGGTGCGGAACTGGCCAGCGCGATGCAGGTCGCGACCGAGGCGCCCACGCCCAACGACGGCCACGTTTCCCTCAGCGTCGCGGGTGAGCCCGAGGCCGACCTGGCCGGGCGCACGCTGACGATCACTTTGGACGGCGAGTCGGGCACCATCGGGTTCTGACTTGAACGGCGGCACCCGCGCTCGCTGGTCTTGGAGCGCGGGTGCCCACCCGTGTCCGCCCGCTCCGTATCGGCTGCGGGTTAGGTTGCTGGCGCCCGGGTCGGGCCCGGCGACCAACTCAGCCCGGCCCGGCGACGACCACAGTTGAGCCCTGGCGACGACCTCAGTTGAGCCTGGCGACGACCTAGAGCACCTTCTCGTGTGCGTAGATGCCGAACGTCCCGGGCCCGACGTGACTACTGATGACGGCGCCGATCTCGGCGACGCCGCGAGCCTCGTACTGGACGCCGGCCGCCGCGATGCCCTCCTTCAGACGCTCCGCCGCCGCCACGTCTTGTATGTGGATGAAGTTCGCGACCACCGGTCCGGCGGCTTCCTCCACGTACTTGGCGAAGCGGTCCACCAGTTCCTGTTGAGCCTTCTTGAGGCCGCGTGCGCGGCCCACCGGCTCGATGACGCCGTCCTGCAGCGTGAGTATCGGCTTGATGTTGAGCAGGCTGCCCATGAGCGCGCCGGCGCGGCCGATGCGCCCGCCTTTCTGCAGATACTCGAGCGTGCCGACCGTGAACAGCACGAAGTTCGTGTCGCGGATGCGTTCCAGCGCCGCCACGATCTCCTCGACGGAGGCCCCGCGCGACCGGAGGGCAGAGGCCGCGCGGGCCATCTCACCGTGGCCCAGGCTCGCACCGCGCCCGTCGAACAGGGTCACGGGGACCGGCGACTGCTCCGTGGCCAGCTTGGCGGACTGGTAGGTACCGGACAGCTCGGCCGAGATCGTGATGACCAGGACGTGTTCGGCTCCGGCCTCGGCGACGCGGCGGTACACCGTAGCGAAGTCCTCGGGGCTGGGTTGACTGGTCGTGGGAAGGTCCGCGCCCGCGGCGACGCCCTGGATGATGTCCTTGGGCGTGATGTCGATCCAGTCTTTGTGCATCTGCCCCTGGAAGTTGACGTAGAGAGGGACGCGTTCGACGCCCAGCGCCTGTAGCTCGTCGGCCGTCAGGTCAGAGGTCGAGTCGGTGACGATAGCCAGGTTCATGGTGCTCCAGGGCGCCAGCGCGGGGCCGGCGAGGGTACTCAGACCGTTCGCGACACGAAGATGTGGTCTTGACCCATCATACCGGCATCGCGGCGGCGCCGGACGGGCGGCCCACCAACAGCTCGGCGATCTGAACCGAGTTGAGGGCAGCGCCCTTGCGGACCTGGTCGCCCGCCACGAACATGGCCAGCCCGTTCTCGAGCGCGGTGTCCTGTCTCAACCGTCCGACCAGCGTGGCATCGCCGCCCGCGGCGGCGAGCGGCATGGGGAAGGTGTTCTCCGCGGGTCGGTCCACGAGCTCGACGCCGGCCGCCGACGACAGCACCTCCCTGGCCGCAGCCACTGACACGCGCCGTTCGAACGACGCGTGGATGGCCTCGCTGTGCGCGCGAAAGACGGGCACACGCACGCACGTGGCGGACACCTGGAGGCCCGGCGCTCCCAGGATCTTGCGCGACTCGAGGAGCAGCTTGCGCTCCTCGGCGTTGTAACCGTCCTCGCCCACCTCGGAGTCGTGGCTGAAGACGTTGAACGCGATCTGGTGTCTGAACTTGGCGTTGCGCGGCTCCTCGCCGGCCAGCACGGCGGCGCTCTGCTCGCGCAGCTCCTCCATGCCGGCCATGCCGGCCCCGGAGACCGCCTGGTAAGTGGCCACCACAGCCCGCTTCAGACCGAACGCGCGGTGTAGCGGCGCCAGCGCCACGAGCGCGATGATCGTCGAGCAGTTCGGGTTCGCGATGACGCCTTGGTGTGCCTCGGTCGCTGCCGGGTTGACCTCCGGCACCACCAGGGGCACACGGTCGTCGAGGCGCCAGGCGCTCGTGTTGTCGATGACCACGGCTCCGTGCGAGGCCCAGCGCCAGGCGTGCTCCTTGGAGAGCGCCCCGCCAGCGGACGAGAACACGACGTCGGCGTCCAGGTCGCCGTTCTCTGGAAGGGGCTCCACGACCACGTCCTCGCCGCCGAACCTCAGCAGCTTGCCGGCCGACCGCGCGGAGGCGAACGCCCTGAGTCGCGTGACCGGGAAGGCGCGCTCCTGAAGTACCTGCAGGAGCTCCGCCCCCACGGCCCCAGTTGCTCCGACTATCGCGACCCGCATGCCTTCCTCACCTCCGCACCCGGTCCATGAAGCGTTAGCGGGGGAGTCTAGCACGGTGCCTCGTTCGCTCGGACCGGGCGTAACATCTGGCGCATGCCGCTGTACGGCCGCACTCACCGGCGCCTGGTCGTCAAGGTCGGGACCTCGAGCCTCACGGACGACGCGGGGCGCCTCGAGCCGCGGGCGTTCCAGGGCATCGCGGCGGGTGCCCTGACGCTGGCAGCCGCAGCGGGCGCGCCGGGACGCCCGGCCGACGTCGTCGTCGTGTCGTCGGGGGCCGGCGCGGCCGGCCGCGAGCGGCTGAACGTGAAGCTGCCCTTGACGCTGCCCCAGAAGCAGGCGGCTGCGGCCGTCGGGCAGGCGTTGCTGATGAACGCCTGGGCGGCCGCCTGGGCGCCACGGCCGGTAGCACAGCTGCTGCTGTCCGCCTACGACGTGCAGACGCGCCGGCGCTACGTGAACGCCAAGAACGCCCTCGAGGCCACGCTGGCCCTCGGGGCCGTGCCCGTGATCAACGAGAACGACAGCGTGGCGACCTCCGAGCTCAAGGTCGGCGACAACGACACCCTTTCCGCCTGGGTCGCCTACCTGGTTGGCGCGGAGCTCCTGGTCATCCTCACCGATGTAGACGGCCTGTACGAGGCCGATCCCAGGGTCACCCCAAGTGCCAGGCGGCTGAGCGTGGTCAGCGACGTGGGCTCGGTCCGGCATGCGGCCGGCGGGGCGGGCAGCGCCGGAGGCACCGGCGGCATGGGGACGAAGCTGGCAGCGGCGCGCATCGCGGCCGACGCCGGTATCGAGACCGTGGTGCTGGGCGGTGGCGGCGCCGGGCTGGAGGCGCTCGCCCGCAGCGGTGACGTGGGGACGCGGTTCCTGGCCGGAGCTGGCGTGCCGGCTCGCAAGGCGTGGATCCTCAACCAGCCGGTGGCGGGCACGCTGCTGGTGGACGAAGGCGCGCGCGACGCTGTGCTCGCGGGCAGGAGCCTCCTCCCGAAGGGCATCGTGGGCGTGGACGGCGAGTTCGCCTTCGGCGACGCGGTGTCGATGCGCTGCGGCGGCGAGGAGTTCGCCGTGGGCCTCACCAACTACTCCGCCGGCGACCTCAGGCGAGTAGCGGGCAGGCACACGCGCGAGGTGCCCGCGCTGTTGGGGGCTCATCACTACGAGGAGGCAGTGCACCGCGACAACCTCGTGTTGGGCCGAGCACACGCCGGTGGTACCATCGTCTCCCCATGAGAGACGGCGCGACCAGGCCGGTGCAGCCCCAAACGGAAAGGCCAGCGGTGGTGGGCGCGCCTCCCCCCGCGCCCTCGGCGACGACGGCGCCACCGGTCACGACACGACGCGGTCCCACCCGCCGGCAGCTCGCCTACCTGGCGGCCGGCGTAGTGATCCTCACCGGACTCCTCGGCCTGGTGAACCCGCTGCTAGCCGTGAGGCTCTACGGGCTCGAGGTCATCGAGCCACGCGGCATCAGCCAGGTCCGGGCGTCGTTCGGCGGCCTCTACCTGGCGCTGGGCGGCATGCTGCTGTGGGCCGCGACGCCACGCGCGTCCGTGGCCGGCAACGCCAGCGGCAGGCCGTACCTGCGCGCCGCGGCGCTCCTCGTGGGATGCGTCGCCGCTGGACGCGTCCTCTCGATCGTCATCGACGCGACCGTGACCCCTCTCAACCTCCTGTTCCTGGCCTTCGAGCTGGCCGTCTGCGTGCTGTCGTTGCTGGCCAGCGCCCCCGTGCGACCGGCCAGCACCACGTGACCCATGACCCGCTGCCAGAGGGCACGCGCTTCCTGGCGCCGGCGGAGGCCTCGGCACGGGCGGCCGCCATCGACGCGTTGCGCAGCCTCTACGAGGCATGGGGTTACCAGCGGGTGGAGGTGCCGGCGTTAGAGCGCCTGGATCCCGGCCACCCGCGCGGCGAGAAGGCGTTCAAGCTCGTGGACGTAGGGGGCGGCGTGCTGGCGTTGCGCAGCGACTTCACGCCGGCGCTGGCGCGCCTCGTGAAGGCGGCCTTCCCGGCGGTGGCCGCCGGCGAGGAGCGACCCTTGCGGCTCGCGTACGACGGGCTCGTGTGGCATGCCATCGATCCCGAGCTCGCGCGGGGCCGGGAGTTCACGCAGGTGGGCATCGAGTTGATAGGGGTCAGCTCGGCGCGGGCGGACGCGGAGCTCATCCACCTGGCGCGCGAGTCGGTGAGGTCCCTGGGCCTCTCGCCGCGCGTGGAGGTCGGGAACCCGGCGTACGTGACCGCGCTGTTCGACGCGGCCGAGGTGCCAGACTCCGCGCGGAGGTCGCTGGCCGACGCCATCGACCGCAAGGACCAGACCGCGGTCGAGGGGCTGGTGGGCGCGCTGAAGCTGCGCGGACGGGCCGCCGACGCGATCGTCGCCGTGCCCGACCTCTACGGGGACGCGAACGTGGTGGACGAAGCGCTGGCGCGCTCGCCGAGCGTTGCCGCGACCCAGGCGCTCGAGCGACTCGCCGGCGTCCTCGACGAGTTCGAGGACCCGTCCGAGCTGATGCTGGACCTGGGTCTGGCGCGCCGGCTCAGCTACTACACGGGCGTGACGTTCAGGGCGTACACGTTCGACTTCGGCCAACCCCTGCTGGGCGGTGGGCGGTACGACGGCGCGTTGCTGCCGCGTGCGGCGGGCTTCGCGCTGGGGCTCGGCCGGGTGCTGGCCGCCGCCGCCGGCGCGCAGGCGGCCGGGTCCAAGGCCGGGCCGGGACTGGTGCTGTCCGTCGACGATGCCGCTGCCAGGACCCTGCGCGCCCACGGCTACCGCGTGGCGAGGGCCGTGAGCACCGGTCCGGAGGCCCTCAGGCGCGAGGCAGTGGCGCTGGGCGCCGCCTACCTGCTGCTGGCGGCGGAGGACGGTCCCGAGCGCGTTCTGTCGGTGCGGGGTGACGAGCCCGGGCGAGAGCGGGTGGCCGCCGTGCTGAGCGAAGGGAGCGCGCCGTGAGCGACCTCGTGCTCGCGCTGCCCAAGGGCCGCATGCTCGACCATGCGTTGAAGGCGCTGGCCGACGCTGGCGTGCGAGTGGAGGTGCCGGCCGACCCTCGCGCCCTGCGCTATCCCGGTGACGGAGTCAGCGTCCTAGTCATGCGCAACGCCGACGTCCCGACCTACGTGGACCTGGGTGTGGCCGACGCCGGCATGGTTGGCCATGACGTGCTGCTGGAGACCGGCTCGCGGCTCTACGCGCCGGTGGACCTGGGCTTCGGAGCATGCCGTCTGTCGCTGATCCGCCCTCAGGGCGCCAGAGGCCCGGTGGGAAGGGTCGCCACCAAGTACCCGAGGCTCACCGCCGAGTACCTCAGGCGCACAGGCAGCCCGGCCGAGGTCATCGCCCTGGAGGGCAACGTGGAGCTGGCCTGCCTGTCCGGCCTCGCCGACGCCGTCGTCGACGTGGTCCAGACCGGCGCCACGCTGGCCGCGAACGACCTGGTCGAGGTGCACGTCATCGCCCTGAGCACGGTGCGGTTCGTAGTGAACCGGGCCGCGTTGAAGCTCAAGTCTTCCGCGCTGCGACCTCTGATCGTCGAGCTGCGCGAGGTCGCCGGCCGCAGCGCGTGACTTACTCCCAAGTCCCAGCGCTCGCCCTGCTCGTCGCCACGGCGTTCCGGCCCGGGGGCCCGGAACTCAGAACTTCCCGCCGGTCTTGAAGCCCTTGCCGCCGCGGATGCGCCCGCCGGTCTTGAAGCCCCCGCCCGACGAGCGGGCCCGGCCAGTGCCGCCGAACGAGCCGCCCCAGCTCCCGCCGCCGCGCCAACCGCCCCGGCTGCTACGCCCACCGCCCAGCACCTCGCCCAGGCCGCCGAGCACCTCGCCCAGGACCTCGGCGCCGATCTCGGCACCCATCCGCTTGGCCGGCCCCCACACGGAGCCCCGTCCGAACCCTCCCGAGCCGAACGTGGGGTCCGCCCGCCTGGAGCTGTAGGTGTGCTGTTGCTGCAGCACCCGCCAGAAGGCCTGGCTGGTGAGCGCTCCCATGAGCAGCTGCGAGAGGATGGTGCCGAAGACGTTGCCGTTTGAGAACGTGGAACCGGGGTCGTCGTAGCGGCGCTTCGTGAACTCGCGCCTGACCTCCTCCAGCTCGCTCAACCGGTCGCGGTTGCGCTCGGCGACGTCCTTGAGCTCGGTCACGGTGCGCGCCTGCCGCTCCTTGGCTGCCTCGACATCCAGCAGGCGCGCCACGACGACGTCGTCCTCCGGGTACGGCGTGGCGAGGGCGTCGCGACGGAGCGCCTTCAGGTCGTCCCGCCCGAACTCCGAGGCTAGGAACCCGACGGCCTTGCGGTACTGCTCGTCCTCGCCCTTGGCGTAGGACTCGAGCTTCGCCAGCTCGCCCTTGATGGCCTCGGCGACCTCTGCCAGCGCCGCGTCGACCTCCTCGATCACCTGCCTGACCTTGTCGTGCTCGGCCTCCAGCTCGGGTACGCCGGCGTCTCGCAAAGCCTTCTCGTCGAGCTCCTTGAGCTGCGCGAACTCGGCGTCGGCCAGCTCACCCATGCGCTCCGCGTGCCTGCGCAGCTGCACGGGAAGGTCTACGAGCCTGGCGTAGTTCGCCCTGGCGTCCTCGTACCCGATGAGACGGGCCACCCGGCCGTCGAGCCATCTGACGATCCCGCCGGCGCGGTACGCCGTCGTGCCGTAGCCGCGGTTCCACAGGTACATGAACAGGGGGTCGGCCCTGTACGCCTTGCCCTTGTTGCCCTGCTCCTGCTCGGAGGTCGTGGCCTTCTCGTCGGCGTGGACCGCGACCCGCTCGGCGGCCTTCGCAGCCTCCTGCTGGGCTACGTAGGCGGGGTCCTCGGCGAGCTTCTTCTGGGCTTCCACCTCGGCGATGTCGATGGCGGTGGCCGTGGACTCGAGCTGGCCGTGCAGCTCCTCGCGCCTGGCTTGGAGCTCGGCCTGCCGCGCCTCTAGATCGTCGAGCCGCGCCTGTATGCGCCGCGTCGCCTCGTCACGCGAGCCCAACAGGTCGACGACCTGCCTGTCCGAGCGCTGCAGGTCCGCCGCCACCTCACGCGAGAGCAGGTACTTCACCCTCACCTCGGCGAGCTGGCCCAGCAGCTCCTTGCGCTCGACGTCCAGCTCGAGGAGTTGGGCGTTGGCCGCGGCCAGGTCGGCGTCGAGCTTGCGCGTGCGTTCCTGCTCCTGCCTGATCGCGTCGGTGATGGCGCGTAGCGCCTCGGAACCGGTGAGGCTGGCCACCTTCAGTCCCACTCCGTGATCGCGTCACCCGTGGTGGGGAACTCGTAGTCCGGCTCGAGGAAGCCGGCCCGCTTCACGCCGAACGTGTCGTCCTGGATGATGCCGTCGTCCAGCTTGTCCTGCCTGACCCGTTCGAACGTGTCCTCGTCTACTCTCAGGCCCCAGGTGTCCACCGTCTGCACGACGCCGGTCTCCTCGGACTCTACGGGCACGCCGACGCGCCGCCCGCCGGAGCCGATCGCCTCGACGATGACGTAGTAGTTGCGCGCCCCCGTGTTCAAGTCGGGCACCCTCCATACCCCGGTCACGGGGTCAGTGACGATCCTCAGCGTGTACGCCACCTCCAGCTGGCTCAGCAGCCGCTCCAGCTCATCCAGAGCCGTCCCGGCCGCCCCGGTGTCGCCTCGGTCCAGCGCCAGCTGGGCCTGGCGGTAGAGGTCGTTGGCGCGCGCGCTGGCATCAGGCACCTCGGACAGGGCTAGCACGGCCGCGCGCGTCTCGCCGAGGTCGTTGACGAGCGCCCGACGCGGCGCGCGTACCGCCGCGTCGTAGCCGAACAGCGCCACCGTGACCAGCAGGACCAGGCCGAGGACCATGGCGCCGTAGCGACCGCGCCTGACCCAGATGTGCGCCCAGCGGCGCGCGCCCGGCGAGCCCTTGGGCGTGTAGACGAAGCGATTCTCCTTGAGGGCCTCGACCCCCTCGCTGAGGATGCGGTCGGGCACGTCTATGCCCTGGGCGGCGTAGATCTCACGCAGGCGCTCGACCATGTCCTCGTCGCGCGCGCCGGCAGCCAGCTCCTTGGCGATGAGGTGCTCGCGATGGCGCAGGGTGTCCACCACGTCCATCGCCAACATGACCTCGTCCAGCTGGACGGGCTCGGACTCTACGGTCTCGGACTGCACGGCCTCGGACTGGACTGGTTGCGCAGGCACCTGGTCGGGCGCGTCTCCCATCTACTCCCGCTAGGCCGTCTGCTCGGCGAGTTGCGCACCGTCGCGGGCGAGCTTCGCGAGACGGCGCTTGCCGTCCTCGACGGCGTCGCGGATCTCGGCGGCGTTCTGCGTCGCCTGTTGACGCATGTCGGCGATGATCTCCCGGCTGCGCTCCTGGTACGCCACGACGGAGTCGACGAGCTTCTTGACCGCGTCGGCGCGGACGGTGGGCCCGTACCCGGCCTTGAGGGCCTCCTCCTGGATCTTGCCGCCGATCTCGGAGAGCGTCTCGAGCGAGCGGCTCACGCCCTCCTTCATCGCTTCGACCGTACGCGTAGCCTCGTGCAGCCCGAACATGCCCGTGAACGAGGCCGACAGGGCAGTCAGCACGGTCTCGTTGGTGCTGAAGAAGCTGACCGCCTGCGCCCTCACCCGCTCCTTGGCGGTCGTCGTCTGCATGAGCCGGGCCATGACGACCTCGGAGGTGTTGTAGGAGATCGTGAGGTTGTCGGACAGGTCCTTCGCGATCTGGTAGCGAGCGTCCGAGTTCTGCAGGGCGCGCACGGCCTCGTCGCGCGCCAGCTCCAGACGCGCACGCTCGGCCGGGTCCTCGCCTGCGTATGACTCGACCTCCGCGTTCCGGGCTGCGACCTGCTCCCGGGCGGACGCGACCTCGGCCTCGGCCTTCTTCAGGACCTCGAACGCCAGCACCTCGGACTGCTTGAGCGCGCCGCGGAAGTCCTGGTACGACTCGAGTATCAGCCGCTCGCGGCGGATCTGGTCCTGGGCGTCCGTGGTTACGTCCAGGTAGGTCTTCTTGATCTTGTCGAAGCGGTCCGCGATGTCGCCGCGCGTGAACTTCATCCACATGTTCGTCAGCCGCTCGAACGTCGTGATCTTGCCGTCCTCGATCTGGTCGACGAGGCCCTTGGCATCGTCGCGGATCGAGTTGAACGACTGCGCGATCTGCTCGTAGCGCGTGCCTACGTTCATCGCCTCGACCTGCTCGCGGACCACGTCGTTGAACAGCGAGGCCTGGGCCAGCGTCCGGGTGATGGCGACGATGCGCTCCTCGTCCAGGTCGCTGATCTGCTGCAGCAAGGCGACGATGGGCGCGTCCTGGGTGCCGGAGTCCTTGGGGACGAGTCCCAGATCGCGCAGGGCGTTCATCGCCTTGTCCAGGTAACGCATGGGTGTGAGGCTGCCGGCTGGGGTCGCCGCGGCCGTGGAAGCGGTGGTGGCGGGTTCGTCCGTCATCGTCAGTTGTCCTCCCTGAAACGAGCCCCGGTTGCCGGGCGAGGGAACACGATCATAGGGCCTGCGAGTGAGGTCTTCAGCCCGCCGCGGTGTGGTCGTCGAGCACGCGGTAGATGCCCTTGACGGCACCCGGCCAGCGGTTGCGCGCTTGCGGCAGGGCCGCGAACCGCTCGGGCGGAGGCTCGTTGGCGGAGTCGTCCACCGGTACGCCCGCGGAGTACCGGTTCTTGACCGACTCGAAGACGTCCTCGATGAGCCGCCTCTGCCAGGCGAGGGTGCGGGCGTCGCCGACCGGGCCGTGCCCCGGTACGACGTGGCGGGGCTCCAGCCGCTGCAGCCTGTCGAGTGCCAGCAGCCACCGTTGGACGTCATCGCGTATGAGCGGGAACAGGCCGTTGAACACGACGTCGCCCGACACGACCACGCCCTCTGACGGCAGCCACACGAAGCTGTCCGCCTTCGAGTGGGCGGGACCCACGTACGTGACCTGCGCCTCCACCTCTCCGAGGTCCAGCGCGTACGAGTCGTCGAAGGTCACGTCGGGCCGGACCAGGTCCTCGGTCGCCAGGCTGGCATGCGCGATCACGGAGGCGCCGGGGAAGGCCGCGTTGCCGCCCACGTGGTCCCTGTCGCCGTGCGTGTTGATCACGTATCCCACGGCCCTGCCGCCGAGCTCCTCGGCCCTCGCCCGCACCGGCTCGAGCAGCTCGGTCGAGATCATCGTGTCGATGACCAGCGTCGCGTCGCGTCCCACCACTACTGTGCTGTTCGACAGGGCGCGGTCGCCCTCGACCGGCCCAAGGCCGACGACGACCCTGTCCGTGACGCCCTCGAGCTCCACGGGCCTGTCGCCTCCCAACGGTGCGCTCGCCATGTGGGGTCAGGTTAGCGCCCCGGAGTGAGAGCGCGCGTCACGCTGTAACCTCGTCGGCGTGACCCAGACGGCAGCGCCACTCACGGGCGCTTTCTTCGGCCGCGACGAGGAGCTAGGCAGGCTGCTGTCGCAGTGGGAGCGCGTCAGGGCGGGCGACGGTCCGAGGGTCGTCGTCCTACTGGCCGAGCCCGGGCTCGGCAAGACGCGGCTGGTGCAGGAGCTATACCGCCGCCTGGTCGTCACCGAGCAGGGTGGGACCGGCTACTGGCCGCACGAGCTGGGGGCCGAAGGCGACAACCTCAGGGTGAACCCTGACGTGGGGACGTGTGACGCGACCGCGGAACTGCCGTTCCTGTGGTGGGGCGTGCGGCTCACGGACCCTGACGGCCACAACCAGGTCGTCTCCGGCGTTCTGCCCGGGCACGTGGACCAGTACCTGGTCCCGCACCTCGAGCCGTTCCAGCGTGCGTTGCGGCGCCGACGGCTCCTCGGGAAGGTTGCGAAGATGGGCGGCCTGATCGCGGCGGACGTGGTGGCCGACGTCGTGCCCTTCCTGGGGCTCGTGAAGAAGGTCGGTGAGATCGGCCTGGAGGTGAAGGGCCTGCATGACGAGTGGCGTCGCGACGCCGGACCGGTCGACGTCGCCGCCGTAGCCGGCGCCAGGCGCACGTCGCTGGCCGAGCAGGTCGTGAGCGACCTGGGTGTGCTGTTCGGGGCGGGTACCGGTGTCCCGGCCGTCCTGCTGCTTGATGACCTGCAGTTCTCCTACTCCGACCCTGGCCTCACCGCCTTCGTGGAGCGGCTGTCGCCGGCGATGCGGTCGGGCCGGTGGCCCCTCCTCCTGGTGGCGACGCACTGGGTGCGTGAGTGGAGAGCCGCCGGCGGTGAGGTCGACCCCGACGGCACGCCTCCGTCACCCGCGGCCGTCGTGCTTTCGAACCTGGCGCGGGAGGCGCCGGACCTGGTCGAGGTGGTGGAGCTGGGACCCGTGCGAGACCTCGCACCGGCGCTGCGGTGGGCATTGCCGGGCCTCACTCCCTCGCAGTCGCAGGCGCTGCTGGAGCGCTCCGGGGGCAACCCACGTCTCCTCGACGAGCTGGTGCGCTACGCGCAGACGCAGCGGGGTCGCGGTCTGTTCGCCGGTCGGGACCCCACCGGCCCGCTGACGGGCAGGGGGCTCGAGGAGCTCCTCGGCCGCGGCTCCCGACTGGAGGAGATCGTCGGTCGGCGGTTCGACGAGGCGCCCGAAGGCGTTCAGCGTGCGTTGGCGCTGGCGGCGCTGCAGGGTCAGGAGTTCGAGGCGTGGCTGGTGGCTCACGCGGCCCACAGGTTGGCGGGCGACGAGCCAGGCGCCACGGACAGGGCGCTGCAGGCAGCCGCGAACCCGCACGCCATGACCGCGTGGCTGGCCCGGACACGGGCGGCGTTCGGTCAGCGGGTATACCGCTCCGTCGCGTTGGAGGCCCTGCGCGGCTGGTTCGACGAGGACGAGGCGGCCGAGGCGCTCGCCACCGTCCTGAGAGACTGCCTGTACCAGCGCGTGCCCGTGCCCGAGGACGAGAGGAGCGTCAGGGGGTTGATGGCGGCGGCCGTCGCCGCGTTCGAAGTCCGCCCGGAGGACGCCAAGTACGCGGCCGTCGCCTTGCACTGGCTGGTCAAGGACGCCTCTGCCGCGGGGGACCTGCACGGCGCCGCCGCGCTGGCGCGACGCTTGGCGCTGGTGCTGGAGGCGCTCGGCGACGACCAGGACGGCGACCTGTCGTGGCTACGCGACGCACAGAACGCTCTCGCCATGGTGGGCGACACGGACGCCAGGCGGCCTCTCCTCGCCCGACTCCTGCGCCTGGCCGGCGACGCGCATGACGAGGCGATCACCGCCTGGACCGTGCCGCTGTACCTCAACGCCCTGCTCGACGTGGCCGACTTCCAGCGTGGCGCGGGCGATGACGAGCGTGCCGACGAGGCCATGAACATGGCCGTGAAGGTGCTGGTCGGGGCGCAGGGCCAGGTCCCCGAGGACGACGTGGCCGTCTTGGCCGCCGCCGTCAGGGTGCACGAGGCCGTGGCGGCCTGGCATGCCGCACGCGGTCAGGTGGCGGAGGTGGCCGAGCTCCAGGAGAACGCGCTCGCGCTCACCCAGCGCGTCGCGGAGCTCGACCCGGGCCCCGACCGCGCCGTGCACCTGGCCAACGCGCGCCTGGAGCTGGCCCGCGCCAGGATGGGCGCCCTGCGGCCGGAAGAGGCCGAGGAGCTGATCCAGGCCGCTCTGAGCGACCTCCGTGTCTGGCTGGCGGGCCGGAGCGACGTGGGGGTGGAGTCGAGCCTCAGGGACGCCCTCCACCTCGCCGCCCATGTGGCGAAGGCCGGCGGCGACGAGGAGACGGCTCAGGCCCGGTTCGAGGAGGCGTTGGCGATAGACAGGCGTCATCACGACGCGGCTCCCGGTGCGCCCGGCGTGGCCCGGGCGCTGGCGCGGTCACTGGAGATGGTGGGGGAGCAGCGTGCTCTCACGGGAGACCTGGCCGAGGCATGGACGCTGATGCGCGAGGCCGTGGAGCTGCGCCGCTCCGTGGCGGAGCGGAACACCCAGGAGGCCCTATGGCTGGGCGTGAGCCTGTACCGGGCAGCCGGCGTCGCGGCACGGCGGGAGGAGCTGCCCCTGGCCCACGGGCTCGCGCTGGAGGCATTGGCGTTGCTGCGACCCCTACAGTCTGGTCGCGAGTCTTCGGCGGGCGGTGAACCGCTCGCGGCGCGCTGGCACCTGGCGAACGCCTTGTTGACAGCCGTTCATCCCGTAATGCGCACGGAGGGCGTCCAGGCGGGCGCAGCCCTGCTGACCGAGGCGAGGTGGTTGGTCACGGGCGTGCCCGAGCAGGTGAGGGAGACGTTCGCAGCGTTGCTGCCGGACATCGCCGCGCTCGAGGACGAGGTGCTGCCGTTCGCCGACGTCTGAGGCGCCCTCAGCCGAAGGTAGACGGCGCTCGAGCGTGCCTCAGCGGCCGCCCCTGGACCAACCCAACACCACGACCCCGGCGCCTATCAGCACCAGGGGGAGGATCCAGCGGGCCAGGCCGCCCCATGGGTCGTTGGCCAGCACCGTGATGAAGGCCCAAGCCAGCGCCGGCCACAGCGCCCACCGTGCGCCGCCGCGCTCGCGTGGCAGCAGGTAGGCGGCGGTGAACGTCGCGGTCATGCCGAGGAGGAACACGATCCCCTCGTCCCAGTGTGGGAACAGCGCGTCCACCGTGGCCGTGGCGGCAACGCTCGCCAGCACGCCGGAGGCGATGAGCGACCAGGTGCTCGACCTGCGCCGCCGGAACGCCCACACGCCCGCCGCCAGCGCCCACAGGACCACCGGGCCCGTGAGGCGCCCCTCGGGTACCAGGGCGATAGCTCCCACGACGAGGAGGGCCAGCCCCAGCAGGCGCCCCTTGCTCACGCGGCTCCGACCCCCTCGAGTGGCGCCTCGACCCGCACGGTGGTGCCCGCTCCCAGCGCGCTGCGCACCTGGAGCCTGCCGCCCACGGCGGCGACGCGCTCGTGCATCGAGGTCAGGCCGAGGTGCCCAGGGTGGGCCGTCTTGGGATCGAATCCCACGCCGTCGTCCGTGATCGTCACGATGACCCTGTCGCCTTCCAGCGTGAGGCTGGCCGTCACGCGGTTCGCCTTGGCATGCTTCGCGACGTTGTGGAGCGCCTCCTGCACGACGCGCAGCAGCTCGCGTTTGGTGGCGAAGGGCAGGTCGGGCTCTGTGCCGAAGGTCGCTTCCGTGTCTATGCCGTGGCGGAGCTCGAGGCCGTCTAACTGCCGGCGCATGGCGCCGACCAACCCAACCTCGGCCAGCTCCTCGGGCCGAAGCTCGAAGATGAGGGCACGCATCTCGGCCAGCGCGCCTTCGGCGAGCTCGATGACCGAGTCGAGGGCCTGTCCGGCCTTCTCGGGATCGTCCGCGAGGCTGCGCCTGGCGGCGTGCCCGGAGAGCACGACGGCGTAGATCGCCTGGCTCACCGAGTCGTGCAGCTCGCGGGCGAGGTTGCGCCTCTCCTCGTCTGCCGCCTGACCGCGAGCCCGCTCGTACAGGCGTGCGTTCTCGATGGCCACGGCGGCCTGCGCGGCCAGGCCGGCGGCCAGCTCCAGCTGCTCTTCGTCCCAGCCGCGTCCGGGCGGGGCGTAGGCGTGCAGAACGCCGACCACCTGGTCCCTCGCCCTGAGCGGCAGCGCGGCCTCGTCGCGGTCCACGACCGCGGCCTGCGCGATGCCCTTACCCGCCGGGCGCTCGGGGTCGTCGCCTGGGGCGGCGAACCCGCTGGGCGGCACGTCGCCGGACGACGCCAGCGTCTTCAGTCGGCCGTCGGGCTCGATCACCATGACCTCGGCGGCGATCGCGGTCCCGGTCTCCAGGAGGCGGGCCAGCACGGCCTCGAGCTGCGGCTCCAAGTCGACGGTGATGGCGATCGTGTTCGAGAGCTCGAGCAGCGCCCGCAGCTCGGCCGTGCGCGCGGCCACGCGGGCCTCGAGGCGGTCCTGCGCCGAGGACAGCGCCTCGGCCATGGTGTCGAAGGAGCGCGCCAGCTCCCCGATCTCGGAGGCGTCCTGGACGTCCGTGCGCGCCCTCAGGTCGCCGCCGGCCAGCGCCCGCGTCGTCGCGGTCAGCCGCGCGATGGGGTCGGCGAGGAGCGAGCGCGAGAAGGCGGTGGCGGCGAGGAGAGTGACGGCGACGACGACGGCGAGGTTGACGAGCGTGCTGCGCAGGACGGCCGCCGCGGCCTGAGCGTCGAGCGCGTCCTGCCCGGCGAGCGCTCCCAGGCCCTCCAGGCCGGGCTCGATCTCCACGCCGGTACGCAGCCTGACGACCTCGGCCAGCGCGCGCCACAGCAGCACGCCCATCGCCACGGTCAGGACCGCGACCACTCCGAGGAGCAGCAGGGTCAGCCTGGTGGAGAGGCGCTGGTGCCAGGGCACCGCCGGCTGCGGCTGCGCCGGGTCAACCACTTCTCTCGACCAGCCCCTCACGCAACGCGTGGAGGGCGGCCTGCGTGCGGCTCCTGACGCCCAGCTTCGCGAGGAGGTTGGACACGTGCGACTTCACGGTCGCCTCCGCCACGTCGAGGCGCTGCGCGATCGCCTTGTTCGTCAGACCACGCGCTATCAGCGTCAGGACCTCGGTCTCCCGGTCCGTGAGGGGCTCCGCGAGCTTCGGCGTGCGCATCTCACGCACGAGGCGCGCCTGCGCCCTCGGGTCGAGGCGGACCTCGCCCCTGGCGGCCGCCCTCACCGCGTCGAAGAGGTCGTCGGGCCTCGACTCCTTGAGCATGTAGCCGGCCGCCCCGGCCTCGACGACGTCGACGACCATGCGGTCCTCCAGCACCGAGGTGAGGGCGACGACCTCCACGTCGGGGAACCGCGCGCGCAGCTCGCGTGTGGCCTCCACGCCGTCCATGACGGGCATGAGCAGGTCCATCACGACGACGTCAGGCCGCAGCTCGGCGACGAGGTCGAGCGCCTCGCGGCCGTTCGCGGCTTCGCCGACCACCTCGAGGTCGCGCTCGAGGCCGAAGGCCAGGCGCAGGCCCTTCCTCACCACGGTGTGGTCGTCTACCAGCAGGACACGGACCGTCTCGCTCATGGGGATCTCCGGCCACAGGGTACCCCCGTGTCGTGCGAGCCGGCGTCCTACTTTGGTCGTAGGCGGCCGTAGTACCTGAGGACCAGGGCCGGGTGGACTTAGTTCTCTACTGCGGGCGGGCTGCCCCGCCATACGCTCGTCAGGCGAACAAGGAGGAGGACATGAACCTCGCAGATAGGAACAAGAACAACACCGCCGCCATGGTGCTCATCGCCATCGGTGTGCTGGCGCTACTGGGCACGTTGGGCGTCTTCAAGTTCGTGGGCAGCCTGCTGGGCGCCCTGCTCTTCGGCGGGCTGGCGTACTTCGCCTACGTCGAGGGTCGCCGTCGCGGCAGCGCTGCCTGGCAGCTGGCGGCCTACCCCCTGGCAGGCCTGGCGATCGCATCGATCGCGCCCTGGCGCCTCGGGAGCGGCGCGTTCCTCGCGGCACTGGGTCTGGCGTTCGCCGTCTACTGGCGTGAAGACCGGACGCGATGGTGGGCGCTCATCCCGGCCGGCACGCTGGCCTCTCTCGGCCTGGTCAGCTTCTTCGAGGCCATGTTCGGACCTTCGTCCGGCTGGCTGTTCCTGGCCGGGCTGGCGCTGACCTTCTACGCTCTGACCCGCCTCGAGGTGGACCCCCAGCCATGGGCGATCTGGCCGGCCGCCGGCCTGGGGCTCATCGCGCTGCTCTCGATCGTCGACGGCGGCAGTTGGCTGTTCCCGCTGGCCCTGGTGGTCGTGGGCGTCTACCTGCTCCTGCGCAGCGGGACCGGGCGCGACCTCCTGAAGGACGTCACCTCTCGCTACGGTGCGCCGCGGCAGTACGCCGGCCCGGAGACGAGCGAACCCGCGGTGAGGGCTCAGGACGTCCCGCCGACGCCCCAGCCGCAGGCTCAGCCCGGCGCCGCGACGCCCCCCGCGCAGCCAGGTGCGGCCACGCCTCCGGCACCGGCCGAAGGGACGACGCCTCCGGCGCGCCCGGACGTGGGCGACGACAGCAACTAGGTCCTCGTCTCGGGAACTGGGAAGCCAGCGTGCCGGCGTTAGCTGTGGCCTAAGCGCTGGGCTCCGGGTCGAGCAGCGTACGGGCGTCAGGGTCGAGGACGTAGAAGGACTCCTCTTCGGTGAGGCGCTTGCGCCAGGCGAGCTGTTGCTCGTCAGGCTCGGGCGCCCCCGGCTTGTTCTGGAGGGTCTCCAAGTCCCAGGTCTTGTCCCACTGCGCGAACACGACGACCGTCTGACTGTGATGCGCCTTCAGCGCCGCGATCTTGCGGCGGTACACGCCGCGGATGTCCACGGCCACCTTCGGCTCCGGCAGGAACTCACCGCGCCTGTCCCACCGCGGGTTGTTCTCGCCGCCCACCGCTACTCCGAGTAGCCTCGGCCTCTCCGGGGCAGGCATGCCTCTGACCGCGAGCACGGTCGCCTGGCCGATCGCGTCGTGATCCGGATGCACACCGAAGCCGGGCACGAACGTGATCACCGTGCTGGGCTCCAGGCTCCTTATCACCTCGCGTATGCGGGTCCCCAGCTCCGCGGGGTCCTCGAACTCGACGCACTTGTCGCGCAGCCCCATGAACTCGACCTGTATGCCGAGCGCCTCCGCCGCCGCGGCCATCTCCGACGTGCGGATGTCGCGCAGCGACTCGCGGTTCGCCATCGGCGGGTTGCCCATGCGCCGGCCCATGTCGCCGTAGGTGCCGCACAGGTACGTCGCGGGCACTCCAGCTTCCGACGCCAGCGCCAGGGTGCCGCCCGCGGAGAACGACTCGTCGTCCGGGTGGGGGAGCACCACCAGTAGGCCGCGCTCCGACCTGGGATCGAAGCTTCTCATCTCAGGCCTCCCGGAAGGGCGTGCGCGAGACCTGAAGGGCCACCGTCAGCTGACCCTCTGCGTCGTATCCCGCCATGAGCAGCTCGTCGCGCTCGTTGATCTCGTAGTGGGTGAGCCCGTCGGCGTAGACCCAGCCGTTCTCCAGCTTGAGCCCCACCCGGTACGGCCCCGTGCCCTTGATGGACCCGCGCCCGTAGTTCACGCGCGTGTTGCGGATGAACGCTATGACGGGTGGCCGCTTCTCGGGCCCCATGAGCGTGTACGAGCCGGTGGTGGTCTCGAGGTGCACGTAGACGTCCGTCTCGGCGCGCTTGTCGAGCTCCGACTGCACGGCGTTGGTCTCGATGATCTGCAAAACCTGCCTCCGGTTCACCGCCCCGTGGTCGTGACGGCCGAGTCTAACGCTATCGACGGAGGCCGCGGGCTCCGCCAGGGGCGCTGTGAGCGGCGTAACATCGCGCCATGGACGAACTTCGTGCCGTCACGGCTGAGCTCGACAGGGCCGGCATCGACGGCTGGCTGGTGTACGACTTCAGGGGCTCGAACGCTCCGGCCAGGCCGCTCCTCAGAGCGCTGCTCGGCGAGCAGCTAGGGTCCCGCCGTGTCTTCCTGTACGTCCCGAGCCATGGGACGCCCATCCTGCTGGCGCACGCCATCGAGGCCGGCACGCTGAGCGGGGCGCGCGGCGTCGACACCCGGATCTACTCGAGCACCGAGAGCCTCGACGAGGAGCTCAGGCAGGCGTTGGCCGGCGCCAGGACCGTGGCCATGGACTACTCCCCGCGTGGTGACAACCCGTACGTGGGCAGCGTCGACGCCGGCACGGTCGAGCGGGTGCGGTCCCTCGGTGTGGACGTGGTCAGCGCCGGTGACGTCGCGCAGGTCATGCAGGTCTGGAGCGAGGAGCAGCTGGAGCAGCATCTGCGGGCTGCCGACGTCGTTCTGAGGGCGAAGGACGCGGCGTTCGGCTTCCTCGGCGAGGCGCTGTCGCTGGGCCGGGCCGTGACCGAAGCCGAGGTCCAGGGCGTGATCACCGACGTCTTCGACGACGCCGGCTGCGTGTACGACCACGGTCCGAACGTCAGTTTCGGGGCGCACGCCGGGGACCCGCATCACGCGCCGTCTCACGAGCGCACGCTGGCGCATGGCGAGGTCGTCCTCATCGACCTCTGGTGCAAGGTCGACGACGCGCCTGCGCCGTACGCCGACGTCACGTGGATGGGCCACGCCGGGCCGCCAACGGAGCGCGTGCGCCGGGCGTTCGAGGCCGTACGCGAGGCGCGGGACGCGGCCTTCCGAGCGGTCGTCGAGGCCTACGCGGCAGGGCGCTGGCCCACCGGGGCCGAGGTAGACAGGGCGGCGCGGGAGGTACTGGAGAAGGCCGGCTACGGTCAGGCCTTCACCCACCGCACCGGTCACAGCCTGGGCACCGTGTCGGCGCACGGGCTGGCGGCTCACCTCGACGACTTCGAGACGCGCGACGAGCGCCCGCTGCGGCCGGGCCTGGGGTTCACGATCGAGCCCGGCGTCTACTGCGAGGACTTCGGTGTGCGCAGCGAGATCAACGTGTTCATAGACGGCGATGGTCCCCACGCGACCACGGACCTGCAGGCCGAGCTCGAGGTCCTGCCGTAGAGGCCGGCCGCCGCAAGGAGCCCCTCGTCGTCGTCGGCGACTACGCCTGGGACGTACTGATCCGCGGCAACACCGAGCTCCTCGCGGGCGGCGACATCTACGGCGAGGTGCAGCTCGCCCCGGGCGGCAGCGCGGCCAACGCCGCCGTCTGGGCACGCCGCTGCGGCCTGCCGACGCGCTTCATCGGGAAGATAGGCAACGACCGCTTCGGACGGCTGGCCCGGGACGAACTCGTCGAGGAGGACGTCAGGGCCGTATGGCTAAGTACCGACGCGCACTACACGGGCGCGGTGGCGGTGTGGATCGACCACACCGGCCAACGCTCGATGGTCTCGGGTAAGGGCGCGGACCACTACCTGCTGCCGTCCGAGCTGCCCGAGTCGCTGCTGGGGCGGGCCGGTCACGTCCACCTGTCGGCCTGGTCGTTCTTCGGCGACCCGCCGCGCGCGGCCGCCCGCCGGGCCGCGCAGGTCGCGAAAGAGGCGGGCGCTACCCTGTCGTTCGATCCCGGCTCCTTCCAGCTCATCGCCGAGACCGGGCTCGAGGCGTTCGTCTCCTTCACGGCCGACCTCGGGTTCGACCTGATCTTCCCGAACGCCGAAGAAGGCGAAGCGCTGACCGGGGCCACTGAGCCGGAGCAGGTCTGCCGCCGCCTGGGCGAGCTCTACCCTGGCGCCGCCGTGGCCCTGAAGCTCGACGCCGAGGGCGCCTACTACTTCGAGGGCGGAACCGGGACCCATCTCGGGCCGGCACCGGGTCGTCTGGTGGACGCGACCGGCGCCGGCGACGCGTTCGCCGGTGCGTTCCTCGCTGCGCGCCTGCGAGGCGTGGCGCCGCTCGAGTCCGCGGTCCTGGCCAACCGGGTATCTGCCTGGGTGATCGAGCGCGTCGGAGCCCGGCCGGCTCTCGACCGCGCCATAGGCCCCGTGATGGCTGACCTCGACGCCGCGGTGAGAGCGGCCGGCTGGGGCGAGGCCGGGGACTAGCGCGCATGGAGCCTCCAGTGGACGTGCTCGTCGTGCTGGCCCACCCGCGGCCCGACTCCCTCGGCACCGCGTTGGCGGCCGCGGTGACGACGGCGGCCCGGAGCGCCGGCGCGAGGGTCGCGTGTCACGACCTGTACGCCGACGGTTTCGACCCGCGGCTCAGCGCCGCCGAGAGCCTGGGACCAGCGTTCTCGGACGACCTGGCCCGGCGCTACGCCGACGAGCT
Organism: Trueperaceae bacterium; assembly: GCA_036381675.1. Taxonomy (GTDB): domain Bacteria; phylum Deinococcota; class Deinococci; order Deinococcales; family Trueperaceae; genus DASRWD01. Next base: position 7,715 of record DASVCK010000016.1, on the reverse strand, counting down.
GGTGGCAGCTGACGCGGTCGTCGTCGTGCACCCGGTGTGGTTCTTCGGCCCGCCCGGCATCTTGAGGGGCTGGGTCGAGCGAGTCGTGCGGGAGGGCGTGGCGTTCGACGTGGGCGCACGGGGCGAGGTGACGGGCCGGTTGCGCGCCAGGGAGGTGCTGGTGATCACGACCGGCAACGCCGGGCCGGCCACCGAATCCGCGCTGGGTGAGCCGGTCACACGCTTCTGGCGCGACGTCGTGTTCGCGCCTTCCGGGGTGCCGGAGACGCTCCGGCTGGCGTTCGCGCCGGTGAGAGACAGCACGGCCGAGGAGCGCACCGAATGGCTCCGGCGCGCCGCGAGCAGCTCGGAAGGCCTCGTGGAGCGCATGCGGACGTATGGTGTCTCGCACCTTGCCCAGTGATAACGCCCTGACCACCGAGCGGAACTCCGGACACGCGGGTGACGCGGCGGCGCTCCAGACGCGCCGCGGCCTGGTGCTCGCCTTCCTCATGACGACCATGGCCCTCGGCTCTATCGAGGGCACCATCGTCGCCACCGCGATGCCGAGCATCGTCGCCTCGCTGGGTGGCTTCGAGCTCTACTCCTGGGTCTTCGCCTCGTACCTGTTGACGCAAGCCGTGTTCACGCCTATAGCGGGCGGCGTCGCCGACAAGATCGGCCGCAAGCCGGTGCTGCTGGTGAGCATCGCCCTCTTCCTCGTGGTCTCGGTGGCCTGCGGCTTCGCCACGACGATGACTCAGCTGGTGGCCTTCAGGTTCGTGCAGGGCGTGGGCGCCGCGGGCATCAGCACGATGGTCGTGACCCTGGCTGGCGACCTCTACACGGTCCGGGAGCGCGGGCGGATCCAGGCCTACCTCGCCAGCGTGTGGGGCGTCTCGTCCATCCTCGGACCCCTCGCAGGCGGGCTGATCGTCGCCAGCGTGGACTGGGCCTGGGTCTTCTGGTTCAACGTCCCCTTCGGGGTCGTGGCGATGTTGGGGCTGGGCAGGTACCTGAAGGAGAAGGTCTCGCACACGGGCGCCAGGGTCGACCTCCTCGGCTCGGCCCTGCTGCTGGTCGGTATCTCCGGGCTCATGGTGCTGCTGAACATGGGTCCGCGGCTGGGCCAGGGCACGAGGGCCGTGCTGGCGGCGTTCGTCGTGGCCGTGTTGGTGGTGCTGGGCCGGCACCTGTGGTTGCGGAAGGGCGGGATCCTGCCGGTCGACCTGTGGCGCGACAGCCTCGTGCTCCTGGCCAACGTCAGCGCCTTCGTCGCGGGGATCGTGATGATCGGCATCATCACGTACGCACCGCCCTACGTGCAGGGCGTCATGGGCTACAGCCCGCTCGTCGCGGGCTTCGCGCTCACGACCATGTCGCTGGGCTGGCCCCTGGCGTCGTCCATCTGCGGTCGGCTCCTGATCCCACTCGGGCCGGCCAACACGGCGCGCATCGGCGGGGCGGCGGCGGCTGTAGGCGGGTTGCTCTACCTCTTCCTGCGTCCGGAGCACGGCCCGTGGTGGGTGGCCGGCGCCTCGTTCGCGATAGGGGTCGCCTTGGGCTTCACGAACACCTCGTCCATCGTCTCGATCCAGTCGACAGTTCGCTGGGAGCGCAGGGCGAGCGCTACCGCGGCGAACCTGTTGATGCGACTGCTCGGCAACTCGGTCGGAGCCGCGCTCCTGGGCGGCGTGCTCAATACCTCGATCGTCTCGGGGATAGGGCGGGCCGGGGCAGAGGACGTGCTCAGCCTGGGCACGGTCGAGCGTCTGCTGAACCCCGCCGGTGCGCCCCCCACGGAGACGCCGTTGCCCGCAGCGAGCCTGGGCCTCATCAGGCAACTGCTCGCGGGGGGCATCGAGCACGTCTTCCTCGTGACCTTCATCGCCGCCACGGCGCTGTTCGTGCTCAGCCTGCTGTGGCCCCGCTCCAGGCGGCTGGAGTAGGTGGAGCGCCGGTCGGCCGATCACGGGCGGAAGCCTCAGAGCACGGCGTCCAACGCTGCGAGCAGGGCGAGGTGCAGCGGGTAGAACAGCCAGGGGAGCCGTCCGCTCCTCGCCAGCCCGACAGGTAACCGCGCGACAGCGAACGGCACCGCGATCGCGACGAGGGCCGCCGGCCACACCACCCAGTCGTAGTTCTGCAGCGCCACCACGAAGGCTGCCACACCCCATGACAGCGGTGTTCGCGCCGTCAGCGCCCACCACCAGGCGACGACAAGGGCGACGCCGGCCGCTCCGTATTCGACCCGCGTGGCCGCGATCATCACGGCTACGAGTCCGAGAGGCAGCGCCAAGGGCACCCTCGCCATGAGACGCTGCCTGTCGGTGAGCAGGACGAGGGTGACCGCGCCGAGGAAGAGGGTTCCCAGGATGTTGACGACGAACCTGTCGAACGCCAGGTAGTGGGGAAGGGCCGAGACCGCGCACCACGCCAAGAGCGGGACGAGGTAGCGCTGTGGCTTAACGCCGCGGCGCGCGACGTTGTACGCGAGCAGGAAAGCGAAAAGCGGCCACGCCACCCGGCCGACGGCGCGCAGCGGCAGTGACTCGGGAGGTGCGAGCAGTATCGCGCCGACGTGGTCGACGACCATCGTCACGATCGCGATCCACCGGACGACCTCCTGCTGCCGCGAGTCGAGGACTGGGTCAAGCAGGTAGCGCCGCGCTACGACCATGTGGGCAGCGTATACGCGCCGTGGCTAGCCTCCGGCCCCTGGGGACCGGGACAGCGAGCGGTGCCGGTTAGAGTCGCCTGGAGCACGGAGGTATCCCGCAGTTGGCGATCGTCATCAAGTCTGCGTCCTGGGCCGTCGTCGCGGTGCTCGTCGGGATCGGGTTGAGGCGCTACTGGCTGAGCCCTGAATCGCGGGTGCCAGTGCTCGCGGTCGTGCTCGCCGCGGCAGCCGTGCCCCTCGCCGGGGCCGCGGACCTGTGGCACACGGTAGGCCAGGTCAGGTCGCCCGTCTCGTTCGACCTGTGGTGGCGCTACGCATCCACCACCGTCCACGGCCACGCGGTCCTCTGGCGGTCCGTCGCGGCCATCGCCCTGGGCCTATGCGTGGCCGTGGCGCCGAGGTCGTGGTGGCCCGTCGCCGCGGCCACGGGGGCGTGGTTGTGCTACGGCTTCAGTCGGCTCAGCCACGCGGCCGCGATGGGCGGCGCCGTCCCGCTGGGCTACGACCTGGTGCATCTGATGGGAGCGGCGGCCTGGGCGGGCGGGGTGTGGGTAGTGACCTTCGCGCGCGACGACCTGCGGGCGACGCTCAGGCTGTCCAGCCTGGCGCTCTGGTGTGTGGTGGCGCTGGGGATAGCCGGTGTGCTGAGCGCGCTCGTGCACACCTCAGACCCGGCGCGCTTCTTCTCCTCGGAGTACGCGCTGGCGCTGGGCGTGAAGGTGCTGGCCGTGGCCGCCGCGTTGGCGGTGGCCGCACGGAACCGTTTCTCGTTGGTTCCACGCGCCCTGTCGACCGGGGACCAGCGGGGCCTCGCCAGGTCGATGTACCTCGAGAGCGCGGTCCTGCTCGTCGTGTTGCTCTTGACCGGCTGGTTGTCGACCACCGCAGTTCCGCACGGGCAGGAAGCGAGCCTGGATGCCTTGGAGAACGTGCGGCGCGTGATCGATTACCTGTTGCCCTGAACCGCTGACTCGGGCGCTGTGATCACGCTGTGACCACATCGTGACCACCGCGCTGATCTCGCCCTACATCGCACGCTTCAGCAGCGCGATCATCTCCGTCTGGCTCATGTCGCTCGAATCGATAGCGTCCTTCAGCAGCTCCGCCAGCTCGATGAGTGCGGGGTTGCCCTCGGCGTCCTGGGCCGGCACGAAGTAGCCGACCAGATGTCCGTGGCGCTCGATGCGTAGGCCCTCGCCCGCGGCGAGGAACTTGGTCGCGTTGTCCCTGAACTCGCGCACACCCACGTTCTTCACGCGCACCTCCTGCGAGTAGTATCTGTGACCACGTAGTGGTCAGGATGTGGTCAGCTTAGCACTTGCTGGGGCGCGTATACTCTCGTGCCATGGCTCTGTCGGACATCGAGCTGCGCGTGCTCGGCGCTCTGATCGAGAAGGAGCGCACCACACCCGACGGGTACCCGCTCTCCAGTCAAGCGCTCGTCACCGCCTGCAACCAACGGACCAACCGCGAACCGGTCACCGATTACCACTTCCAGGACGTCCTCGCCGCCGTGGGCAGGTTGCGCGATCGCGGCCTGGCCGAGACCGTGCAGGGGACGGGGGACCGCGTCGCCAAACATCGGCACAAGGTGGAGGGGGCGCTCGACCTCAGCTCCGCCGAGACGGCGGTCCTCGCGGTCCTGCTGCTGCGAGGGCCGCAGACGCCCGGCGAGCTCAGGGCCAGGACCGAGCGCTACGTGAGCCTCGCCACCATGGAGGACGTCGTAGCGGTGCTGGAGGGTATGGCGCGACGGTCGCCGGCGCTGGTCAGGCGGCTGGGACGTGGCCCAGGTCAGAGCCAGGACCGCTACGCGCACACGTTGGGGACGGACGAGCAACGACTGAGCCCGCGCCTCAGGCGACCCAGTGACGGTGACGACGATGGCGAGCGCGACAGCCGCGACGGTGCCGACAACCGGCGTCCCGCGGGAGTGACAGGCGGTCTGCGTTCCACGGTCGGCCAGGCGGCCGCTACCGGGGACGGGATCGAGGCGCGCGTCGCGGAGTTGGAGTCACAGGTGTCACGTCTACAGTCCCAGCTCGCGCGGGTACTCGCGCGGCTCTCTGCGCTGGAAGACGGCAGGGGTTGAGACGCCAAGCTACCGGCGCGTGGGCCAGGAGCGGCACAATGGGCATGGTGAGCAAGCTTCCTGAGGAGGTGCCATGGCTGACGTGCTGAACCTGAGCGAAGAAGAGTGGCGGCGGCGTCTGTCGCCCGAGGAGTACAGGGTGTTGCGCGGGCGCGGCACTGAGGCGCCGCACGCCGGTTGTTACGTGGGCACCAAGGACCCGGGCACATACGTGTGCGCAGCATGCGGTAACCCGCTGTACCAGGCCGGCGTGAAGTTCGAGTCGGGCACGGGCTGGCCGTCCTTCACCGAGCCGCTGCCCGGTGCCGTTCGCGAGCACTTGGATACGTCCCACGGCATGTACCGCACCGAAGTAGTGTGCGCCCGCTGCGACAGCCACCTGGGGCACGTGTTCCCCGACGGACCGCCACCCTCAGGACTGCGCTACTGCATGAACTCGATCTCGATGCGCCACGTGCCGGAAGGCGAGCCGATCGAGCTCGTCACCAGTTGAACGTAGCGCGCTCGGCCCTGCGGAGCCTGCAACCCTCCACCACAGGCCCGGTTCACCGCTTCGGGTTGCCGACCACGCTCGCGCAACTGGACGCGGTGAGGCGCGAGTGCCGGGCGTTGGTGAACCGGTCGGCCAGCCTGTCCGGGCTCGCGGCAGTGGTCCCCCTGCCCGGCGTGGACGTCGGTGCCGATGTCACGTTGTTCATGCAGCTGCTCCCGAGCATCAACCGGCGGTTCGGCCTCTCGGCGGAGCAGGTCGACGCGCTCGACGCACGGACCAAGGAACTGGTCTTCCTGGGCGCGACCAGCGTGGGCAGTCAGGTGGTAGCTCGCCTCGTGACGGCCGACGTCGTCATCGCCTTGCTCAGACGCATAGGCGTGCGCGTGGCAGCCAAGTCCGCCGCCAGGTGGGTGCCTGTCGTCGGGCAGGCGGCAGCGGCCGGCATCAGCTTCGCGGCCATGCGGCTGGTCGGCAACCGCCATGTAGAGGACTGCTATCAGGTCGCGCGCTCCGTGATCTTGGGCTCGAACCCGGTCCTCGACCTGCCGCCCGCGCCTCCGGCCTGACCTCGATTCGTCCGGGCAGGCGCCTAGCCGGCCGCGCCCGACAGCAAGGCCCTGACCTCTTCGTCGCTGGTCTGGCCGAAGGTCATGTACCACTCGCCCACGCTGCCGAACCCGCTGGGCGTGTGCGGGCACACGACGTCGTCCGCCAGTGAGCGCAGGTTGGCCACGGAGTCGGGTGCTCCGACCGGGGCGGCGACAACGACCCGCTGGGCACCGGCGCTGCGCGTCGCCTGCACGGCTGCAGCCACGGTAGCTCCGGTGGCGATGCCGTCATCGACGAGCAGAGCCGTCTTGCCCGTCAGGTCGAGCGGCGGCGCCTGACCGCGGTACGCGCTCTCGCGCCGCGACAGCTCGGCCAGTTCCTCGGCGATCACCGCCTGGACCCGCTTCTCGGGCACGCCGAGACGGTCGATGATGTCGTGGTTGACGAACATGCCCCCGCCGCTCGCGATCGCGCCCATCGCGAGCTCCTCGTGGCCGGGGACGCCCAGCTTGCGCACCACGAGCACGTCGAGGGGCGCGGCCAACGCGTCGGCCACGACGCGCGCCACAGGCACGCCGCCGCGTGGCAGGCCCAGCACGATCAGGTCCGGAAGGCCGGCGTAGCCCTTCAGGGCGGCCGCCAGCTCCTGACCGGCTTCGAGCCTGTCGCGGAACAGTGCCACTCGCATAAGGCTAGCGTCGCTCATGTGAGGCGAGTGACCAATTGAGGGGGCGTCGGGCCGGTTGCGCATAAGCCCTGGCGAGCGGACCAGGACGGGGGACTAGATGGGGCCGTCAGTTACCCATGCGGGCTTCCCGGGCTACCGATTCACTGACGTATCGTTGAACGTAGCCATATGACGTTACTTACCGCTTCCAGGCAGTTCGATCGGATCGATAGCGAGGGCCAACTCGCTTCGTTGGCGCTGGTGTTGGCTCAGGCAGGCGGCAAGGTCACAGCTGAAGAGAGGGCCCTGGGGCGCGGCCACGGCAGTCCGTCAGACGCGCTGGTCGAGCGCGTCACGGGGTCGATCCTCGCCGGGTCGGATCCCTTGGGAGACTCGTTCATGTCGGTCAGGTCCGGCCAGGAGCGTCGGCGCAGCGGGGCCGTGTACACGCCGAACGCCATCGTCGCGAGCATGATGGCTTGGGCAAGGCGCTATGGCACGCCCAGCCGTGTGGTTGACCCAGGCGCGGGTACCGGTCGGTTCGTGCTGGCCGCCGCACGTAGCTTCCCCACCGCGACTTTGGTCGCTGTAGAGATCGACCCCCTCGCCACCCTCATGTTGAAGGCGAACGCGCATGTCATGGGCTTGGGCTCACGACTCACGGTCGAAGCCTTGGACTACCGCCTCCTCTCGCTACCCGCCTGCGAGGGACGAACGCTCTTCCTGGGCAACCCGCCCTATGTGAGACACCACGAGATCTCGAGTCACTGGAAGACTTGGTTCTCGGAGTCGGCCGGCAAGCTGGGTCTGAAGGCAAGCAAGCTGGCGGGACTCCATGCGCACTTCTTCTTGCGGACCGCGCAGCTTGCCCGGGCGGGCGACTATGGGGCCTTCATCACCTCGGCCGAGTGGCTCGATGTCAACTACGGCAGCGTGTTGAGACAGTTGATCGCTAGGCACCTGGGAGGGGTGGGTCTGCACATGATCGCTCCAACCGCGTTGCCGTTCGAAGGCACGAACACCACGGGACTGATCTCGACCTTCGAGGTGGGAAGCGGTGCCGAGGCGCTGGTAGTCGACAAGTCGGCTTCCATGCTCGGTCTCGGCGACTTGAGGTCGGGATCCAGGATCAGTCGGGACCGGGCGATGCAAGAGGACCGCTGGTCTGCTCTCTTCCGACCTCGGTCTAGCTCAGCAAATGGATCCGTTGAGCTTGGCGAACTCTTCAGGGTTCACCGTGGGCAGGTCACTGGCG
>DASVCK010000015.1:0-12332 GCA_036381675.1 Trueperaceae bacterium | reverse complement strand
TTGACCGCGATGGTGTCAGAGCCGGTCTGCTTCTTGAGGTCGACGCTGATGGCGTAGCCGTTGTTCTGACAGGCGAACACGATGGGAGCGCCCTGCGCGCCGGCCAGGTTCACGCCCGCGTGCCAGTCGCCCTCGCTGGTGGCGCCGTCACCGAAGCTGCAGACCGTCACCTGGGACCTGCCCGCCAGCTTCATGGCCAACGCCGTGCCCACCGCGGGCGGCACGTGCGAGGCGATGGGAGAGGCCACGGTGAACACGTTCAGCCCGGCCGAGCCAGGGTGGTACGGCATCTGTCGCCCGCGGGCGGTGTCTGCCATGGTGCCCAACGACTGGCCGGCGAACTCCACGACGGGCATGCCCAACGCCAGCAGCAGCGAGACGTCGCGGTAGTACGGGAACACCCAGTCGTGTCCCTTGCGGATCGCGTGCGCCAGGCCCACCTGGGCTGCCTCGTGACCGGCGCTGGGCGCGACGAAGCTGGTCTTGCCCTGACGTTGGAGGCGGCCCAACCGATCGTCGATGAGCCGCCCCGCCAACATGTCCAGGTAGAAACCCTTGAGCTTCTCCGGTTCCAGGTCCAGTTCGAAGGGTCCTAGCCATTCACCCCCGTCCCCGATCAACCTGATCGGCTCGTCGGTGAAAGGCTGGAAGCCTTGCGATTCGCGGATCATGCGTCGCTCCCTACTGACCCCGCGCCGTGAGCGCCTAGGGCCCGAGTACCGGCGTAGGCGACGACCGGCGGCTGGCACTGCCGCACGGCTCCGGACGTTCCATTGGTCGGACGATACCACCGCCCCCCAGCGGTCCTCCGTAACGGAAACGGCATCCAGAGCCAACGCCGCGGCCGCCCAGGCGAGCCGTGCCGCACCACGGCGAAGCCCATCGGGCACGGCGAACGGCGTCCCCCAGCCGTATCCTTGGTAGCAGGTGGACCGAGCCGAGACACGACCGTACCTGGCGGCTCCGGCCCGCGCCGTGGCGGCTTGGGTCGGCAGCCTCCCACCCCCTGTGATCCTGGGCCTGACACTCGCAGCGTGTCTCGCGTTGGCGGCGCTGGCTCGTTTGTTGGGCAGCTCCGCTTGGCTCTGGGTGACGCTCGCGGGCGGAGGCTTCCTCGTGGCGTACGGCCGCTTCGGTACCCGCGGCGTCCTGCTCGTCGGCGCGGCGCTGGCGGGGTCGGGCGTCGGCATCCTCTTCGAGGGCGTGGCCGGGTGGGATGGCGCCTACCTGCTCAGCGTGGGCGGCGCCCTGGCCGTGGCCGACTCGCTTGACCCGCCGCCAGGTCACGTCGTGCTGGTGACGGGAGCCGTGCTCGTCGCCATCGGCCTGTTCATGGGGCTGGCGGCCGAAGGTGTGCTGAAGGCGGTGCTGCTGGCCTGCCTGCTCGCGGCAGCGGCGGCCCTGTACCTCGCGTTGGACGGCCGTAGGACCCGCTGAAGCAGCCTCAAGCCTGTGCACGCTCCGCCCGCGCCGGTGCGGGAACGAGGCACCCCGTCCTTTAGACTGACCCTTGCGCCCAGGCGCCCGTGAGGGCACCTGGGGAAGAGAGGGACGATGGAACAGACCATCAACCGCGGGTTGGACGGTGTCAACATCGACACGAGTTCGATCTGCTTCATCGACGGTGCCAAGGGCGAGCTCATCTACCGCGGCTACGACATCCGCGAGCTGGCGAACAAGGCGAGCTTCGAGGAGGTCGTCCACCTGCTGTGGGACGGCGACCTGCCAACCCGCGCGCAGCTGGATGGCCTGCGCTCCGAGCTCAGCCGGTCCTTCGGCGTCCCGTCCCAGGTCTACGACCTGCTGAGGTCGTTGCCGCGGGGCGTGGACCCCATGCACGCCGTCACCTCGGCCGTATCGCTACTCGGGGCGCTCGACGCCGGTGCCGACGCTGTCGAGATGGACAACGTCAGGCGCGTCGGCAAGCTGCTCCTCGCCCAGTTCCCCACCATCGTCGCGGCCATACAGAGGACCAGGCAGGGGCTCGAGCCGGTGGAGCCCCGGGCCGACCTGAGCATCGCGGGCAACTTCCTCTACATGCTCACGGGCGAAGAGCCCACCGCTGCGGCCACCAACGTGATGGACGTGGCCCTGGTGCTGCACGCCGAGCACGGCTCCAACGCCAGCACCTTCGTCGCCCGCGCCACCGCCTCCACCCTCACCGACGTCTACAGCGCCATCACCGCGGCGACCGCCGCGCTGAAGGGCCCGTTGCACGGCGGCGCCAACGAAGCCGTCATGGAGGCCCTCGAGAAGATCGGCACCACGGAGAACGTCGAGGGCTACGTGCTCGACATCCTGTCCCGACCCGGCGGCCGCGTCATGGGCTTCGGGCACCGCGTCTACCGCGTGCTCGACCCGCGGGCCGTGGTCCTCAAGGAGGTCAGCCGCCAGCTGGCCGAGGAGTCTGGCGAGGGCAAGTGGTTCGAGATGAGCCTCGAGATGGAGCGGGTCATGGAGCGCGAGATGGAGAAGCGGGGCAAGCAGGTGCGCCCCAACGTCGACTTCTTCAGCGCCTCCGTCTACCGCATGTTGGGCTTCCCGGCCGAGATGTACACGCCCATCTTCGCGGTCGCGCGCGTGGCGGGTTGGATGGCCCACCTTTACGAGCAGTACGCGGACAACCGCCTCATGCGGCCCCGCCTCGTGTACGAGGGCCCGCGCGACAAGCGGTTCGTGCCCGTAGACCAGCGGGGCTGAAGCCGGGAACGCCGGGGAGGGAAAGAAATCGACCCGGCCTAGCGGCCAGGCGGTCGAGGGCCCTTCAGCCGGCTGCGAGCGCCCTCACCTGCAGGGCCGCGAGGAACTCAGCGACCCAGGAGGTGTAGCGCTGCTGCCCCACGACGTTCCAGGCCTCCACGTGCTCGACGCCGTCCAGCCTGTGGTAGGTGACCGGTACGCGCAGTGCGGCCACGAAGGCGTCGACAGACTCGATGGGCACGGTCGTGTCTGCGGCGCCGGCGACGACCATGACGGGAACGGCGACGCCGGCGGCGTCGTTCGCCTGCACCAGGTCGGAGAAGTTCGTGCCCGTGCGCCATCCCGCCACGAGGAGCGCGAGCCTGGTCATGGGCCCGGGCAGCGGCAGGCCGGCCTGGACCGCGCCCAGCCGGAACGTCGCGTAAGGATCCACCAGAGGGGAATCGAGGACGACGGCGACGACCTCGGGAAGGTCGGACGACCAGCGTTCCAGCGCCTCTAGCGCCAGGGCACCGCCCATCGAGATCCCGAAGAGGACGATCCTGTCGACGCCCCTGGCAGCCAGTTCCCTCGCGCCGGCGAGAGCGTCCTCCCACTCGCTGGCGCCGTAGTGATACAGGCCGTCGTCGCTGGGGTCCGAGCTGTCGTGGTTCCGGTACGACTGGGCCAAGACGTGTAGGCCGGCGGAGCGGAACGCGGGGATGAACCTGAGCAGCTCTATCAGTTCCCCGCGCCTGCGGCCGTGGAGCATGAGCACACCGGTGCCGGCGGCCGCGTATTCGTCGGCGGGCGGCACGTACCAGGCCCTGATGCCACCCTGCGGCCCCTGCAGCCTGAGCTCCTCGAAGGGCATGCCGAAGGCTGCGCCGGGGTCGCTGCGGTAGACGACGTTGTCGACGAGCGCCGGCGTTCCCGCGGCAGGCAGCTGCCCCGCGACGACGGTGAGTCGCCGCGTGACGCTCGCCGGGTCATCGGCGACGATCGCGCCCAGCCGCCCGTAGCCCCCGTCCCAGAGCAGGCCGTAATCACCCACCACGTCGACGCGGGCGTGCTGCCCGGGTTCCTCGGTCCGCGGCAGCGTCACCCTCGGATCGGGGGCCCGGCTCGACGCCAGGACCTCGAACTCCGGCATGAGACCGTACGGCGCCGGGACGATCACGCGGCTCGAGAACATCCAGCCGACGGCCAGCAACACCGCGGCGATCAGCAACAGGAACACGAACGCGATGAGGGCCGTACGCATCACCACCCGACCCGACCGAACGTCGCGCGCCTGTCGGGGCTTGTCGAGAACATGACGACAGGCACGCCGGTCACCTCCTCCACCAGCTCGAGGTAGCCGTGCACTTCGGCCGGCAGCTGCTCCCTGGTGACCAACCCGGACAGGTCGCCCCATCCCGGCAGGTCGCGGTAGACGGGCCGCTCGTCGTCGTCGTAGGCCACGCACACCCGCACCGTCTCCAGGCCGGAGAGCACGTCGAGCTTCGTGAACACGAGACCGTCGAAGCCGTTGAGCTCACAGGCGTACTTCAGCTGAGCCAGGTCCAGCCAGCCCACGCGGCGCGGGCGCCCGGTGGTGGTGCCGAACTCGTCCCACTGGTTGGCGCCGCTGCCCCTCAGCCGAGCCGCCAACGCCTCGTCGGTGATCTCCGTCGGGAACGGTCCGTGGCCGACACGGGTGGTGAACGCCTTCACCACGCCGAACACCTGGTCGAGAGCCTTGTGGCTGACGCCGGCCCCCACGACGATGCCGCCCACGGTCGGGTGACTGCTCGTCACGTACGGGTACGTGCCGTAGCCCACGTCGAGCATCGTCCCCTGGCCGCCTTCGAACAGCACCCGCTGCCCGCGGGCCAGCGCCTCGCGCGTCAGGGCCCCGGTGTCGCGCACGTGCTCGGCGAGACGTGGACGAACCGGCTCCAGCTCGCCCATGGCGACGTCGACGCTGGTCCAACCCACGCGCGCCGTCGAGTTCGGCTTGGCTTCCAGCAGCCGGCCCAGCCTCTCGCGTAGCACGTCCTCGTCGACGAGGTCCCCAGCCCTCAGCCCTACCCGCCTGGCCTTGTCGGAGTAGGCGGGCCCGATGCCCCTGCCCGTGGTACCGACGAACCCGCCTCCCTCGTCGTTCTTCTTGTGGTGCGGCAGCACGAGATGCGCCTCGTGCGAGACCCACACGTCGCCGGGGTCCCGCCGGCTGGTCAGCTCCTCGAGCTCCTTGAGGAACTCCCACGGATCGATGACCATGCCGCCGCCGAGAACGGAGACGGGCCGGTCATGCAGCGTGCCGCACGGCAGGTGGTGGAGCTTGAAGACCTGGTCGTCGACGACGACCGTGTGCCCGGCGTTGGCTCCGCCCGAGTAGCGCACGACGAGGTCGGATTCGTGAGCCAGGGCGTCGACGACCTTGCCCTTGCCTTCGTCCCCCCACTGCGCTCCCAGGATCGCGATGCCAGGCACCCTGCCTCCTCGCCGCCGGCCGCCTTTTCGGCGGCCCATGTCGGCGACCCCGAGCGAGAGCCGGAGGTGAACTCCGATCCATGCCGAGGCCGAGGCCAGAGTAACCTTAGCGCCATGACGCAGCCCGCCCACCACCCCAAGGTCCTCCTGTCCACCTCGACCGTGCCGCGCACCACCTCACTGAGGCGCGACGACGCCATGACGGGCAGGAACTACTCGCAAGCCGTCGCGCTGGCGGGCGGCCTGCCGGTGATGGTCGCGAACCTGGAGCCGAGCCTGGCGGAGGCGTACGTAGGGTCCGTCGACGCTCTACTCCTCACCGGCGGCGGCGACATGGACCCCAGCATCTTCGGGGAGGCACCGGACCGCGACCTGGGCTCGGTGGACCCGGAGCGAGACGCGTTCGAGCTGGCCCTGTACGCCGCTTTCCGCGAGGCCGGGAAGCCTGTCCTGGGCGTCTGCCGCGGCTGTCAGGTCATCAACGTGGCGCACGGCGGCGGGCTGCACCAGCATCTGCCCAGCGTCGAGGGCACACACCAGCACGACCAGCGCGACCTCCGCGGCTTCCCCTCCCACCCTGTCGAGCTGGTGGCCGGCAGCCGCCTGGCTGCGGCCTATGGGGCAACCCGCGTCGCGACGAACAGCTACCACCACCAGGCGATCTCGACGGTGGGCGCGGGCCTGACCTCCGTGGCCCGCTCCGGCGACGGCATCGTGGAAGCCGTCGAGTCCACGACCGGTCCGCTCGTGGTCGGCGTCCAGTGGCACCCCGAGATGATGTTCGCGACGTACCCGGAGCACCTCGCCCCGTTCAGGGTCCTGGTGGAGGCTGCGACCAAGGTGACGGCCGGGGTCTGATTCACCCCGGCGGGCCGCACGTCCCGCTCGCACACGCGAACCTACCGTCTATCGACCTGTTACACTTCCGCGCATGTTCTCAGCGGTGACAGGAGGTGGTGCCGTGGAAGACGGCTATGGCTACTTCCGGCTAGCCCCCACCCCCGCGCGCTGGCACTCCCCTCAGGTGAGCGGCGAGATCACAAGCCAGCGCTAACCACCCGGGCGCCACGGCAGCGCGACGGCGCCAGAGAACCCCAGAGCACGAGAGAAGGTCCCATGGTCATCGTCATGCGGAAGGACGCCGATCAGGCGTCGGTCGACAGGGTCCTGTCCGAGGTAGAGAACCTCGGCTTCACCCCCCACGTGAGCTCGGGCGAGTCCCGTACCCTGATCGGCGCGATCGGTCCGGCCCCCACGGAGGAGCTCAGGGAGCACTTCGCGGGCCTCGGCGGCGTCGAGACCGTCGTGCGCATCACCAAGCCGTTCAAGCTGGCCTCCCGCGAGTTCAAGCACGACGACTCGTTCGTGATGATCGGCGGGGTCAAGACCGGGAACGGCCGCTTCGTCGTGGCGGCCGGTCCTTGCGGCGTCGAGAGCCGCGAGCAGACGCTGAGCGCCGCGGACATCGTCAAGCGTGGCGGCGGGCAGGTGTTGCGCGGCGGGGCCTACAAGCCGCGCACGAGCCCTTACGCGTTCCAGGGACTGGGCGAGGAGGGTCTCGCGATCCTGTCCGAGGCACGGGCCGCGACCGGCATGCCCATCGTCACCGAGGTGACGGCTCCCGAGCTGGTCGAGAAGGTCGCGGGCACCGCAGACATGCTGCAGGTGGGCGCCCGTAACACCCAGAACTTCGCCCTGTTGGCGGCCGTGGGACGGTCCGGCAAGCCGGTGCTGTTCAAGCGCGGCATGTCGACCTCCATCACCGAGTTCCTGCAGGCGGCCGAGTACATCCTCTCCCAGGGCAACCCCAACGTGGTCCTGTGCGAACGCGGCATCCGCACCTTCGAGACGGCCACCCGCTTCACGCTCGACGTCGGCGCGGTGCCGGTGCTGAAGGAGCTCTCGCACCTCCCGGTGTGGGTCGACCCCAGCCACGCCGCGGGCAAGCGCTCCCTGGTCACCTCCCTGGCCCTGGCCGGAGCCGCTGCCGGCGCCGACGGCATCATCGTCGAGGTGCACCCCAAGCCGGAGGAGGCGAAGTCCGACGCCGCTCAGCAGCTGGACGCGGACGAGTTCGACGCGCTCATGGCCAGGCTGGGGCCGGTCGTGCAGGCGCTCGGGAAGTCGCTCTGAGCGAACGGGCACCGGACGGGTTGGGGACCGTCGCCGTGGCCGGCGTCGGGCTCATCGGCGGATCTGTCGCCATGGGCGCCAGGGAGCGTCGCATCGCTGGGCGCGTCATCGGCTACGACCACGACGCCGTAGCGCTCGACGCAGCGGTGGGGCTGGGGGCGATAGACGAGGCGCGGCTCGAGCCCGGCGAGTGGCTCTCGTCCGTCGACCTCCTGGTGCTGGCGGCGCCCACGAAGGCGCTCCCGCAGCTGGCGGCCGCGCTGTTGCCGCATCTGCGCGCCGACGCGGTCGTAACGGACGTCGGCAGCGTCAAGCGCTCGGTGACGGGCGCCGTCGCGGCGATCGACTGGCCCGGAGGGGCTGGTCGCTTCGTCGGGGGCCACCCGATGGCCGGCAGCGAACGGGCAGGTGTGCTCAACGCCGACCCCGGACTTCTCGAGAACGCGATATGGGTGCTCACCCCGGGCCCTGATACGGCGGACGGCGCGCTGGAACTGGTGCGCTCGTTCGTCGAGGCGCTGGGCGCCCGGCCGCTCGTCACGTCAGCGGAGAAGCACGACGAGCTGGTGGCGACCGTCAGTCACCTCCCCTACCTGGCGGCCGTTGCTCTCACCACGCTAGTCGACAGAGGCGACGACAGGGGGCTCAAAGCGTTGCTGGCGGCCGGCGGCTTTCGGGACCTGACGAGGGTGGCCAGCGGCGACCCCCGGATGAGCCGCGACATGATCGCGGACAACGCCGGCCCGGTGCGCGCCACCCTCCGCGCCTTCAGGGCGGTCCTCGACGAGCTCGAGAAGGAGCTGGACGACCCGGAGGCGCTCCTGGAGCGCGCCCAGGCCGCCAAGCGCGCACGGGACGCCGTCCCTGTCGTCAAGCGCGGCCTGCTTGCCTCCCGCTGGGAACTGGTCGCGGCGGTGCTGGACAGGCCCGGTGAGTTCGCCCGGATCACCGCCGCTCTGGCGGAAGCGGGCGTGAACATCAAGGACCTCGAGGTGCTCAGCGTCCGCGAGTCCGGCGGCGCCGTGCGCCTGGCGTTCGAGGACGCGGGCGCGCTGGCGGCCGGGCGGGCCGCGCTTGAGGCCGCCGGCTACGCCGTGCGTAGCCGCAACGGCGGGTAGGGGCCGAGCCGTCCCGCGGTCGGGCGCCCGTGCGCTACGCCCCAGCCAATGCGCCAACTATCCTCGACCCGATGACGTCACCCCGCGACGAGCTGTTCGACCTGGCCGTGAACAAGGCGGCGGAGTACGTCTCGCGTCTGGGCCTGGCGTCAGACGACCCTGACCGCGTGCGACTCGGTCTGGAGGTCTGGTACCTCAAGACCCGGTTCGCTTACCGGGTGCCGCTCGACGAGGTCGCTGCTGCCGTCGCCAGGCGACCGATAGGACCTGGTTCGGCCTGGGCGGGCGGGCGCGGCGGAGCGTGGACGCGGGCGGTCGGCCCATGGATGCCAGACACATAGCGATCCGGTGCAGTCGCACGCGTAGTGGCCACGGTCGAACCGTGCGCAGCGGCTCGGAACCGCCTCACGTGCGACCATGTCGTCGTGGGCAGGAAGGCCAGACGTAGGCCAGAACGCAAGCCATCGCCGGAGCACCTGCGCGAGCTAGAGGAGCGCACCTGCAAGGCGAAGAAGCGTTACCGCACGGCACAGGAGGCGCTCGCAGCCCAGGAGTACGTGCGGTTGGCGTACTTCAACGAGAAGGGTGTCTACCAGTGCGAGTTCTGCGGGGGGTGGCACCTGGGCGGGCGGCCGCCCGAGCTGTGACCCCTGCGCTACCTGCCTGAACGAGCCACCTGCCAGGGCCATGCCAGCCGCGGCTCCTGCACCGATCTGACACCACCGTTGACAACTCGGTAAGTCGTCACTTACCATTCGCGCATGGTCGCCCACGACAAGCTCGCCGCCCTATCGGACCCCACGCGGCGGCAGGTCTTCGAAGCCGTCTTGCGTCGGCCCAGCCCCGTCGGTCGGATCGCCGCTGGGCTGCCGGTCAGCCGCCCCGCCGTCTCCCAGCACCTCCGGGTGCTGCTTGACGCCGGGCTGGTGACGGCCGAGCAGCAGGGGACCAGCCGCGTCTACTCCGCCGACCAAGCGGGCCTCACGGAGCTGAGGCGCTGGATCGAGGAACTGTGGGACGACGCGCTGGACGCCTTCGAGGCGGCAGCGCGGAAGGAGTTCGCGATGAACCAGACGCAGGACAAGGTCGCCCCCATCACGAAGCGCCGCACGGTCCCGCTGCCGCCCGAAAGAGCGTTCGACCTGTTCACACGGCGCATGGGCGAGTGGTGGCCCACGGGGACGCACTCCATCGCTGGGGACGACGTGAAGGAGATCCGGTTCGAGGGCCGCATCGGTGGTCGGCTCCTCGAGGTCGCCAAGGACGGCGCCGAATGCAGCTGGGGCGAGGTTATGGCCTGGAACCCACCGCAGCGGTTCGTCGTGTCCTGGCATCCGGCTCTCGATCCGACGGCGGCATCCGTGCTCGAGGTGCGTTTCGCTCCGGCCGTTGGCGGCGGCACGGAGGTCTACCTGGAGCACAGGGGCTGGGAAGAGTTCGGCGACGAGGCTCTCGAACTGCGCGGGCGCTATGAGTCCGGCTGGGACTACGTACTGGGCACGTTCGAGGCGGCGGCGGGAGGAGCCTGACAACAGGTATTCGCGCCCGCTGCACGAAGCGGCGCGGGCGCCTGCGTGATAGCGTCCGCCAGTCAAGTAAGGAGCGCCCGCCAGGCTCGTGAACGAACACCAGCGCCCGTCAGGCGAAGGGAAGCATCTCGCCGCCGAGCTGCGACTGCTGCTTCGCAGGTGAGCATCCTTCACCCAGATGATGCGAGCGAGATCTGGCGGATCGGTGGGCCGGACGGGCTGTCCCCCGATCTGATCGACGACTTCGCTGCGCCCACGCCGGGTGTCGTGACCTGGCGCGTCGGGGGCGAGGGCCAGCACTGGCCTGCGTATCACCCCAGCGAGGCGGACCCCGTGGGCGGGTACCGCGAGCACCGGCGGCGCATCGTGTTCGACCTCCCCGATCAGCCGGCCAGACAGTACGTCCTGGCGATCGACTACTTCACGATCTGCCCCCGGTTGCCGCAGCTCGAGGTGCGCATCGGCGGTGAGACAGGCCGCGCGCTACTGAAGCCCAAGCCCTCGCGCTCGGGAGAGGTCCTAGTACATGCCGGGCTGCACTCCGCGATCTACTCGGAGGGCAGCGTCGAGATCCTGATCCCGGCCAGGCTGCTACGGCGGGGAGAGAACGTCGTCGAGCTCGTCTGCCGCGACGAGGCCGAGGTGCTGCGGGTAGACAACCGCGCCGCAGTCGAGAGGCTCGACCGCATGGCGAACGGAGCCGGCATCCATTACCGGCGGCTGCGCCTCCTGAGCCAGGCGAGCGCGGACCAGCCCGGCATGCCGGCGGGTCTGCCCCTGCGCCTGGTAACGGTGGTGCCCACCGTGCTCTACCGACGAGACGCGTCGGGCGAGCTGAGCTGCCGCTGTCATGTCGACATCGAGTTGCGGGACGGTTGCCAGGCGACCCCCCTGCTGCTCAGCCTGAAGGATGCGGCGAGCGAGAGGACCGTCTCGCTGGAGCTGCCCGCGATGAACTTCGGTCACCGGCGCCTGACGTTCGACCTCTGGGACGGCACTGGCGACGTCAGCTACGAGCTCCGGACCAGGGACGCGAGGTCGGCGCCACTGGCGACCGGCAGCTTTCGTCGGCGCCGCAAGTGGCGGGTGTACGTAGCGGCGCACGCCCACACAGACATCGGCTACACGCACCGGCAATGGGAGGTGGCCGAGCGCAACGCATGGAACGTGGACACAGCGCTGGCACGCATCGCGGCGGCTCCCGATGAACCCTTCGCGTACCACTTCGACGCGGCATGGGTGCTCGCCGAGTACTTGCCCAGTCGGGAAGCGGTGACGCGGGAGATGCTCATGGCGGCCGTCGCGTCTGGCCGTATCGGGTTCGCTGCCACCTATGCCGACCTGCTGACGCACGCGTCGGGCCTGGAAGACCTGATCCGCAACCTCGAGCCCGCCGACGACCTGCTGCGCCCGCACGGACTGCGCGCGGAGCTGGCGGCGGCCGTGGACGTGGCGTCGCTGACGGGCGCGCTGCCCGATGTCCTGGCCGGGGCCGGGGTCCGCTACCTGGTGCACGCCAACAACCAGGACCGCGGGCCGCTGCGCCTCAACGGCGACCTCCACCTCCTCTCGCCGTTCCGCTGGCGCGGGGTGGCAGGAGGCGAGGTGCTCACCTGGCTGTCGCGCATGTATAGCGAGCTGCGGAAGGTATGCGGCAGCCCGCCAACTCTCGCATCAGCCGAGCGCGGCATGGCGTTGTGGCTCGACGAGTTCGAGCGCGACGAATATGCACCGGACAGCGTCCTGCTGTACGGGCAGGAGGCAGACAACACGGACCTCGACCCGCAGCCCGAGGCCTTCGTCCGCACGTGGAACGAGACGTACGCCTTCCCGCGCTTAGTCGTCGCCGACCCGGCGGCCTTCTTCACGGACGTCGAGACGCGGTTCGGTGACGAGCTTCCGGAGATCACAGGCGACGGCGGCGCCTACTGGGAGGACGGGGTGGGGGCGTCGTTCGCGGCGACAGCCCTCGCGAGGACCGCGCAGGCGACGCTGCCCGCCGCCGAGAGGCTCGAGGCGCTCGCCGTCGTCCACGGGCAGGGTCTCGCCTACCCCAAGGAGCGCTTCGATCAGGCCTGGCGGGAGCTGCTGCTCTTCGACGAGCACACGTGGGGCGCGTACTGCAGCGCCACAGACCCGGAGGCGCTCATCACGAGGGAGCAGTGGGACGTCAAGCGTGGCTTCGCCGAAGGTGCGGAGCGCTGGTCACGACGGCTCCTCCAAGCCGCTGTCGCGCAGCACGCGCTCAGTTGGACCGCCGAGGACCGCGAGGTGGCGGTCTTCAACCCGAACTCGTGGGCCTTCGGTGGCCCGGTGGTAGTGGAGACAGCGCGCGGAGAGAGGGCCGTAGACGAGCACGGCGTGCCCGTGCCCGCCCGGGTGCTGGATCGCGGCG
>DASVCK010000014.1:0-2599 GCA_036381675.1 Trueperaceae bacterium | reverse complement strand
CGAGGCCCGTCACGGCCGTCTGGATGGGTTGCGGCAGGTCATTGAACCAGCGAAGCGCGCCCGCGATGCCGTCCCCGACAGCCTTCACGATCGGGAGGAACCGCTGCCCGAACTCCTGCCGCAGCTCGGCGGCCTCCGTCCGGACTCGCGCCTCGGTGCCGACCATGCCCGAGAGGAGCTGGTCGACGTCCTCAATCTCCGCCCGCGACTCCGCGTAGATGGCGTTCACGCGGGCCTGCACGATCTCAGCCTCGGTGAGCTCCTCGACGGTCTTGCCGAGGCTCTCCGCGTACGCCTGCGTGACGGGCCCGAGGTTCGCGACGATGCCGCTGGTCTCGAGCAGCTCTGAGCGGCCCGTGGCGACGGCCGTGGCGGCGTTGTCGAACGCCGTGCCGATGTCGAAGCCCACCGCCGCGGCGGAGGCCCCTGCGGCGGTGAGGAGGCGCTCGGCGTCCTCGAGGGTGCCGCCGGCGCGGAGGAGCAGCGTCACGCTCTCCTGGATGGTTTGCGGCAGCACGCCGAAGCGTTCCGCGAGGCGATCGACGACGCCCTCGGCGCTGCTCATGTCCTGCCCGCTGCGCGCGACCTGCTTGCCGAAGATGATCGCTGCGTTCGCGGCGCGTTCCGCTTCGGTCGCGTACGTCTGCGCGCCGTTGATGAGGCCGCGGGCGGCGAACAGCGCGGCGCCCGCCGCCACGAGGCCCTTCGTGAGCTGCTGGATGTTGGTGGACATGCCGCGCGTGGCGGCTTGTGTTTCGCTCCTGGCCTGGTTCAAGCCCGTCCGAAGGCCCGAGCTATCGAGCTTGGTACGAAGGACGGCGGTTCCCAACGAAGCGTCAGCCACGATGCCGACCTCCAATCAAGCTAAGGGGTTGTCTCTGGTTCGCTGAGGAGCGCCCTAGCGTCCTCGATAGGCGCGACCGCCTTGCACCACTCGGGCAGGCCGTCGAACGCCGCTGCGAGGCTCTCGGCCTGCGCTGGCGTCATCTGCTCGGCCTCGCCGAAGGAGGCGTACCAGGGGAGCAACTCGAGCGGCGACCAGGGCTTGCGTTGCCGTGGTGGTTCCTTCGGAGGGTTCGGGTCCGGGTCCGTATACCTGGGGGTTATGAACTCCCGCACGACCGCCTCAAGCTGCGCGACCGGCAGGTGCCTACGGGCCTCCACGAGAGGCATGTGCTCGAGGAAGTACGCGACCTGCTTCGGTGTGAGGTCAGCGACCTGAGCGGGCGTCCAGCCGTACGCGGCGCAGAGCAGCGCGACGTTTGGGCCCGCCGGGGCTAGTTTCCCGGCTCACCCGCCCACGCCGGCCGCTTACCCTCCACGAACCACTCAGCCAAGTCCTGCAAGATCGCCTGCGGCACCGACTCCGACAGCCACTCAGCCGTAACCTTCGCCTTCTTGCCTTCCGTGATGCACGCCCGCATGTGCTCAGCCATGAGCTCGAGCTGCCGGGCGCGTTGGCTTTCGCGGTGCTCGAGGAGCGCGTCGACGTCAGCCTCCTCCGGACCACGCGAGTACAGGACGCGGTTCCACGCGGTGACCTTCGCGGCGGAGAAACCGACCAACCGGAACCGCGTGTCGCCGACCTCGAGGGGGATGCTGACGCTGTTGAGAATCTCGTCGAGGGTCAAGTCGTTACCTCCAGGGTGACGCCGCGCCTGACCTGGTGCGAGTCGCCGCACAGGCCAGGCGGGATTCTGACTGTCGTGCCGTCGGATAGGGCGTACGGGCCGGGCATCAGCCCGGCGTGCGTGAACACCCAGTCGCAAGATAGGAGCGAGCCCGCCCGCTCGACGCCGACGAGGACGAGGACGGGTTCGCGGGGTTGCTTGAGGAGACCACCCTCGGACACGCGAACGGGCCCGAGGGTGGTCTCGACGCTAGTGAGCAAGGCTCAGGACGCGAAGGTCGGGGTGACGTCGCTCGCGAAGCGGAACGTGTAGTTCAGCTGCACGAGGTTGTCCGCCGGGCTCGGGTGCCCGACGCCCATGACCTTCCCGTACCCGGCGTACGTGACGAAGGCGTTGCCGTCCTCGTCGGGGATGACGAGCTTCGCGTAGAAGTTCGCGTTCGTCCCGCCGTACTGCAGGATGTCCTTGATGAGCTGCCCGTCCGCCCAGAACAGGCCCTGCCGCTGGATGCTCGGCGCGATGCTCGTGATCTCCGGGATGCTTACGCTCACGCCGGTGGCGCTGCCGTGCGTGACGGGGTTGAGGTCCTGCGTCTGCTCGTTCCTGGCGAAGTCGAGGTTGTTGGAGGCGATGTCGGTGTACAGGCCGTCCCAGGTGGCGGCGTCGCCGGTGGCGAGGCTGTGAGGGATGCCGTCGCCCGCGACGCCCTCGAAGTCCTCGACGCTGATGGTCGTGTCGCTCACGTCCGCGTCCGCGGTGACGACCACCTTCATGGTGGCGGGGTCGCCGGCGGCGCGGCTGAAGGTGAGGACGGTGTTCTTGGGGATGGCGGCGGACAGGGCGGAGACGGTGAGGCTGGTCGCGCCGGCCGCCGCGTTGTCCGTCAGTGTCACCGTGACGGTGCTAGGCGCGGCGGTGCTGGACCCGATGTACTTGAGGAACATCAGGCTCGGCTTGCCGCGCACCAT
>DASVCK010000013.1:0-5199 GCA_036381675.1 Trueperaceae bacterium | reverse complement strand
GGTTGGGAGCCTCCGGAGTGGTCCGTGAGGTTCGCTTACGCCGACGACGAGCTGTTGGGGCCGCCGACGACGGAGGTGCTCCTCGTCCGGGACGATGCCTCGCGGCCCTTCATCTGGGAGGCCGGCCTGCGCGCCAGGCGTGTCGCTTACGGGTTGGATGCCGTCCTCACCAGCCAGGTGTTCATCGACCTGGAGCCCGATGATGCGGTAGACAGACCGTCCTATGCAGACACGCGTACGCCGCGCATGACGCCCGTCCGGCTCGAGTTGCGGCCCGAGGAGGAGAGCCTGAGCCTGGGTCCCCTGGTCATCGAGCGCCTGCTGCTGGATCTGGGCGTGTTCGAGGACACCAGCAACCCGATCAACCGCTCGGCGGCGCTGACCGAGACGGTGGGGACGGGCCGCGTCGTGGAGTCGCATGCGCTCAGGCTCGGTCCTGTCGGCCTGTGGGCCGGCGCGGAGCTGGAGGCCAGGACCGACTTCACGGGCTACTACTACGGCTCTGCCGAACGCCAGGTGAACTGGTTGACCCGGGCCACGGCCACGCAGTCTTTCGGCTCAACGGGATCGCTTTCGCTCACGTTCACGCGCGACGTCACCGAGGGTGAGACACCCTTCAGGTTCGACGTCATCCCGTACCGGTCCCGCACCGACCTACTGGGCTCGCTCCTGCTGGACCCCACCCCGTGGCTCAGGCTCCAGCAGCGCGGTGGATACGTCTTCCTCGACGACCGCGACCCCGAGCAGGAGGGCTGGGCGCCGCTCGAGACCACCCTCACCCTCCTCCGCAACGTCGACTGGCTCACCCTCAGCGCGCGCAACGCCTACGACCTGGAGGACGGCGACCCAGGCGTCATCGACATCGACCTGGGCCTGCGCAGCCGGGGGCCGCTGCGGCTGTCCGTAGACGTGAGCCACGTCGAGGACCTGGCGGTAGCGCCCGATCGCATCACCGGTGAGCCGACCGACGACAGCGAGACCTCCCTCGATATCTCGGCCAGCCTCAGGGGGGCGTTCGAGCTCTCCGTCGACACCGCCTACCGCTACGCTCCGCCGCCTCCCCCGCCGGGCGAGCCTCCCGACCACTTCGACGACCTACGGGTACGGCTTACGTTGGGCACGCTGGGCCAGGACGACGCCGTGCCGGGCCTCTCGCTGGAGTACTCCAGGGACCTCGACGTCGGCCGCGTGAGCGGTTTCGGTGTCGAGCTCAGCGCCAAACTGGGCCCGGTGGAGCTGTACGGCCTCGAGCGGCTGTCCATGCCGGGCAGCCGGATCGCACAGAGCAGGCTGCGGGTCGAGTGGCCGGGCATCGCGGCCGCCGAGGCTCGTGGCCTGGAGTGGCTGCCGCCCGGCGCGCTCGGACTCGCCGCGCCGGAGCCGTACGCCAGGGACCTCGAGTTCTCCGTGGAGGACGCCCCGGTGGCCGGGACGCCGGAGTGGCGCGTCGCGTTCTCCACACGGCACGACCCCAGCCTGCTGGGCGGGGCCGGAGGCCTACGCGGCTCTACCCTTACCGGCAGGGCGCTCCTCGACTCCAGGATCGTGGGTTCGGCACGCTTGAGCGTGGATGGCTTCGCCGAGCTGGCGTGGCGCGACGATCTGCAGCCTGTCACCTACCTGCGCCGCGCGAACCTCGAGTTCGCCGTGGACCTCTACGAACGCGTCGGTCTGCAGGGCACGCTGGGCTACGCGGCGAGCTTCAGCAGCGTGGCCGAGGAGGTGACGAGCGCCAGGCTCAGCCTCACCGACGTCGCCCTCGTCGTGCGGCCCTTGGACGAGCTCTACCTGGGCCTCGTCCTCGACGACGTGTGGGACCTGACGGGCGACGACCCGAACCGTCTCGTGCAGTTCCGGCCCGAGTTCACGGTCGTGTGGAACCGCTGCTGCTGGGCCCTCTATGGTTCGTGGAACAGCGCCACGGGCGCCGTGTCTATCACGCTGACGACTCCCGGGGCCGAGCAGGGCATCGGTCAGGTGTTCGACACGGGTTGGATCATCCCGCGGAGGACGCAGTGAGGCGCCGCTGGCCTCTGGCCTGCGCCGTGTTGGCCGGTGCGGCGGTCCTCGCCGCCTGCACGGGCACGACCGAGCCCAGGCCGCCGACCCTGCTAGTGGTCGGCGCCGCACCCGGTGGGCAGCCGCAACTAGTGCTCGTCGAAGATGTCTCGTCCACGGCGCCGCGGGGCGAGCCGCGTCTGGAGGTAGTGCCCGGGGGGGCGAGAGACCTGCTGGCCCCGGCGGTGGCGCTCGATTTCGAGGACCGCGCCGGCGCGCGTAACGCCGCCTGGGTGCTGGTGCGGAGCTCGGCAGGTACCGGCGTGACCGCCGGCCTCCAACGCTTCGAGGTCGACGATGTCGACCCGGACGACCCCTCGGCGTTCGCCGAAGACGTCGCAGCGCGCGTGACTCTCACCGAGCCGGGCGGAACCGGCGTGCTGGACGGCCTCTCGCCCACGTCGCCCGCCACCTGCCCCGTGGCCATGCAGGTCGCCGCGGACGGCGCGACGGCCGTCGTGCTGGACGACCCGTCCGTCTGCGGGTCGGGCGACCACGTGGAGCTGTGGCTCGTGCCACTGGCGGGCGGCGCTCCACGTGCCCTGGAGGGCACCAACCCGGTAGCTGCGCTGCCGCCCTACCTCGACCAGGCCACGGCCGACGGGATCGTCTACTTCCTGGTGGACGGCATCGGCAGCACGCACGTCTACCGTCACGCGCTTGGTGAGGACAGGTCGGAACGGCTGGTGGACTCGAACGTGCCGGAACCGGCCTCCCGCCTCGTGTCGGCGGCCGGCTCCGGCACCCGCCTCGTCGTGCTCTCCGACGAGGACCTGCTGACCCTGGACCTGGAGGAGGGCGGCGAGGCCGAACGCGCCGACACCAGGCCCAGCGCCAGGGAGCTCGTCGTGGACCCAACGGGTATCGCTCCCGAGGTCCTAGTTCTGACCGGCACCGACGTCGCCTTCCACTCCACGACACAGGACGCAACGCCCGACATCGCCCCGCGGCCGGCTGCCGCCGCGACGATCGACCCGGTGACGCGCTTCGGCTACGCCGTGGGGCAGGGAACCGTGACGATCATCGATCTGCTCACCGGTGGCGACTCCGACAGCCTCTTCAGGCCACACGTGGAGCCGCTGGCTGAGATGGAGCTGCCCACGGGCGCGAACGGTGCGCTGTCGGTGATCGGTTGGGTGAGGGCCGTCACCCCCGAGGAGCCGTGAGGGCGCTCACACCCGGACGCACTGCGTCGTCATCCCGGTCGCGACGTGAGGGTCGCGAGGGCCTCCTTGGTGCGCAGCAGCGCGCCGGCGGCGACGGCCCTGGTGGCCGTGCGCAGGGCGCTGGCGACGGCGCGAGCGTCGGAGCTGCCGTGCCCGATGAACGCGTAGCCGTCGACGCCGAGGAGGGGCTGCGCGCCGTACTCGGCGGGGTCGAGGCGAGCAGCTACGCCTCTTAGCGCGGGCCGCGCCAGCAGGCCTCCGAGTCGCGCGCGGAGCGAGCTTTGCAGCGCCTCCCTCATCCAGGCGAACAGCTCCCGCGCCTCCCCCTCCGCCAGCTTGAGGACCACGTTGCCCGTGAAGCCGTCGGTGACGACGACGTCCGTGGTGCCCTTGAGCAGGTCACGGCCCTCGACGTTGCCGTGGAAGCGGATGCCCGGCGTCGCGACGAGCAGTTCGTGCGCCGCCCGGGTGAGCTCGTTGCCCTTGTGCGGCTCCTCGCCGATCGAAAGCAGGCCGACGCTGGGATCCGCGACGTTCCAGACGCTCCTCACGTAGGCGCTGCCCAGGACGGCGAACTGCTGCAGGTACGCGGGCCGGGCATCCGCGTTGGCGCCGACGTCGAGCAACGCGGCGAACCCCGCGCTGGTGGGGACGTTGGCGAGGATCGCGGGGCGGTCGACGCCGGGCAGTCGGCCCAGCACCAGCAGCGCCGCTGCCATCGTGGCGCCGGAGTGTCCCATCGAGACGGCCGCGTCCGCCTGTCCGTCCGCGACGAGGCGCATGGCCACCATGACGCTGCTGTCACGGCGCCGACGGACATCGGCGGCGTGGTCGTCCATGGAGATCACGTCGGGCGCATGCACGACCTCGAGTCGCACCCCACGCTCCTCGAGTGCCGGCAGGAGGACCGACTCGTCGCCGACGAGGACCGGCTCCAGGCCCTCGCGAGCGGCGGCCGCGGCGCCGTCCAAGGCCGCCGCGGGCATGGCGTCGCCGCCCATGGCGTCGAGCGCCACGCGCGGCCGCGTTCCCGAGCCCGCCGTCGCGGCGCTCTGGTCCTCCTGGTCTCGCATCGCTCGGGCACTATAGCCGTCGCAGAGGGCACCGGCGGCACCGGCTTAGGCGCAAGGCACCGACCCGGCGGTACTAGACTCGGCCCGTGATGGATGGCGACGAGTTCGACCTGCGCACGTTCGACGCTCCAGCCGGCGAGCGGCTCGACGTCGCCATCGCGCAGGCGCTGGCGATCTCGCGCACGCAGGCGAAGGACCTCGTTGACGACGGCTTCGTGACGATCGACGGTCGCCCGGTTGGCAAGCCCGCCACCAAACTGGCCGGTGACGAGATCGTCTCGGTCCTGCTGCCGCCCGTCACGCCACATGACGTCGAGCCCGAGGACCTGGACGTCACGGTCCTGTACGAGGACGAGTACCTGGCGGCGATCGACAAGCCGCCCGGCATCGTCGCCCATCCGACTCTAAGCGTGCGCACCGGGACCGTCGTCAACGCGCTCCTCGGCCGCATGCCGCTGTCCAAGGAAAGGTTCCAGCACCCGGCTGACGAGCTCTACCGCCCCGGCATCGTGCACCGGCTCGACAAGGACACTTCCGGCGTCATGGTCGTCGCCAAGACCGACGAGGCCCACAGGCACCTGGCGAACTCGTTCAAGAGGCGCTTCACCGAGAAGGAGTACGTCGCTATCGCCGTCGGGCAGGTCCCGGACGGAGCGATCGTCGATGCGCCCATCGGCAGACATCCCGTCAAGCGGCAACGCATGACGGTCGGCGGGGAGGCGCCGCGCAGCGCCTCTACCCTGTTCTGGGCGCTGAGGCAGGCATCCGGGCACACGCTCGTGAGGGCGAAGCCGCATACGGGCCGCACCCACCAGATAAGGGTCCACCTCTGGCACCTGGGCGCGCCGATCCTCGGAGACGAGGTCTACGGCACCGCGAGCGGCCGGATCGGCAGGCAGGCG
>DASVCK010000012.1:0-10913 GCA_036381675.1 Trueperaceae bacterium | reverse complement strand
ATGAACTGGACTACTTGGAACTCCGTCTCCGCGAAGGCGCTGGCGAACAGGCCCAGCGTGGTTCCCAAGAGGCCGTTCGCTAGGGCGACGACCAGCAATTGCCACACCGATCCTTGGAGGTCAAGGCCGAATACCCAGACCGATAGCGCCACCGCGACGGCTGCCTGTGCGATGGCTAGGACGGTGAAGGCCAATGCGTAGCCGAGGATGAACTGGAGCTTGCCGAGCGGTAGCGTCAAGGCGCGTTCCAGCGTGCCGCTACGGCGTTCGCGCAGCGTGCTCATGCTGCTGACCAGGAACATCACGATGAAGGGGAAGAGGCCGAGCAGCGCCGGCCCGACCTGGTCGAACACCGGCGTTGACGAGAAGATCCAAGCCATCAGCCCGATCAGCAGGCTGGGTACGACCAGCAGCAGCGCGATGGTGCGCGGGTCGTGGTGAATCTGAGTGAGGACTCTGCGGGCAGTGTTCAACGCGTTCATGCAAAGTCCACCGTTCGCCGGGCCCCGGATCCGCGGATCACTGCCAGGAACGCTGCCTCCGCGTCCGTCGTGCCGGTTCGCTCGAGAAGCTCGGCCGGGGCCTCCGCGGCCAGGATGCGTCCGTCACGCATCAGGACCAGATGATCACAGCGCGTCGCCTCGTCCATCACGTGGCTCGAGACCAGCAGCGTAGTGCCTGAGGCGGCCAGACGCCGGAAGAGCGACCACAGCTCGTCGCGCAGCACAGGGTCGAGGCCCACGGTGGGCTCGTCCAGTACGAGCAGTTCCGGCGACCCGAGCAGGGCGACCGCCAGCGACGCCCTGGTCGTCTGGCCGCCCGAGAGCGTCGAGACCATCTGGTCGCCCTGGGGTACCAGGTCGGTGAGCGCGATGACCTCGTTCACCCGGCCCTCGCTGCTTCCCAGCAGGTTTCCGAAGTAGCGCAGGTTCTGCCTGACGGTGAGGTCCCCGAAGACGCCGGCTCCTTGACTCATGTACGCCACTCGGCGTCGCAGGGCCTTGTGGCCGGCAGGCAGTCCGAGCACTTCCAAGGTCCCGCTCACATGTTGCTGGACTCCCATCAAGGACCGCATGAGGGTGGTCTTGCCGCATCCGCTGGGCCCCATCAGCGCCACGAGCGAACCCCTTGCGAGCGTCAGGGTCACGCCATGCAGCACCTCGCGGCCGCCCCGGTCCACGTGCAAATCCTCGACGCGGATCGCCGACGCGGCAGAATTCATCATGTATTGAATTATGTGCCCCCGCCGATGCGGTTGTCAAAGTGGTCGGATCCGGGAAGCTCCTTCGCCGTACCCGGTCAAGTGCCACTGGATCACCGGTCCCACCCGGGCTGCCAGCTCCTCGATGGGCGCGCTGGCGAGAGGCTCCGCTCGGACGCCGAACCGCACCATCACCAAGCCAACGATCTGGGAAGCGGCCAGGGTGGCTCGCAGCTCGCCGTCGTCTGCGCCACCTTGCCCGCCATCCTCGGCGAGGGCAACGGCCAGGCGCTGGAACACCTCGCGGACGAGGAACTGCCGCAGCATCCGGGCCGCGAAGTCGTGGCCGAGCGCCGTGCGCATCAACCCGATGAGGATGTCCCGCGCCCTCTCGTCCTCGAGAGCTGTCAGAACGGTCGTGACGAGCGTCTCTCCGATCCGCTCCTTCGGCCCCTCCAACACCAGCTTGATGATGCGGTCGGGCCGCACGGGCGCGCGGATGGCCTCTCCGAAGAGGTCAGCCTTCTCGTCGAAGTAGTGATGCACCAGCGCCGGGTCAACCCCGGCTCTGAGCGCCACGGCTCGCATCGAGGTGGCGTCGTACCCGTTGGCGATGAAGAGCTCGCGCGCCGCTGTGAGGATCTGCTCGCGCGTGTCGCCGTCCCGGGCGGGGCGCCTTCCGCGGCGGCGCCTCGGCGTGTCCGTCATGGCCCCACGTTAGCCGTCACACGTCGTCCGGCGCGCCCACCACGGGTCGTCACAGGCGCACCTAGTCCGGCGCCGGAGTACTCTTGGCCACCATGTCAGATCCGGTAATCACTCAGAGGCTAGGCGGCGCCGTGATGTTCATCGCGGCGACCATCGCCTGGTTCACTTCGGGCTTCGGTTGGCTGCCGTTCGTGCTCTTGCTGTTCGCATTCGACCTGTTCATGCTCGGCTACCTGGCGGGACCCAGGGTCGGAGCGGCCGTCTACAACCTGGGTCACGGCCTGGCCTTGCCCAGCCTCAGTGCCGTCGCTTACCTATTCACCGGCGACCAGTTCGTACTCGGGCTGACGTGCCTCTGGTTCGCGCATATCGGCATCGACTACGCCTTCGGCTACGGGCTCAAGAAGCCCGAAGGCTTCAAGTACACCCACCTCGGCCGGATCGGCGGTGCACGGGCGACCGACTCCTAGTCAGGTTCGGTCAGCGCTGCCGGGATGGGGGTACCGAAGCGACCTGTCGAGGGTACTAGGGACAGCGTCGGCTGGTAGCCTGGGGACGAGGATCCCCCGATCATGTCCACATTCACTCACGTCGTGTTGGTGCTGCTGCTGATCCTTGCCGGCAGTATCTGGGCCGGAGGTTACGTGGTGATCGCTGTCGTCGCCATGGCAGCGCGTCGCTCCCTCCAGCCCGCGGCACGAGTCGAGTTCTTTCGGGCTCTGGGTCGCTCGTATCTGCGCGTCGGGGGGCCCGCTCTGGCCCTCGCGCTGACCTCAGGCCTCGTCTTGCTCCTGCAGCGGGGCTGGAACTGGCACGCGTGGGTGGCGCTTGGGCTGGCCGTCGCTCTGGTCGCTTCGCTGGTCATCGCGGTGTACCAGGCGAGACACATGTCGCGCTTGCGTCGGCGCCTGGTGGTCTCTCCGGGCGACGCGCAACTGGAGACCATCGTTCGCGTGGGCGGCCGGTCGGCTGCGATGCTGCGGGGCGTCCTCGGGGTCCTGAGCCTCGGCCTCCTCGTGCTCGGCACGTTGATCGCCAGCCTCTGAGACCGGGTGGCCGGTGACGAAACCTCGGATGGGGTAAGAATGCCCCATCGAACGGGTCACGCATCTTCCACCGAGGCAGCGGGGGCGCCGGCGCTCGACGCTCCTGTACCTATGCCTCGCCTTGCTGCTCGGCGTTCCGTCCGCTGCCCGCGCCCAGGACGCCGAGGTACCACCCCGGATACAGCTGGTAGCGGTGCAGATGCGGTTGGACCTGGCCGATTACTGGACGAGGGAGGCCTTCGAGAGCAAGATCCGCGAACGGATGGACGCGGTGGCGGCGGCCATCGACCCGTCGCTACCCACGCTGGTGGTCTTCCCGGAGGACGTCGGGCTGATGCTCGTCGTGCAGGGGATGGAGCAGCGGCTGGCCGGCATCGACTCGATCGCCACGGCCATCGAGACGGCCATCAGGGGCAGCACCATCCCGCTCCTGTGGACGCGCCTGATCCGTAGGACGGGCTTCGTGCCTGCCCTGTTCCTGAACAAGAACCGGCAGATGGCACAGACCTACTTCGAGGTCTTCTCGGCCGCGGCTAGTGACTACGGGGTCTACCTTGTCGCCGGCTCGGCGCCACTGCCGCCGTACCGAATAGAGGGCGGCGCCGTGCTGTGGGAGCGGGGCCCTACGCGTCACCGGGTCCGCAACACGTCCTACCTGTTCGGCCCGGACGGATCCGTCATCGGCAAGCAGGACAAGGTCGAGCTCATCGCGTTGGAGCGCGAGGAGGCTCTAAACCTCGAGACCGGTTCGCTTGCGGACATGCAGGTGTACGACACGCCGCTTGGCGCCATCGGCATCGCGATCTGCCTCGATGCCTTCAGGCCCGAGGTCGTCGACCGCCTGACCGCCCTGGGCGCGCAGATCCTCGTGCAACCGTCGGCCAACCCCGGTCCGTGGAGCACCTGGCAGCAGGGCGACTGGCTGCGTGGCAGCTTTCAGCAAGTGGCGGGGGACGGACGCTTCGCTTACGCCGTCAACCCCATGCTCACGGGTCCGTTGTGGGACATCGAGTTCTTCGGCCAGTCATCTATCGTCGCGCGCGACGCTCCGAACATGGGTCTGGGGTACCTGGACCTGGGCTCGATGGACGGGTTCATCAACGTGGCGCAGTCCGCCGAGGACGAGGCCGTGCTGGTATCAGTGGTGCCCCATCCCGACCTGGTGGAGTGACGTCCAGTTACAGCAGAGCGCTCACCGGAAGGCGTGCGCCGGCCAGGGTGAGGGTCGTGTCGCTGCCAGGCTCTGAAGCGACGACGATCTCGTGTAGCCGGATGGCCGCCAGGAGCCGGGTGGCGTCAACGCTCAACGGCAGTTCGACGGCGGTGACGAGGGGCTCGCGTGGGGCGAGCTCGTCCCGCTCCTGCACCTCGATCAGCGCTGGGAAGCCGGGCCGGGCCAGGAACGCCGTCCGAGTGCTGGTCAGCGTCTCCAGGCTCCTCGGATGCAACAGCCAACCGGAACCGGACAACGACCCTACGAAGCCCTTGACATCCAAGACGTCGATGGCGAGGTGATGCAGTCCGGGCCCCCGCTTCGCGAGGGCGTCCTGATAGGGGCCGGGGCCGACGGCTTCCATGAGCAGTAGGGCGTTGGACCGCTGCTTCTCGACGTAGACCTCGAGCGTGCCTTCCTCATGCCACTCCTGCGCCGGACCGATCTCGAACCCAAGCTCGGCGAGGTGGGCGGCGGCCCGGCTGGCCGACGGCACGAGGACGGCTACATGGCCTGGCATGACCTCGAGACTCATACGTGCCTCCCGGTCCACATCTTCTGGGTCAGTGTGCCGCCAAGACGGGTTCCTCAGCCATCTCGGGTCCCGGAACTGCGTCGTGCTCAGCCTCGGCCTCCTCCGGCGCGACCCGCTTGAGGAACAACGTCAACGCGCCAGCTACCAGCGCGAACGCGGCTCCGACCGCGAAGGCCAGGCGCAGGCCGGCTGCCTGGGCCAGCACGGGAGACGCCGAGGCGCCGAACGACGCCGCGCGGGTCGTCATGACGGTGACGAGGAGCGCCACGCCGATCGCGCCGCCCACTTGCTGGAGCGTGCTCATCATGGCGCTGCCGTGTGAGTAGAGCCGTGGGGGCAGGGGGTTCATGGCCGTCGTCATCAGCGGGGTGAAGAGCAACGCCATGCCTGCGCTGAGCGTGAGGTGGTAGGCGAGCAGGACCGGCGTCGCCGTCACGGCGTCGATGGTGCTCAGTCGCCACAGCATCAGTGCGATTAGCGAGGCTCCGATCGTCGTCAGCGGCACAGGGCCGCGCTTGTCGAAGAGGCGCCCGACGAAGGGCGCAGCCAACCCCATCAGAGCGCCACCCGGGAGCAGGAAGAGGCCTGTCTCCAAGGACCCGAAGCCCCGCACGTTCTGCAGGTAGATGGGCAGGAGGATCATGGTGCCGAACAGGGCCATCATCGCGATGATGAACAGCCCGACGCTGAGCGAGAACATCCGGAAGCGGAAGACCCTCAGGTCCAGCAGGGGGTTGTCGGTCCTCTGCAAAGCGCGCTGCCTGAACACGAAGACGATCAGGCTCAACAGCCCGACGACGACGGGCACGATCGCCTCGGGCCTGCTGGCTGCGCCCGGCCCCTCGCCGGCGGCACTCACGCCGTAGACGAAGCCGCCGAATCCGACCGCGGCCAGGACCACCGAGAGAGCATCGATCGAGCTGCGCCGCACCTCGCCGCCCCTCTCCAGCAGGCGCGCGCCCACGACCATGGCCACCAGCGCGATGGGCAACACAAGCAGGAACATGAAGCGCCACGAGAGGGTCTGAAGGATCACGCCGGAGACGGTGGGACCCAAGGCTGGAGCGACCGAGATGACGATGCTGACGGTACCGAGCACGCTGCCTCGCATGTGCGTCGGCACGAGCCGCAGGATCGTCGTCATGAGCAGCGGCATCATGATGGCCGTGCCGGATGCCTGAACGATCCGTCCCGCCAGCAGCGGCACGAAGCCGGGCGCCAGGCCAGCCGCCAACGTCCCGGCACTGAACAAGCCCATCGCCAGCACGAACACGAACCGGGTCGTGAAGCGCTGGAGGATGAAGCCGGTCATGGGGATGACGACCGCCATCGTGAGCAAGAACGCGGTCGAGAGCCACTGCACGGTGTTGGCGCTGACGCCGAGCTCGACCATCAGCGAGGGCAGCGCCACGTTCATGATCGTCTCGTTGAGGATCACGACGAAGGCGGCTATCAGGAGCACGAGGATCGTGCGCCAGTCGCGGCGTGACAGCCGGTGGGTGTTCGGTACTGATGCGGCTGGCGTCGACATGGAGCTACCTCGCAGACTTGGGTTCCAGAGGATCTAGCGACTTGCCCTGGGCGCCGGGAAGAGGACTGGATGTCCATGCCCTCTTCGGCAGCGCCGCAGAGTGTACTGGCTGCCGGTGCCTCGTGTGTAGTGGCCCACTACCCGATCCAGCGGCCGCGCCCCGATGGCCTCGCGATGGTCACGGCGCTGAAGGGCTGCGTCCTGGCGTCACGACCACGTCACGCGCGGCAGCCTAGGCTCCCCCCGGCCCCGGAACGGGCAGAAGGAGGACGACGTGGAAGACGCGAGCACGGAAGCCAGCCGGTCGTTGGTGGAGCGCTACATCGTGACGCTCAACAACGAGAAGAAGACGCCCGAGCTCGTCCGCAGGTTCGCCAGCGACGAGGCTCTGGTGGAGCACGTGGTGGCCTTCGAGTCGGCATTCGGAGGCTACAAGCTGCTGGTCGACGACGTCATAGCGGACGGCGACAAGGTAGCCGTGCGCTTCCACACGTGGCAACGCCACAGCGGCGATTTCATGGGCATCAAGCCCACCGGTAAGGAGTTCTCGCTCACCGGGATCATCATCTACCGCATCGAGAACGGCCTGATCGCGGAGCACTGGCTGAGCTTCGACTCCGGAGTCCTGATGCAGCACGTACGGAGCGCGCCGGTACAGGAGGCCTACCCGATCTCCTGATGTGAGCCCTCGGGTGCCGCCGGCACGCGAACGAGAAGCGGAGCTCGAGTCGCGCACGGGGTCCCCTCAGGCGGCCCGTCGCTAAGCCTCTCGACGCCGCGCCCCGGCTCCGTTGAGCTGAACCACGAGGGTGCCCGTCGTGGCCAGCAGCAGCCCGATGATCTGCCGTACCCCTAGTGCTTCGTCGAGGAAGACCCACGCCAGAACGGCGATCTGAACGAGCATCGTGTTGTTGATGACGCTCGACTCCAGCGCGGACAGCTTCCTGAGCGTGAGGTTCCAGAGCGTGAAGGCGAAGGCCGTGTTCACGACGGCGAGCCATGCCACGATCGCCCACGCGCGCGGCGAGAGGACGGGCAACCCTTGCGTGCCCATGCCCGCCCCCAGGAGGACGACGGAGCCCACCCCCATGCTGATCAGCGTCACGGTCGCGGCGGGAAGGGAAGTCGACCTGTTGACGTGCCTGCCCAGCACCGCCGCTCCTGCGTTCGCCAGGAGACCGGCGACCGCGATGACCAGGCCCACGACCTGTCCTTGCGGGAAGGAGGCGGGGTAGAGGAAGGTAACCGCTCCGATCAGGAACAGGATCACACCGAGGAACTGGAGGGGAGCGGGGCGCTCACGCAGCGCCGCCATGCCGAGGAAGGCGACGGCTACGGGGGAGAAGCTGAGGACGAGGCTGGTCGTTTGGGCGGGCAGGCGGTCGAGGGCCAGGAACTGCGCTCCCTGCGTGAGCGTGTACATGACCAGGCCCAGCGTTACAAGCAGCATCCATTCACCGCGGGAGAGCGTCCTCACCGCGCGTCTGACGTCGGTGCGCAGCAGTAGAGGCAGCAGGACCAGGAACGCCAGCCCGTAGCGCAGTCCGGCGAAGGTGAGCGCCGGGATCTCGTCGAGGCCGAACTTGATGAAGACCCAGGACGTGGACCACAGGAAGGTGACGAACAGGGCCTGCAGCACGGCACGGGTATGGGAACTGGACATGACTCCTCCAAGAGACGTGACGGCACACCGCTACGGCGTGCAGACCTATCTCCTCGAGGCTTCTATCCCTTCAGATGCTGCCCGTTTCCGGGGTTACGCGGCGCTCGGACCAGGCCCGCGCTCGTGGTGCGCAACGCGCGGCGGAACCCTAGCCACCATCATCGGTCGCGTCGCGAGTGTAACAAGGGGGATGTCAGCTGCGACCGCTGCTGTCCAGGCCGCCGAACCTCGCAAGCAGGGCCTGGATCGCCTCGCGGTGGTCGACGGTCGGTCGCCAGCCAGTCGCCCGGAGCGCCGCCCCGTCCACCTCGAAACTGAGGTGCGTCTGGGCGTCCTGGTCTGTGAAGCGCAGCTCGACACCGGGGTGTGACGCGACGATGGACTCGGCGAGCTCGAGGATCGTGGGGTTGGCGCTCACGGCGTTGAAGGTAGCCTTGCCACGCGGCTCGAGCCCAGCCACGTGCACCAGCGCGCGAGCCGCGTCCTCGACGTGGATCAACGGGCGCCTCTGGTTCCCGCTTCCGTAGACCGTCACCGGCCTGCCCGTAGCCGCCTGGAACACCAAGCGGTTCGCGACGCCGTCGAGGCGCAATGCAGGGGCGTATCCGTAAGCCATGCCCAGCCGCACGACCCGCACGTCGAGGCCACGCGCTGCCAGGCTGGCCAGGGCGTGTTCGGCGCCTGCCTTGCTCTCGGCGTACGGCCCCACCGGGCGTGGCGTGACGCTCTCGACGTGAGGGCCTCCGGGCCCGTACACGACGGTCGAGCTGGCGAAGACGAACCGCTTCACCCCTTCGGACAGCGCGGCCTCGGCAATGCCTTGAGTGCCCCACTGGTTCACTTGCCGCATCCAGGCAGGGTTCTCGAACGTCATGGGCGTGCGAACGATGCCGGCGAGATGGAAGACGGTGTCTACGCCCCCCAACGCGCGGCCAAGCATGGCGCGGTCCAGGACGTCCCCGTGGAAGAACCTGTAGGTCGCGCCATCCGGCAGGTCCATGAGCGACCTGTACGTGTCCCGGTGCAGGTTGTCGAGGATGCGGACCTCGCGCCCTGGGGCCAGCTCAGCCAGCGTCCGGACGAGCTGAGAACCTATGTAGCCGCAGCCTCCGGTGACCAGGATCGCGGTCATGCCCAGTCGTCCGTCAGGAAGGGTCCACGGTGGGCAGGTGCAGGCCGCACTCTGTCTTGTCTGTACCGGACCAGCGACCGGAGCGGGCGTCTTCGCGGGTCGTCACCGGCCGCGTGCACGGCGCGCAACCTATGGAGAGGTAGCCGCGCTTGAGCAGAGGATGGTCTGGAAGCGAGTGCCTGTGCATATAGGCGGCCACGTCGCTGTCCGTCCAGTTGACGAGGGGGCAGACCTTGTAGCGGCCGTCCTCCAAGGAGACGGCCTGCACGCCGGCACGCTGAGCAGTCTGGTCCCTGCGGATGCCTGTGATCCAGGCGTTGGCGTGCGCGAGCGCCTTCTTGAGCGGCGCCACCTTGTTCAGGTAGCAGCAAGCGTCGGGGTCCGTGCGATGCAGTTCGCCGTGCCGGGTCAGGAACCCGTCGTGACCCAAGTCGTTGCGCAGGTCGCGGACCGTGAGCCCGAACCTGGTCGCGAGCTCGTGGCGGAACTCGAGGGTCTCGGGGAAGTGGAAGCCCGTGTCCAGGAAGAGGACCGGTACGTCCGGAGCGACGCGGGAGAGGACGTGTAGCAGCGGCACGCTCTGCGTCTGGAACGACGACGTCATCACCAACCCGGCGCCGAACGTCTGGTGCGCCCAGGCGACGATCTCGGCAGGGCCGGCCTGCGAGAAACGCCGGTTCACCGCTTCCAGGTCTATTCCGGTATTCATGCGGCCGCACTCCGGCCGCCACCCTCGACACGGGCTGGCTGCGAACCCTTCTCGGCAGCGAGTCTCTCTGCGGGCGTGCGGACCATCTCGCCACCGTACCCCTGACGGACGGAGCCGTCACGAGAAGTAGAGCGCATGGGGGCAACGCCGCATTGGATCGTCATGCTCGTCGCTGCTCCACCAACCACTCCAGCAACTCGGGATCGCCGTAGGCGGCGTCCCACGAGTTGTGGCCGACCCCAGGGTAGACGGTGAACCGCGGCGATCCGCCCTTCGCCTCGATAGCCCTGACCAGGTCCTCCGAATCGCTCAGCGGCACGACGTCGTCGGCGTCCCCGTGGAACACCCAGGTCGGCAGGCTCGCCGACTCGTCGGTCACGAATAGGCTCGTCCACGGGCCGCAGATGGGAGCCACCCCGGCGAAGGTGCCCGGATACCGA
This sequence comes from Trueperaceae bacterium, assembly GCA_036381675.1. Classification (GTDB taxonomy): domain Bacteria; phylum Deinococcota; class Deinococci; order Deinococcales; family Trueperaceae; genus DASRWD01. The sequence continues at coordinate 735 of DASVCK010000012.1, read as the reverse complement.
CTCACCAGCTCGTACGCCCCGGCGCCACCCAGGCTGAGGCCCGTGGCGACGATGCGGGTCGGGTCCACGCCGCGGGAGGCAACGGCATCGTCGACAAGGGCCTTGATGGCAGGCAGTTGAGGCGTCCAGAGCTGGCCCGCGGGGCACTGCGGCGAGATCACCACGGCCGGCAGCCGCAGGCCTGCGCCAAGCAACCTCGGCAAGCCGTGCTTCTCCACCAGGGTCAGGTCGTCACCGCGCTCGCCCGAGCCGTGCAGGAACACGATCAGAGGCCAATCGGAGCGCTCCGAATGATCCTCCGGAAGGTAGAGCAGGTAGCGGGAGAAGACCTCCAGTCGCAGGCTGGCGCTGAACTCGTGCTTCGTCTGAGACATCGGGGGAAGCAGTCTACATCCACCTTCCCGGTCCTGCTGTCCAGCTCGGATCGGTCGGCTTGGTTCCTTCGCTTCACGTAGCATCGACGGGTAACGAGAGGAGCGCACCGTGAAGATCACACGCTCGGCGCTGTCGCTGAACGTTCCCGACGTCGAGGCATCTGCTCGGTTCGCGAGGGATCACCTCGGCTTCGAGGAAGAGATGGCGGACGACGGCTTCGTCTCCCTGACCCGGGACGATGCGGGCTTCAACCTGATCTTCCTCCGGACCGGGCTGGGATCCTTCAAGCCCGCCAGCATCGCTGGCAGCGCGGGCACAGGACTTCTCGTGGTCTTCGTCGTCGATGACATCGACCAGCAC
>DASVCK010000011.1:0-21776 GCA_036381675.1 Trueperaceae bacterium | reverse complement strand
ACGCTGTGGAAGTCCTTGGCCTTCACCCCCTCGACCGGCCGGCTGTAGCCCGTGCTCACAGGGTCGATGAACACCAGGTCGGTGACGTCGAGGAGAGACTCCTCGTTGGTGACCAGTCGGTAAGGCGGGGCGGAAGGACGACCTTCGTCGTCCAGCTCGACGCGCTTGGGACCGAACAGGCCGAGGTGCATCCACACCGAGGACGAGCCGGGCCCGCCGTTGAAGCTGAACGTTAGCGGGCGCCGGCTCTTGTCGACGACACCGTCGAGCTCGTAGGCGACGAAGAACACCTCGGCACGCGGCTTGACGCCCTCGAACTTGCCCTCCTTCTCACCCTCGCCCACCTTCTCGTGGGACAGCACGACGGTGCCGGCGGTGGCGGTGTAGGAGACCTTCTTCCCTCGGATCGTCGTCTCGTGGTGGGTGACGACGAGGTTGTCGCGCGGTACGCGCGCCGTCGTCTCGCCGTTCGCGGACGGCCCTTCCGCTCCGCCCCCGTTGCCTTCCTTCTCGCGTCGTGGTTCTCCTTCTGCGGCCATCTGCGCTCCTCTGTCGCGATTATCGCCCCTGGAGCAGGCCATGGCACCCTGGGACCCGCTCCCATCTGCTAAAGTGGTACGCCGCGTACGCGCCCACCCGTGCTGTAAGGGCCGGGGGCCGCGACGCGCTCAAGTCTCACGGAGGTGGAGTTCATAGCGAAAGAACTGAAGGTGAATGAACAGATCCGGGTACGTCAGGTGCGTCTCATTGGAGCAGACGGTGAGCAGGTCGGCATCGTCGAGACCAGAGACGCGCTGAAGCGTGCGCGGGAGGAAGACCTGGATCTCGTCCTGGTCGGGGAGGCGGCGCAGCCGCCCGTCGCGAAGCTGCTCGACTACGGTCGTTACCGTTTCGAACAGCAGCAGCAGGTCAAGGAGGCGCGCAAGCGCTCCCGCCAGCAGGAGATGAAGTCGATCAAGTTCCGCGTCAAGATCGACGACCACGACTACGAGACGAAGGTCAACCACATTCGCCGGTTCCTCAAGGCGGGGCACAAGGTGAAGGTCACCATCATGTTCCGCGGTCGCGAGAGGACTCACCCCGAGCTGGGACAGGGCATCCTGAACCGGGTCGCGGCTGACGTCAGCGAGATCGCCGCCGTGGACTCCGCGCCCATGATCGCGGGCATGGACATGAACATGATCCTGCGCCCCATCGCGCCGGTACCGGAGAAGGTCCGTTCGGAAGCCTTGGTCAGCTCGTCGCAGAACGCCGCCGTCGCTGAGTAGAGAGCAAACAGGAGAGAGAAGGCATGCCTAAGCTGAAGACCCATAAGGGCACCAAAGCCCGTGTCAAGATCACTGGGCGAGGTAAGGTCAAGGCGATGCGCTCGGGTAAGCGACACCTGAACTACAAGAAGTCAGGCACGCAGATCCGACAGGGGCGCACCGACCTGGTACTCGACGACTCGGAAGTCAAGCGCATCAAGGCGCTGCTTCCGTACGAGTGAGGTAGACAGTGCCACGCGCCAAGACCGGCACCGTCCGCCGCCGCCGTCACTCCAAGATCCTCAAGCGTGCGAAGGGCTACTGGGGGCTGCGCTCGAAGAGCGTGCGCGTCGCCACCCAGACGCTCCTCAACGCCGCCGATTACGCGTACCGGGACCGTCGAGACAAGAAGGCCGAGTTCCGCCGCCTGTGGATCGCGCGCATCAACGCCGCCGCTCGGCAGGAAGGCCTGAGCTACTCGCGCTTCGTGGCCGGCCTGCGCAAGGCGGGCGTGACCCTCGACCGCAAGGTGCTGGCGGAGCTGGCCGTGAACGAGCCCGCCGCCTTCAAGGCACTGGCCGAGAAGTCGAAGGCAGCCGCCTAGTCCCCCCTCGACACAGCTAGACCGCAAGCGCGCCCGGCGTTACCCGGGCGCGCTTTACGTTGGGCCCGAGCGCCTCAGTAGCCCTGGCGCGGGTCCACCAGGTTGCGTTCTTCGCCGCGGGTCAACGCCTCCAAGGTGGCCATGACGTCTTCGGCAGCCCGAGTGCGCCAGCCGCGCATGTCGTTGGCGCTGTGGGGGGTCATCACGACGTTGTCGAGCTCCCAGAACGGGAGGCTCGCTGGGAGCGTGCCCCCGCGCTGGTCGTCCTCGGGCGGGTAGACGTACCAGACGTCTATGCCGGCACCGTAGATGCGGCGTGAGGAGAGGGCCTGGTACAGGGCCGCCTCGTCCACGACCGGCCCGCGCCCCACGTTCACGAGGATCGCCGACTCCTTCATGGCTGCCAGCTCCGCTGCGCCGATGAGCCCTCTCGTCTCGTCCGTGAGCGGCAGCGTCGAGACGATGACGTCGGCCTCCGCCAGGGCAGCGCGCAGCTCGGCGGGACCGACCTCGGGCACGTCGCCGCCCTGCCGCGGCCGGCGGCGGAAGGCCGACAGCTTCAGGCCGAGGGCCTGTAGCAGCGGAGCCGCCGCCTTCGCGATCGAGCCGTAGCCGAGGAGCAGACAGGACTTGCCCCGCAGGTAGACGCCCAGGCCGTCCGTGTCCTTCTCGGCGGGCCCCCAGTCGCCCCGGCGCAGGGCGGCGTCGCTCGCCGGGACGCGGCTCGCGACCGCGAGCAGCAGCGCCACCGCGTGCTGGGCGACCATGCCGTCGTTGAAGTGGGAGTTCTGCACCTTGAGGTGAGGGCGACGCAGCAGGTAGCCGCGCAGGCGGCCTCCGAGCCCGGCATAGGGGACGATCACGCGGTCCACGAAGGCGCCGTCCAGGAGCTCCTCCGGCGGGCCACCGTCGACGATGACCTGGGGCCAGTCCTTGAGCTCCCGGGCTCGCTCACGGTCGAGCTCGACGATCACCTCCACACCGGGAGGCGGGGCGAGCTGGCGGGCTGCCTCGCCCGACACCACATGCGTCCACAGCACCTTCAGCGCCATGGGTCGATGCTAACGCGGGTCGTCGCGCCCGCCGCGCAGGTATCCTTGTCCGTCATGCACGAGGTGCGCGGGCTCGAGGCTGCACTGGCGTGGTGCGCCCTGCGGCGTGCCAGGCAGGCGTCGACGGCGCGTCGCGCCGAGCTGGCGGCGGCCGTCGCCGACGTCATCGCGACCGTCGCCCGTAGGGGCGAGAGCGCGCTGCTCGACCTGACGAGGCGGTTCGACGGTGTCGAGCTCGCCAGCGTGGTCGTGCCGCGCGCGCGCCTCGAGGCCGACGCCGGCGAGCTGGCACCCGCGCTGCGCGAGGCGATCGATCTCGCGATGGAGCGGGTGCGCACCTACTACTCCGCGCAGGCGGAGGGCGGGTTCGAGATCGTCGACTCGGGAGCGAAGCTCGGCATGACGCTCAGGCCCGTAGCGTCGGTGGGCTGCTACGTGCCGGGGGGCACCGCCCCGCTGTTCTCGAGCCTGATCATGACGGGCGTCCCGGCCCGGGTGGCGGGCGTCGAGCGCGTCGTCGTCGCCACGCCCCCGCGACCGGGCGGCGGCGTGCCGCGGGAGATCGCCTACGTCGCGCTGCAGCTGGGCGCCGAGTCCGTGCTGAGCGTGGGCGGCGCCCAGGCCGTGGCCGCGTTGGCGTTCGGAGTCGGCGAGGTCCGCGCCGTCGACATGGTCGTCGGCCCCGGCAACGACTACGTCGTGGAGGCCAAGCGCCAGCTGTTCGGGACCGTCGGCATCGACTCCTTGGCGGGGCCGACCGAGACGTTGGTGCTGGCGGACGACTCGGCCGACCCGCGACACGTGGCGGCGGATCTGGTGGCGCAAGCGGAGCACGTGGGCGCGGAGCCGGTGCTGGTGACGACGAGCGAGTCGCTGCTCTCGCAAGCCAAGCGCCTGGCGCACGAGATGGCGGCCGCGTTGCCGACCTCCGGACCGGCCCTGGAGTCGCTTGCCGAGCGGGGCACGACGGTGCTTGTCGCGGACGTATCGGAGGGCGTGAGGGTACTGAACGCGTTCGCACCGGAGCACGCCTGCCTGCTGGTGCGGGGGGCCGAGGTCGTCGCCAGGGAGGTGCGCAACGCCGGCGGCATCTTCGTTGGCCACGCCAGCATGGAGGCGCTCGGCGACTACCTGGCAGGTCCGAGCCATGTGATGCCGACGGGCGGCACGGCGCGGTTCGCGAGCTTCGTGAACCTCAGGGACTTCCAGAAGGCGATCCCTTACGTCGCCGCCAGTCGGGAGCTGCTGGAGCGCGTCGGCCCGGCGGCTGCCGCGCTGGCGCGCGCCGAGGGCCTGGAAGGTCATGCGCGCGCGATCGAGGCGCGGCTGCTGGAGGGTCCCGGTCGGAGCGAGAACGGCGGCTAGCTTCGCGACCTGAGGCCGAAGAGGGTCCCGAGGATGTCGCCGTACATGCGGGCCCGGACGGCGAGGCCGCGCCAGAAGCCGCGCTTCTCCTCCTTCATGACCTGAGAGACCCCGGGCAACGGGACGTCCACGAAGCGCCAGTCGTTGCGGATGGCGTGGCGCGTTATCGCGACCTCCACGCCGTACCGCGAGGTGCCCAGACCCGGGACGTCCAAGAGCGAGCGTCGGCTGAGCGCCCTCTGGCCGGAGAGCTGCGGCGTCATGCGCTGGGCGACGCTCGTGCGCCACCTGCCGCCCGTGAATATCCCGCGCGTCATGTCCACGGTGCCCGCGAGGACGGGGTCGACGAGGTCGTGGACGTGCTTGGGCGTCAGCCCGACCAGGTCGGCATCGAGGAGCACGACGACGTCCTCGTCCGCCGCCAGGGCCCCTGCCTGGAGAGCGCCGCCCTTGCCGCGGTTGACGCCCAGGCGCACCACGCTCGCCCCGGCCTCCTGGGCCACGTCGGCCGTCGCGTCCGTGGAACCGTCGTCGACGACGAGGACGCTGCCGAGCTGTGCGGACAGGGCGACCTTGACGACCCTGGCCACCGTCGACTCCTCGTTGTAGGCGGGAAGGATGACGCACGCCCGGTCGCGGCCGGTCGTGACGTCAGCCCGTGAGAAGCGCTCCGAGCTCACGGAAAGTGATGAGCACGATCAGCGCGAGGACCGCCATGACGCCGATGAAGTGCAGCGCCTCCTCCTGGCCCGGCCTGAACGGCCGGCCCCGCAGCGCGACGACGGTGGAGAGCAGCATGCGTCCGCCGTCGAGACCCGGTACGGGCAGGAGGTTGAAGACGGCGAGCGAGAAGTTGATGATCGCGGCCAGCAGCACGACGGGCGCCAGGCCCACCTGTGTCGCCTGGTTGACCATGCTGACCATCCCGATGGGGCCGGCCACGTCCTGGTTGTCCGCGCCGGTGAGGGCGGCGGCGAACCCGCTGACGAACCCGCTGACCATGCGTGGGATGACGCGCACGCCGAACGCGGCGGTCCGGGGAAGCATCTCGAGGAAGCCGACGGGCTCGACGAGCGCGCTGATCTGAACTCCGAGCAGCGGCGGGTCGGGGGAGCCGGGTGGGGGCCACGGCGTGCTCAACGTGACCTCTTCGGTCCCGCGCTGTACGGTCAGCTCCAGCGCACCCGCCGTGCGAACCTCGTCCACGACGACGTCCGGCCCGGGCCGCTGGGTGCCGTTGATGGCGACGATCACGTCGCCCTGCCGTAAGCCGAGCGCCTCGGCCGCCGACCCTGCGGTAACCAGCTCGACGACGGAGCCCTCGGCGGGCACGGGCGCGTTCGTCACGATCTCCTGATACGCGGGCTGGAGGCTTATCGCCCAGGCGAGCAGGATCGAGCCGAGGACGTAGTTGGCGATGACGCCGCCGACCAACACCCACAGCTTCGCCCCCAGGCCCTTCTTCGCCATGCCCTCGTCGCTGTGGGTGAGCTCGCCGTCCTCGCCGACCTTCGGCGCCATGCCGGGCAGGTCAACGTAGCCGCCCAACGGCAGCAGCGACAGCCGCCATTCGGTGCCGCGCCAGCGTCGCCTGAGCAGCACGGGACCTATGCCCACGCTGAACGCACGCACCTCCACTCCGACGGAGCGCGCGTTGAGGTAGTGCGCCAGCTCGTGCACGACGACGGCGCTGGTCAGGATGAGGGCGAAGGTCAGTGCGGTCAGCATCTGGGTCACGAGCGCCGGGTCGGGCGCCTCAGGCAGTATGTCAGACCAGGTGGTACCAACCCGTCATCCCCGCCGCAGGGCGGCGATGACGTCGGTCTTGCCGACGATGCCGACGAGCCGCCCCGTCGGGTCCGTGACGCACAGACGGCCGAGCTCGCTGTTCGCCAGCGCGGTGAGCACCTCGACCCCGCTGGCGCCGGGCCGGATGACGTCGGCGTCCCGCAGCACGGTCCTCACGGTGGCGTCCTCCGGCTGCTCGTCGAGGGCGGCCAGCGCGTCAGCGATGAAGGCGAAGCCGAGGAGGCGGCCGGCGCTGTCGGTGACGGGGTAGCCCGCGTGCCTGCCGTAGTGCCTCAACCTCACGAACTGCCCCAGGGTCATGTCCGGGTCGACGGCCTGGGGCGCCGGCGTCATCAGATCTTCCGCCGTCTGACCGGCGAGGGCGTGCTCCAGGGCGGCAGCCTGCGCCTCGGAGCGCCCGGCCTCGTAGACGAAGAACGCCAGCACGATGAGGAACAGTTGGCCGGAGACCACGCCGTAGAAGCCGAGGACGGCGGCGATTCCGGCGCTCACCGCGACCGCGACCTGCGTGGCGCGTAGGCGCGGCATGAGGAGCGCCAGCAGGCTGCGCAGGACCCGCCCGCCGTCGAGCGGGATGGCTGGGAGCAGGTTGAAGACGGCCAGCATCGCGTTCGTTGCCGCGAGGTAGGCGACGATCGTCGACGCGGTGGCCCCCAGCTCCACGCGCGGCAGCAGCGCCCACAGAAGCAGCGCGAGCACCACGCTCGTGACGGGTCCGGCTACCGCGACGATGGCCTCCGCCCCGCGGCGGCGCGGCAGGTCCTTGAACTGCGCCACGCCGCCGAGGAACCACAGACGGATCTCGAGGGTCTGGACGCCGTACAGGCGAGCCGTAACGGCGTGCCCCAGCTCGTGGAGCACCACGCTCGCGAACAGGCCCAAGGCCGCCACGAGTCCCAGCAACCAGGCGGGGGCGCCGACGGCCGGGCCCGGATCGAGCCGCCGCGCCAGGTCGGGGTCCATCGCCCTGGCGAGCTCTCTGAGCTGGGCGTTGAACTCGGGTAGCTGGCTGCCTATCAGGTAAGCCAGCAGCGGCAGCACCAGCAGGAAGCTGACGTCGAGTCGCACCGGGATGCCCAGCAGCTTGAAAGGCAGGAGGATGCCGCCCCTGCCGATACGCCGCGGCCCCTTCTGTGGCCGGTCCACCTCAGGCGCTCCCTGCGTGGGCGCGGGCCAGGCGCTCGACCATCTCCGAGGCGAGGGCCCTGGCGCGCTCGTCGGCGGCGAAGAGGCCATCCCAGGTGAGGTCACCAGGCCTGGCCGCTTCGAGCGTGCGCCGCAGCACTTCCGGGATGGCGCTGAACGGCAGGCGGTGCGCTAAGAAGGCCTCGACGGCGACCTCGTCGGCAGCGTTGAGGTACGCCGGTGCCAGGTCCCCCATCTCGCCCGCCAGGTAGGCCAGCTTGAGGCTGGGGAACCGGTCGTGGTCGGGCTCCTCGAAGGTCCACTCGCCGCGCAGTGGTAGGGGAGCCGTGTCGAGCCCCCCGCTGCGGCCGGTGAGAGCGTACATGATCGGCAGGCGCATGTCGGCGGGACCGAGGAGCGCCTTGACGCTGCCGTCTACGAACCGCACCATCCCGTGCACCAGCGACTGCGGGTGCACTACGACCTCGATAGCGCTCAGCGGGACGTCGAACAGGAAGTGCGCCTCGAGTACCTCCAGACCCTTGTTGAACAGGGTCGCAGAGTCGACGGTGACCTTTGGCCCCATCGACCAGTTCGGGTGCCTCAGCGCCTGCTCCGGCGTGACGCCGGCGAGGTCGGCGGGGCCGGTGCGGAACGGCCCGCCGGAGGCGGTGAGAACGAGCGACGCGACGGCAGCGCGCGGTTCGCCCAGCAGGCACTGGTGGAGCGCGGAGTGCTCGGAGTCGACGGGTGTGATCACCGCACCGTGGCGGGCAGCCAGGTCGCGCATGAGCGGGCCGGCCACCACCATGGCCTCCTTGTTCGCCAACGCCACGTGCCGGCCGGCAGCCAGCGCCGCCGCCGTAGGTCGCAGGCCCGCCATGCCGGTGATGGCCGCGACTACCGTGTCGACCTCCAGGGTCGCGACCTCCTCGGCCCCGGCCTGGCCCGTGACCAACAGCGTGTCGGCCGGCAGGTGGGGCCGCAGAGAGTCGGCGACGTCGGGCTCGCAGCTGATGAGTCGCGGACGGAACTCTGCGGCCTGCGCGATGAGCAGGTCCACGTTCCGACCGGCAGCGAGGCCCACGACGTCGAGGTCCAGGCGGCGCGCGACCTCCAGCGTCTGCGTGCCGACCGACCCCGTGGAGCCGAGTACCGCGATCGTGCCCACGCGGGAATCATGTCACGGGCGTTCTCGCCGGGAGCGCCGTCCCGGGAGGTCCTGACGACCGGTGGTAGCATCCGGTCACGATCAGGAGGCGAAGATGCTTGTCAGCGAGTGGATGACCGCAGGGCCAAGGACTGTCTCGCCGGACACGCCGGTCATGGAGGCAATGCAGTACCTCCGGGAGGGCGGTTACCGCCGCCTACCGGTCACGCGCGATGGCGTCCTCGTCGGGATCGTCACGGACAGGGACCTCAAGGAGGCCACCCCGTCGCGCGCGACCACGCTGTCGATCTACGAGCTCAACTACCTCCTCTCGAAGCTCAAGGTCAAGGACGTCATGCGCACGCCGGTCATCACGGTGCGCAGCTCGGACACGATCGAGCAGGCCGCCCTCCTCATGGAGGAGCATCGGGTGTCGGGCCTGCCGGTCCTCGACGGCGGCGACCTGGTCGGCATCCTGACGATCACGGACCTGATGCGCGCTCTGGTGGCGTTCCTCGCCCTGCGTGAGGGCGGGAAGCGCGTGACCGTCGACCTGCCTGACGAGCCGGGTGTGCTGGCGAAGGTCGCGCAGGCTGGACCGCCGTCGAACATCGTGGCGGCGGTCACGACGGGCATCCAGGCCGGTCACCGCCGGCGGCTGGTGCTGCGGGTCACGGGCGACGGGGCCGATGGCTACGCCCAGCGCCTCAGGGACAGCGGCGTGGACGTCGTGGACGAGCGCTAGGCGGGGTGGCCGGGGCGCGCACGCTGAGCGCGATAGTGCCGTCGCTGCGCGTCGACGTGCTCGGCGCCCGGGCGTTCAAGGTGTCGCGCGCGTACTTCGCCAAGGGCGTCGCGGCCGGCAACGTGCTCATCGGCGGCTTCCCGGCGGGGAAGTCGGCAGCGGTAGAGGAGGGTCAGGAGGTCGCGGCCCTCGGCTTGGGGACCTTCCGCCTCGAGAGCGTCGACGGCACGACCCGGCGTGACAACCTCAAGGTCACGCTCTCAGTCACCTTGGACTAGCAGGGCTCGGGCGGCTGTGCACAGGCGGTTCGGCGCGACCCGCCTCTTGCCCTACGTCCGCACGCGCTTGCCCGGGCCGCCGCGCTCCTTGAAGACGAGGCGGAAGGGCACCTCGGCGAAGCCCAGGTCCTCGCGGATCCGGTTCCTCAGATAGTGCTCGTACGGCCGTGTCAGGAACTCCTCGTGGTTGATCGAGAAGACGAAGGTGGGCGGCGCCACGTCTACCTGTGAGGCGTAGAGGAGCTTGAGGGGCCTGCCCTTGAAGTTGGGAGGCGCCTGCTTGAGGGTCCAGGCCTCCAGCCACGCGTTGAGATCGCCCGTCGCCACGCGCCGCCTGGCCGTGTCGTAGAGCCGGATGACAGTTGCCAACAGCTCGTGAAGGCCGAAGTCCGTCTCAGCGCTCGTGTAGACCCGCGGCGCGAACGACACCGGAGCCAGCTTCTCGTCGAGCATCGTCCGGAACGGCACCAGCTGCTCGTCCGTCACCAGGTCCCATTTGTTGATGGCGAGCACTACCGGCTTGCCCCAGTCGAGGGCGAGGTTCGCGAGGCGCAGCTCGTGATCGCCAAGCTCGAACGGGTCCACCACGAGGATGCCGACGTCCGACCGCCTCAGCGCCGCTTCCGAGCGGATGCGCATGTAGTACTCGAGATCGTCCGCGTCCTTACGGCGCATCCCGGCGGTGTCGACGAGGACGAACGGCCGACCGGCGAACGTGAAGACGACGTCGACGGCGTCGCGGGTCGTCCCGGGCTCGTCAGACACGATCACCCGCTCGTCGCCGACCAACGCGTTCAACAGGCTCGACTTGCCCACGTTGGGTCGGCCGATGATCGCTACCCTGACGGGCTCTTCCTCTGGCTCCTCCGACGCGGGGGGAAGGCGCTCGGCGATCAGGTCGAGCAGCTCGTAGGTGCCGCGTGCGTGCTCGGCGGCGGTGGGGACCGGCTCACCGAACCCGAGCCCGTAGAGCTCGAAGAACTCCGCCGTCTCCTCGTGGCGCGGGTCGTCCACCTTCGTCGCCACCAGGATCACAGGCTTGTCGAGCTGCCTCAGCCACTGGGCCACCTGCTCGTCGCCGGCGGTGAGACCCGAGCGGCCGTCCACGCAGAAGAGCACCAGCTCCGCGTCGGCCACGGCTGCGTCGACACGCTGTTGGATGGGGCGCTCCCACCTGTCGCCCGACCACAGCCCCCCGGTGTCGAGCAGCGTGAACGCGCGCCCGTCATCGGTGACCACAACGCCTTCCTTCACGTCCCTGGTCACGCCGGGCTGGTCGGCGACGATCGCGTCCTTCGAGCCAACCAGGCGGTTGAAGAGGCTCGACTTGCCCACGTTGGGCCTGCCGACGATCGCGACCCTAGCCAAGGCGCGTCCCCTGCGTCACGCCGCGGCCGTTGGCCCAGTCGCGGGCCGGCATCTCGCGTCCGCCCGGGGGCTTCACCCTCTTCAGGGCTACGGTGCCCGAGCCGGTGCCCACGATCACCCCGCCGGCGCCGATCTCGACCACGGTGCCCGGCAGGGTGTCGCCGGTCCCCTCGCCCTCGCCCGGGGTCATGGCCGTGACCTTGACGCGTTCGTCGCCCAACTGGAACGAGGTGCCGGGCCACGCGCTGACCCCGCGGAACCGGTCGTGGATCTCCCGGGCGCTCTCGTGCCAGCGCACGTGCCCGTCCGCCGGCGTGAGCAGCGGGGCGTGGGTCGCCTGGCTGTCGTCCTGGGGTGTCAGCGGCAAGGTCCCCTCCGCCAGTAAGTCGAGGGACTCCACGAGCGCCTCCGCTCCCAGCCGGGCGAGGCGCGAGGACAGCGCTGTGGCGTCCTCGCCGTCCTCGATCGCAGTGCGGCGCTGCAACCTTATCGGCCCGGTGTCCAGGCCCTCTTCTGTCTGCATGATCGTGACCCCGGTCTCGTCCTCGCCGCGGATGAGGGCCCATTGGATGGGCGCCGCGCCGCGGTACCTCGGCAGCAGGCTGGCGTGCACGTTCAACACGCCGTGGCGGGGTGCCGACAGGACCGGCGGGGGCAGGATCCTGCCGTAGGCGGCGGTGACACCGACGTCGGCGCCCACGGCGGCGAGCCGAGACAGGAACGCCTCGTCCTTCCTGAGGCGTGTTGGCTGCCACAGCTCGAGCCCGGACTCTCGAGCGAGCCTGGCGACCGGTGGGGCCGTCACACGCATGCCGCGGCCGGCCCGCTTGTCGGGCTGGGCGACGACCATGACGACCTCGTGACGGGCCATGAGCGCCTCGAGGCTGGGGAGGGCGAAGTCGGGGGAGCCGAAGAAGGCGACCCTGAGCGGCCTCAAGCTTCAGCCTCGGCTCGGGACGGCGCGCAGCAGCTTGCCTGTGTTGCGCTCCTTCGCGGCGGCGCGCGCCTCGCGCTGCCATCCCGCCAGCGTCGCGCGGTTCTCCTCGAGGAAGAGCTCGCGCCGATCGGCAGGCAGGTGGTCGAAGAACAGGACGCCCTCCAAGTGGTCGAACTCGTGCTGCAACACGTGGGCGAAGTAGCCCTCGGCCTCGAGCCGGCGCTTCTCACCATGTACGTCCTGGTAGTCGAGCGTCACGCTCAGCGCCCGCGGGACCTCTTCCACGGACAGGCCGGGGAGGCTGAGGCAGCCGTCGCGGCCGAACTGCAGGTCCTTCGACAGGGTGATCGTGGGGTTGACCACGACGTGCTCGGCCACGACTCCCCACGAGCGTCGCTTCTGGTCCTGGGTCAACGGACCGGCATCCTCGTCGTCCATGACCTGGCCCTCGCGGGCTTCCTCGTCGCCCTGCGCGCCGATCTCGAGCGCGACGAACATGCGCCACGGCAGCCCGATCTGGGGGGCGGCCAGCCCCACGCCGTCCGCTGCGTACATCGTCTCGATCATGTCCTCGGCGAGGCGCTGGAGCTCGGGACCGAACTCGGTCACCGGGCTCGCCCTGCGCCTCAGCACCGGGTCGCCGTACAGCACAATCGGGTGGATCAAGCGTTTCCTTTCGTCGCCGCCTACGGCTGCATGGGAACGCGTACGTACAGCAGCGTCGCCGTGGGCGTGGTCATGGCCGCGACGCCGTCCGGCAAGTCGAGACGGACCCGGAGAGTATACCGGCCGGCGTCGACGGCGCCGGTAGGCGCGTCTACCGTGCCGGACAGGCTGCTGAGGTCCTGCAGGACGCCTGGCGGACCTGCCACGGTGACGGTCTCCGATGACAGGGTTACCTCGACCAGGTTCTCGCTCACCGGGGGCTCGAGGTCGATCCTGACCTCCTTGGTGACGAGGGCGGGGCGCGAACTCACCGACACGGTCACCGTAGGAGGCGAGAACTCCACGTCGGGGACGGGCGCCCCCTCGTCGTCGAGAGCCACGAGCCGGGCCACGCCGCCGCCCACGACCGGCGCCACCGCCAGCACCCGCGATACGCGGTCGAGGACCTGGCTGCGGCCCGTGAGCGTCACCGATCCCGGCTCGACCGTCGCCTGCACGATCGCGTCGTCCGGGGGCTGACCGGTGAGGGACGGCGTCACCGCCATCGTCGAGCTGGTGATCGACTCGAGGAAGCCTATGACCTCGGCCGGCTCTACTCGCAGCACCCGCACCTCCTGAGGCGACTGCACCACGATGGGCCTCTCGAACTCGCCGTTGACGGCAGTGAGGTCGAGTGACGCCCTGACCATGTCGGGCGTCAGCCTGTCTACCCTGAGGCTGGGCCCGCTGACCGACACGGCCACCGAGCTGGGCAAGCCGACCGGCACGAGGCCCTCGGCCACGCCGTCCACTTGCAGGGGCACGATCAGGCTGCGCTGCGTGAGCGTCGCGCTGGAGTTGGTGACGAAGAGCCAGATCAGGAACGCGATGACGACGGAGATGAGCTTGGGCACCCAGTTGCGGGCCAGGCGGGCCAGCAGCACGCTGATCGTGGCGGCGAGCCCCGTCATGGCTGAGCCTCCGACCCCGCTCGTGACGGGGCGGTCACGCGTACGCCTCCTGCAGCGTCGAGAGGACCTCGGCCGGCGCGATGTCGGTGTTGAGGACGCCTGCCCTGGCGACGCTCACCGTGCCGCGCTCCTCGCTGACGACGATCACGATCGCGTCGGTCACCTCGCTGAGGCCCAACGCCGCCCTGTGCCTGGTGCCGTGCTTGAGCGACCAACCGTCGTGCCTGTCAGAGAGCGGGAAGATGGCGCCCGCGTGGGAGACGAGGTCTTCCTTGATGACCACGCCGCCGTCGTGGAGGGGCCCCTTCGACGCGAAGATCGTCTGCAGCAGGGCAGCCGTCACGGGCGCGCCGATGGGCGTGCCCGTCTCGCTGTACTCCTTCAGGGGCGTGCGCTGCTCGATGGCGATCAGGGCGCCGCGCCTCTGCGTCGCCAACTCTCTGACGGCGCTCATGATCTCCTGTACCGGATCGCCCCTGACCGCCGAGCGGAAGCGGCCGCGCCCGAACCTCTCGAGCACGGCCCTGAGCTCGGGCTGGAACACTACTACGAGCGCTATGAAGCCGACGGGGGCGACGGCGTCGAAGAGCCACTCGGTGGCTTCCATGTTGAACTGCGCAGCCAGGAACCACAGCGCGGCCAGTCCGATGAGGCCCCTGAGCACGTTCCAGGCACGCGACCCGACCAGTAGGGCGTACGCCTGGTAGAGGAGGACCGAGATGATGAGGATGTCCAGCGCGTCTTGTAGCCGGAACCCTTGTAAGACAGGCAAGTCGTGCGCCTCCGGCGGTGGCTACCCAGGCGCCGCCTGGCCCGCGAGTAGCGAAGTGCGGTAAGGAACCTACCTAGGCCCCGGGCTCGAGCTCGCGCCAGAAGGCGCCGGCTCGGCCGCGGGGTTGGCCTCAGATAGGGCAACGATATCATCGGGCGGCCTGTGTCTTGGAGCGGCGAAGGTGCCCGCCTGGAGGCGTTACACTCCACGGGATGACCAGCGAACTGAAGGAACGTATCGAGCACCTACGGGGGTATCTTTGACCTGGGCACCAAGCGTGCCAGGTTGGAGCAGTTAGAACCTCAACTCAACGAGCCGGGTCTGTGGAACGACCCTGACAAGGCCAAGCAACTGACGCAGGAGGCGTCGCGTCTGCGACGGGTGATCGAGCAGTTCGACACGCTCGAGGGCGACGTCGTGGGGCTGGAGGAGCTGCTCGAGATCGCCACGGACGAGGAGCTGCAGGAGCTCGAGCCGGAACGCGAGCGGGTGGAACAGGACCTCGACGGCCTGTTCCGCGAGACGCTCTTCAACGGACCGCACGACGACAGCGCGGCGATCATCACGATCAAGCCGGGTGCCGGCGGCACCGAGTCTGCCGACTGGGCCGGCATGCTGTTCCGCATGTACAGGCGCTACGCGGAGCGCAACGGCTACGACGTCGAGGTCCTCGACGTCGTGCCCAACCACGACGCACCGAACGGGATCGAGTACGCGCAGATGATCGTCAGGGGAGAGCGCGCCTTCGGCCGCCTGCGCGTGGAGGGCGGCGTACACCGGCTCGTCAGGGTGAGCCCGTTCGACTCTCAGGGCAGGCGCCACACGTCCTTCGCCTCGGTCGAGGTCATGCCGGAGATCGACGACGACATCGACATCGAGATCGACCCCAAGGACATCAGGGTCGACGTCTATCGCTCCAGCGGGCCGGGCGGCCAGTCCGTGAACACCACCGACTCTGCCGTGAGGGTCACGTTCAGGCCCGGCACCCCGGACGAGATCGTCGTGACCTGCCAGGACGGCAAGTCGCAGATCAAGAACCGTGAGAAGGCCATGACCGTGCTGCGCTCGCGACTCTACGAGCGCGAGGAGCGCAGGCGCCTGGAGGAGCAGATGAAGGCGCGCGGCCAGCAGAAGGCCATCGAGTGGGGCTCGCAGATCCGCAGCTACGTGCTCGACAAGAGGTACGTCAAGGACCACCGCACCGCCGCCATGCGACACGACCCGGACGCCGTGCTCGACGGCGACATCGAGGACCTCATCTGGGCGGGCCTCGAGTGGCACGCCAAGGAGGCGGTCGCGTAGATCAGGAGGCGCAGGGGGGAAGCCGGGGCGTTGCCGCGAACGGCGCGACCCCGGGCGTCCAGCCCTTGGGCGTGCGCCTCCTGGTCATCGCGGACGAAGTCTCGCCTGTCATCCACTCGGAGAACTTCCCCGGCAACCTGCCGCCGTTCGACGCGATCTTCTCGGCCGGCGACATGCCGGGCGAGGTACTGGAGTTCGTGGCTACGAAGTCGAGTGTCGCACCGCTGTACGTGTTCGGTAACCACGGCTATGGGCTCATGCGCGACCCCGATGGTGCGCCCCCACACCGGCCGCCGGGCGGCTGCACCGACGTCCATCTCAAGCTCGCGACCGTCGCCGGGCTCAACGTCCTCGGCGTGCAGGGTAGCTTGCGCTACCGGGACGGGCCTTTCCAGTACACGGAGCGGGAGTTCGCCGGCATGCTCAAGCGGCTGGGCCCCAGGCTCTGGCTGGAGGAGCGCCGGCGGGGCAGGGCCGTTGACGTGCTGCTCACGCACGCACCGCCGTTGGGCCCGTCGGCCGGCAAGGACTACGCGCATCGCGGGGTGCCGGCCTTCAACCGGTTCCACGAGAGGTGGCGCCCGCTCCTCCACGTGCACGGTCACGTCCATCTGGAGGGCGGCGGGCCACGCGAGCACGTCTCCGACGCCGGGGTCCGCGTCGTGAACGCCTTCGGCTACACGCTCATCGACCTCTGAAGGGGATGATCGCCGCATGAGCGATGACACAGCGGCGCGCGGCGAGCGGGACGCCGCCGTGCCGGCACGAGCGGGTGGGGTTCCGGTGTTCGCGCGGCTGGCCGGCAGCTCGGCGCTGCTCGCCACGGGCGCGGACGCAGTCGACTTCCTACATGGCCAGCTGGCCAACGACGTCAAGGGCTTGGGGGACGGCGGCACGGTTCGCAGCCTGCTCTTGAACCACAAGGGTCACGCGATGGCGGAGGCCCAGGTGCTGCGGTTCGACCAGCACACGCTGGCGCTGGTCGTAGATGACGGGCAGGGCGACTGGGTGCGGGAGACCCTGGAGCGTCACATCGTCTTCGACGAGGTGGAGCTGAGGTCCGTGGACTGTCAGGTCATGACCGTGCAGGGCGATGCCGCCGCCGTTGCGGTGGGCGCGTTGGGCGGCCCGCCGCCGGCCGCAGGGCAGTGGCTCGGGGTGGGTACGGAAGGACAGGTCTACGGGGCGGTGCGGTCCGCCGCCGGCGGGTTCGATCTCACGTTCCTGGGCCCGGACTCGGCCGCTCGCGCTGAAGAGGCTGCGGCGGTCTTGGCCGGTGCAGGCGCCGTCGCCGCCGATGAAACTGCGCTGGACGCGGCCAGGGTCGCGGGGCTGGTGCCGGCCGCTGGCCGCGAGGGTGGTGAGGGCGTCCTGCCGCAGGAAGCCGGACTCGAGGGCCTCGTCTCCTTCCGCAAGGGCTGCTACCTGGGCCAGGAGATCATGGCGCGCATAGAGGCGCGCGGCAGCGTCAGGCGCGGCCTCGTCGCGTTGGAGCTCTCGTCGGAGCCGCCCAGCAGAGAGGTGACTCTCGACGGAAGGGTCGTGGGGCGCCTCGGCACCGTGGCGCGGCTGCCGGACGGCGCCGTGGGGGCCCTGGCCGTGTTGAGGAAGGACGTGCAGGACAGCACGCGGTTGTCGGTGGGACCTAACGCGACCGCCAGGGTCGTGAAGGCCGCGCGTATGATGCCGACATGAAGCCGAAGCGCGAGTGGCTATCCGAGGAGTACGCGGCGGCCACCGACCAGCACCCGGAGCGCGAAGCCCCCTTCGAGACGTTGTCGCAGGTCCCGGTGGACCCCATCTACACGCCGGAGGACCTGGCGGGCTTCGATCCGGGGCGCGACCTCGGCTACCCGGGCAGCTTCCCGTACACCCGTGGCGTCCGCGAGAGCATGTACCGCGGCCGCCTGTGGACGATGCGCATGTTCGCCGGGTTCGGGACGGCCGAGCAGACGAACGAGCGTTTCAAGCGGCTGTTAGCAGCTGGCCAGACCGGTCTGTCCACCGCGTTCGACCTGCCCACGCTCATGGGCTACGACAGCGACCACCCCATGGCGCTCGGCGAGGTGGGCAAGTGCGGGGTCGCGGTCGCCAGCCTGGCGGACATGGAGGTCCTGTTCGACGGCATAGACCCGGAGCAGGTCACGACCTCGATGACCATCAACAGCCCAGCCAACGCCATCTGGGCCATGTACCTGGCGATGGCCGAGAGACGCGGCGCCGACCTCCGCAAGGTGGGCGGCACGATCCAGAACGACATCCTCAAGGAGTTCATCGCCCAGAAGGAGTACATCTACCCGCCCGCGCCCAGCGTGAAGCTCGTCATCGACACGTTCGAGTGGGGCCCCAAGCACGCGCCCAGGTTCAACTTCATCTCGGTGTCCGGCTACCACATCCGCGAGGCCGGGTCGAACGCCGTGCAGGAGCTGGCGTTCACGCTGGCAGACGGCATCCACTACGTGCGCAAGGCGCTGGAGCGCGGGCTCGACATCGACGAGTTCGCTCCGCGCATAAGCTTCTTCTTCAACGTCCACAACGACTTCTTCGAGGAGATCGCCAAGTTCAGGGCCGCCAGGCGGATCTGGGCGCGACAGATGCGAGACGTCTTCGGCGCCAAGGACGAGCGCTCCTGGATGCTGCGCACGCACGCTCAGACGGCCGGCGTCTCGCTGACCGCCCAGCAGCCACTCGTGAACCTGACCCGCGTGGCGATACAGGCCCTGGCCGGTGTGCTGGGCGGCACCAACAGCCTGCACACGGACGCCTACGACGAGGCGCTGGCCCTCCCGACCGAGGAGTCGGCCACGCTGGCGCTGCGCACCCAGCAGGTCATCGCCGAGGAGACCGGCGTGCCCAACACCATCGACCCGCTGGCCGGCTCCTACTACGTCGAATGGCTGACGAACGAGATGGAGCGCAGGACCCTCGACTACTTCGAGCAGATCGACGCGATAGGCGGCGTCGAGGCGGCGATCGAGGAGGGGTACTTCGCGCGCGAGATCGGCGACGCCTCGTGGCTGGCGCAGCGCGAGGTCGACGAGAAGCGGCGCCTCGTGGTGGGCGTCAACGCGTACGTCCAGGACCACCCGGAGGTGCCCATCCAGCTGGTTGACCCCTCGGTCGTCGAGGTGCAGAAGCAGAGGCTGGCCCGGGTGCGCAGCGAGCGCGACCCGGCGGAGGCGGACGCGGCGCTCTCCGAGTTGCGCGCCGCCGCTCGGGATGGGCGGAACACGATGCCGGCGTTCATGCGCTGTGCGCACGCCATGTGCACGCTCGGCGAGCAGATGGACGTGCTGCGCGAGGTGTACGGCGTGTACCAGGAGCCCGTGCTCATCTAGGGCCCGTGTACGACGGCGTCATGCGTACGAGAGGCGAGAGAAGTGGCGACTGAAGGTGAGAGGGACCGCAAGCTCAGGGTGCTCATCGCCAAGCCGGGACTGGACGGCCACGACCGCGGGGCCAAGGTCATCGCCCGCGCCCTCAGGGACGCCGGCATGGAGGTCATCTACACAGGGCTGAGGCAGACGGCCGAGATGATAGTGGCGGCGGCCATCCAGGAGGACGTGGACGCGGTCGGTCTGTCGGTGCTATCGGGTGCCCACATGCACTACTTCGGCGCCGTCGTGGCTGGGCTCAAGGCCAAGGGCGCCGACGACGTCCTCGTGTTCGGTGGGGGCATCGTGCCCGATCAGGACCGGCCCAAGCTGGCCGATCTGGGTGTGGGCGAGGTGTTCGGCCCCGGCTCCAGCACCGAGGAGGTCGTGGCCTACGTCAGGCGTGCGGCGGCCGAGAGGACGGTGCGCTAGTCGGGTTGGCCGGCTCGCTTGGGTCAACCGCCCCAAGCGGGTGAGAAAGCTCATGCATCTCTCATCCACTGCGAGGTAGGGTTCCAAGGGTCGCAACCCGCGGCTCGACCGGAGCACAGTGTCTTGATCAACCTGAGAACCGCCTTGCTCGTCCTGTGTGCCGCCGGCACGCTTACCCCCTTCGCAGCCGCGGAGTCGTACGCACTCAGGACCGTGGTTCCTGGTGACTCTCTGGGCCTCAGCGCCGATCGTTACCGCGTGTCTGTTGACGACCTGATGGTCGTGAACGGCCTGCAGAGCGCGACCATCCACCCCGGACAGGTAGTCAAGGTCCCTTACGTCGCCGCCGTAGGTGGTCCGGCCGAAGCGGCCGCCCCGCCGCCACCCGGCTTCACATGGCACAGGTTGGGGCCGGGCGAGACGCTCAGCACCGTCGCGAGCATGTACGGCGTGAGCGTCGAGGCGATGGTAGGCGCCAACCCTGATATCTCGTCGCTGGACAGGCTGCCCCTGGGCATCGAGCTCCTCGTGCCCCCGGCGCTGGGCCTCGTGGTGACGCTGCGTCCCGGCGAGTCGATCCTCGACGTGATCGCTCGCTACGACGTCGAGCCCGAGGCGCTGGCCCGCGCCAACGAGCTCCGCTCGCCGTTCGACGTCGTGCCCGGCATGCTGCTGTTCCTGCCCGGCGTGCGGCCGCAGGAGGCCATGGCACGCCTCGAACGCGTGCGCGAGGAGGAGAACCGCTACGTGTGGCCGCTACACGGCAGGCTCACCTCGTACTTCGGCCCGCGCAACCTCGGCATGGGCACGTCGAGCTTCCACCGCGGCGTGGACATCGCCGCGCCCTGGGGCACGCCCGTCGTCGCCTCCCGCTCGGGCACCATCACCTTCGCCGGCTGGTCGACGCAGGGTTACGGCAACCTCATCAAGGTGCGTCACTCCGGCGGCGACGAGACGTGGTACGGGCATTTCAGCTCGCTGGCTGTCTCGGTCGGTCAGTACGTGAAGCAGAACCAGGTGATCGGCTACGTGGGCTCGACCGGCATCTCGACCGGACCCCACCTCCACTTCGAGCTGTACACGGCCGGCCGGGCGGTAGACCCTCTGGCCACGCTGCGCTAGGCCGTCGCTACTCGCCGCTCCAGAGGATGCGGCCACAGCTCGGGCAGCGCGTCACGCCCACGCCCTTCTTGACCTTCTGCACGACATGTATGGGCAGCTTGACGTTGCAGCCCCCGCAGCTCTGGTTGTTCACGACCTCGACGAGTGCCAGACCGCGCCGAGCGGTGCGCACCTGCTCGTACTGCTTGAGCAGCGGCCTTTCCACCTCGGCAGAGACCTGGTCGCGCTGCGTGCGCGCTTCGGCGATGCGCGCGTCCACCTCGGCCACGCGCTCCTCCTCCTGGCGCCGCATCCCCTCCAGGCTCGGCGTCACCTCGTCCACCTCGGCCTGCAGGGCGTCCTGCTCGGCCGTGCGCTCCTCCAGCTGCTCGAGCAGCGGCAGCGTGTCCTCCTCGAGCTCCTGGACCCGCGTGGCGAACTGCAGCTCCTGGTTCTGGTACTGAGCCGTCTCCTTGGGGGAGGACGCCCGCATCGCCGAGTCGGCAGCGTTCTTGCGCCTCTCGGACATCGCCTTGAGGTCGAGCTCGTTGGTGTTCACGCGGCGCCTGAGGTCGTCGACCTCCTCGCGCTTGCGAGTCAGTCGCGTCTGCAGGTCCGCGAGTCTGTCGTTCAGCTCCTTGAGTTCCGGCGGCGTCTGGCCCCGCTCCTGCTCCAGTGCGTCGATCTGCAGGTCCAGCGCCTGCACGTCGCTCAATCTCTTCAACATCCAGCCTCCGGCAAGTAGAAACCCCCGTCCGGCGCGGGGCCGACGGGGGTGTAAGCAGCGCCTTTGCAGGGCGGTCGAGTCACGCGGGCGAGTCTAGCACGGCATCCGGGGCTGGTAGACTCGCCACGTGTCGGTCGACTGGGCAGATCCGAGCGTTCTTGAGCGGTCGGCTGGTGGACCTCTCGAGCCGGACAGTCGGAGCGCGGCCGCACCGTTCGAGAGCCTCGAGGACTCGCCCGAAGGCTTCGTGAACCGGTGGCGAGGCAGGGCCGCTCAGGCGGAGCTGTTCGCCAGGCCGGAAGGCGTGCCGCTCATCGAGTGCCGTGTGGCCGACGCGGTCATCCAGGTGTTCGAGCGCACAGGTCCTTACATGTCCAGGCCGGGCCCGAACCGGCTCATCGTCAATCCCACCACGGCAGGACTAAGAGTCGTCGAGGGCGGTGCGGAGCACCGGCTCGAGTCGCTGGGCCTGAGTCGGGTGGCGGCGACAGGGAGCGTCCTCGAGGTCGAGGGTCGCACGGTCGTCGTCGACGCCGGCGCGCCGCTCGTCGTCACCTGCAGGGCGACCTTGCCGCCCGGCGTGGCGCCCGGCGCCAGCGTGTCGTTCGAGAGCGACGCCCCGGTGCACGGCTTCGTCGTCGTCTCCGACCGGGTTACCGCAGCGCGCCGCGAGGCGGTAGACGAGTCCATCTGAGCGCTGACGCGTTTCAGACGTCTCGCACGGCTTTCTAGCTGCCGGGACCGTCTGCTAGACTGGCCCGCTGTGTCCAGG
>DASVCK010000010.1:0-5425 GCA_036381675.1 Trueperaceae bacterium | reverse complement strand
TCGGGTGCGAAGCGGTAGTCACTCTCGACCCGCCCCAGGTGCACGTGCCGGTCGCGCTTCGACGGGTATGCCACCAGGTCCCCTACCTGCATCTCGTGCACAAAACGGTAGAGCTGACTCGCACCCGTCACGACGTTGCCGTCCGAACGGTCCGGGAAGACCTGCCGGTAGACCTGCTTGAACGCCTCGCGGTCGTCAGGCAGCGCCGCCAAGTCCGGCGTGCCGGGCCAGGCCAGCGCCACCACGCCGTCCTTAGTGAACATCTCGTACGCCTCGTCCCCGCGCCCTGCGCGTATGCCCCACAGCGGTACCTGCGACTCGGCGCCGTTCGCCATCAGGCCCACTCCGGTCGGGTACTCGCGTCGTGGGCGAGGCTCGGATGCGCCGGCGGAGGATTCAAGCGCGACTGGTACTCACGGCCCTCGGCACTGCAGCGCGCCATCTCGTCATAAACCTCGAGGATCGCGAGCTTCGTGCGGTAGCAACCGTGCTGCGCCTCATCCTTGCGCTTGACAATCGGGAAAGTCTCCATGATGTAGTCCACGTCCGCGCGGGAGACGCCGTAGAGGTGGAAAAAGAGGGCGTCGAGCTCGGCGCGGAGCCAGAACCGGCGCTCCTCGTCCCAGTGGAAGGGCTCCCGCTCGCCATCAACCTCCGAGCTGACAGGGGAATGATCCGACGATGAGTAAATTAGTTCAAGTACTCGCTCTGAAACAAAGGCGAGTACTGCCGAAGTGTAGCCGCCGAGTGGGAGAACAGGAAACTGCTCGACGAGGAAGAAGTTCATGTTGACTCCCGCGACCTTCTGTCGGATAACGTAATCAAGCACGTAACTATTCAAGTTTGCAATGAGCGCAAAGGCTTGTATAGCCGAAGCTATTTGAGGAAACATAAGGAAAACGTTGTCACCGCTTGGAAGTACGGGCATCAAGGTGAAAATGCCGGTCCGTTCGTCGGTTGAACGTGCAACCCTCCGGAAGGCAATTAGCCATGGATTATCCCATTGCCACTCGACCCCGCCGTTCCGCCTGCGCTTGACGAGCCGCTCCCGAGCCTCCCCCTCCACCACCCAGTATCGGGGCAGCGGCACGATGTTCGGGTCCCGCTTCTCCTCGGGTGTCAGGTCCCGCGTGTCGCCGTTCTCCGTGTACGTAGCAAAGCGGTGGTCGAACTGATGGATCATCTTCGCCTCGTACAGCGGCAGGTAGACCTGCTCTCCCAGCACGAAGCGGTTGCCCCGCAACTCGAAACCCTCGCGCTCGAGCTCTTCCTTGGTTCGGAAGAGGCCCGAGTCGTTCGCCATGTCGAACATACGCATGAACGAGACGTTCCAGGGATTCTCCCCGGTCACTTCGTTCACCAGCACCGGCACGCGACGGTAGATTGCCTTGGTGATCTCGGCGTCGCGGCGCGTGCGGAAGACCGGACACGTCTTCGTGTTGGGGTTGAGCAGCGCGATGTCCTCTGGCGTGAGGGTGAAGCGCTTCTCCGGGTCACGAACCTCGCTCGTGTCGAGCGCGAAGAAGACGAACTCTGCCGCACCGGCCGGCCGGCCACGGCCGGTGAGCGTGAGCAAGCAGAACTTGTAGCTTCTGTGCACCCCGGGGAAGATTGCCTTGCGGTTCTCGAAGTCGTAGAGGCTCACCAACGACCTGCCGTCGACCAGGTCTTGGAAGTAGAACTTGGTCGTGTCGTCGGTGGCGATGCCGGACGGGAGGACCATGCCCATCCGGCCGCGGCCCCCCATGATGGTCTTCCCCAGCTCGGCGAACAGCGGGTAGGTGTTGACGTCGCCGCGGCCGGTAAGCGGGTACCGGCCCGAGTTGCGGGCGAAGTGGCTCTCCCCCTCAGCCCGGCGCTTGTCCTCGAGGAACGCCGCGTGCAGGCTCGGGTCGGACTGGGTGAGAGCCCGTATGAGCCGGCCGCGTTCGCTGGCGTTGCGGGCGTTGGCGATGGCCGGGTCTCGTGCGGCGAACCACTCCTTCTCCTGGAGCTTGACGCGCTCCCACGGTGGGTTGCCGAGCACGACGTCGAAGCCGCTCCTCTCGCCCACGAACACCTCTGGGAAGGCCAGCTCCCAGGCGAAGAAGCCGTATAAGCTCGCGAGCCGCTCGACCTCGCGACGCCGGTCCTCGTCGAGCGCGCCGGACTGCAGCACCCGCCGCACCGTGCCGGTCGTGACAGGCAAGGGCGCCCCGTCTACCTTCCTCCACACGAACGCCGCACACCAGGCATCGTGGGCGAGCTGCTCCCGAGCCAGGCGCTCGTCCTCCAGTAACCGCTCGTAGGCCGCCTGCTTAGCTCGCACCTGCTCGGGCGTGTCCGTAGGCATGTTCGACAGTTCCGTGAAGGCCGTGGCGAGGGCCGTTGCCGAAGCGCTGGGCGCGGAGTCGAAGAGGGCCCCTTGACCGCCGCGCTCCTCACGGTTGCGTCGCTTCACTCCCGAGGAGTAGCGCCTGTCGTCCCCCTCGATCGGGTCGAACGCAGCGTCGGGGATACCCGCGCCGACGAGCTTCCTGGTGGTGCCGAACAGGCTGTTGCCGACCCGGATGTGGTGCTCGAGGAACGTGAGCGGCTTGCCGGGCTCCATCGCCTCCATCCACAGGGCGACCTTGCACAGCTCGGCTGCCATCTCGTTCACGTCCACGCCGTAGATGCAGTTGCCGATCACGTCGCGTAGCGCGCGCCGTACCTCGTCGGGGGCAGGCTCGTCGTCACCCGTGCGCACCGCCGCCAACCTCTTCGCCAGTCGCTGCGCGGCGGCGATCAGGAAGTGCCCGCTGCCAGCGGCAGGGTCTACGACCTTGAGGTCGAGGAGCGCCTTCTCCGCGTCCTCCTTGCTGGTCTTCCCGCGCAGGGCGTCGTCTATGACGGGGTCGAGCGCCGAGTCCAGCAGCAGGTTGATGAGGCTCCTGGGCGTGTAGTACGAGCCGGTCGTCTTCCGTTCATGACCCGCCGCGGTCTTCAGCTCGAACTCGTTCGCCGTGGCGTCGACCTCCGGGTGCAGCTCGAGGAGGCTCTCGTAGACGCTGCCCAGCTCCTCGGAACCGAGGTTCCTGTAGTCGACGGGCCGGCGGGCCCCTTGTACGTCGGTGTAGGCGAGCGCACGTACCGCTTGCAGCAGGTAGGCGTTGGGCAGCGTCGACTGCATCAGGTCGACGAGAGAGCGCTCCGAGAAGAGGAAACCGCCAAGCTCGGGCAGGCCAAGCCGCGGCTCGCCGCCTTCGCTGAGCGCGTGCATGACGACCTTCAACGCCTCGTAGAGGTCCCCGTGCCGACCACCCTTCGATTGTCCAGCGAGCTCACGCAGCCTCTGCGTGGAGTAGTGGCGGTAGCGGGCACGCGCCACGTGGTCGGCGTCCTTCGGGTGGAGCAGGTCCCGGTCCTCTGCCACGAACAGGAACAGCAACCGGTAGACGAGCCTGAGTAGCTGGCGGTAGTAGTCCTGGGGCGAGAGGCCGCCCTCGCGCAGACGGCGCTTCAGCTCGCCGTTGTCACCGCGGAGGAAGCCCTTACCGAGCGCCTCTATGGCCGTTTGTACTCCGTCGCGCAGGCGGTCCAACGCGCGGGCGCCGGTCTCGGCGGCCTCGCGGGCCCACTGCTCCAGGACGCACTCCTCGGGCTTCTGGGCCTCCAGACGGCTCTGGTGGAGGAGCAGGAACAGCAGCACGAAGTCCGCGTACTGCTCGCCCTCGAACATACCCTCGAGGTCGAACTCGAGGTACGCGCTGCGAGTGAGGCTCCGGCTGTCCCGCAGGACGCGCAGCCGCAGACCGTTGCTCACGATGCCCCAGAGGTGTTCGTCGCTGCGGTTGAGCAGCTCCTGCACAAGGGAGTGCGGGCTGGCGGACGCAGCGCCTGCGACACCGGCGGTGCGCTTGTCGAGGTCCACGTTGCAACCCACGAGGTGGATGGGCACGTGCAGGTACCCGTGCGAGACGGCGAAGCTCTTGCCGCCGGCTTCCACAGCAGTGCGGGTCTGCAGCCGGCCGTAGTTGAGCTCCTGGAACAGAGGCAGGAGCCAGCGTTCGCGCGTGACCGTGGTGCCCAGCTCGCCTTCAGGCAGCTTGGCCCGGGCGTCCTTGAACGTCGCCCAGGCGCCGAGCAGCGCGTTCCAGGCGCGGCTGGCGGCCTCGTTCAGGCGCATGCCGCCCGGTAGGTGGTACGCCTCAGGGGTCAGAGCCGGGAGCGTGCGGTCACCGGCCTGAACGCGCCGCAACAGGTCGGCTGGCAGCAAGGCGCCCTCGGTGCGGACGGTGGTAATGAAGTCGTTGGTCCTCATGCTCACGCCACCCCCGGTACAGGAGGCAGGTACACGTAGACGCCCAGCACGTCGACCGGCAGCAGCGGCTCCACTCGGTACGTGAGGCCCTTGGCCCGCGCCGCGGTCCTGACGCGCCGATGGGCGTCCAAGAGCCTCTCGGCCCGCTCTCCAGCGAGGCTGGTGAGCCGGTCGCGGGCGCCGGCGATCTCGTTCAGCGCTGCTGCTACGAACTGGCGCGCCTGCACCGGAGCGATGTTGCCCGCCGGCTCAGCGTGTAGTAGTCGCTCGGCGTCCTCCTGCTCCAGCCAGCGCCGGTCCGCCCCCGAGCCCGTGAAAGCCAGCGGCAACGTCTCCTCTGCCAGTGTCTGCCACCGCTCGTCGCCCCGGCTGGTGATCACGTGGAACCGCAGGCGGGCCAATACGAGCGTGGTGCGCACGCCGACCGCGCGGGTCCGCATGGCTCCCGCGCGCGTGGCCTGGCCGTCGGCGAGCGGGTCGAGAGCCGTGTCCAGGACGTAGCTCGCCAGCGCTTCAGTGAACGGGTGGGTGCGGCTCAGGTACACCTCGCCGTCGCGCACGGGCAGCTCGAACCGCGCCTTCACGACCTCCATCCCCACGGCCTCGCGCAGCGCCTCCGGAACTTGCCTGACGTCCAAGTCGTGCACGCCGTCACCGCCGTCGCTGGCGGCACCGCCGTGCAGGCGAACGGCGTCGATGACGAAGCGGCTAACGACCTCGGGTCCGCCCACGGCGGACCTCGCCTCCTCGAGCTCTCTCGCCACCTCGGCCACGTCGATGGTCCGCTGGGCGAACATCGTGCGGGAGCGCTTCTCTCGCTCCGCCACGGCGTCCCAGCGCCTGTTGAAGTCAGCGGTACGCGGCCGTAGGTACCCTTCTAGTTCCGCGAAGAGGAGCCCCTGTTCGGCCGCGCCGGTCGCCTGGCCCCTCAAGAGCAGGCCTTCGAAGATAGCCTCGACCACCTGGTCAGAGTCGGTCGGTACTGGCACGCTGATGCCCAGACTGTTGCGTATGGTGCGGTGCTTGCGGAAGAGGACGTCCAGGACGATGCCGTCGATCTGGTTGTCGGTGCCGTACATCGTCCTCACGTGCACCTTCTCGCGCGACTGGCCGTAGCGGTCGACGCGGCCCTCGCGCTGTTCG
>DASVCK010000009.1:0-2623 GCA_036381675.1 Trueperaceae bacterium | reverse complement strand
GAAGCGGTCCAGTGGTCCATCCCCGTCGGCTTCTACGAGTACGACCCGG
This sequence comes from Trueperaceae bacterium, assembly GCA_036381675.1. Lineage (GTDB taxonomy): Bacteria > Deinococcota > Deinococci > Deinococcales > Trueperaceae > DASRWD01. Next base: position 2,574 of record DASVCK010000009.1, on the reverse strand, counting down.
ACAAGGCCAGGCAGCTGCTCGAGGAGGCGGGCGCCGTTGGCACGAAGATCACTCTGCTTTCGCCCAGTTCGCGCTACCCCTCCGACGTCGAGGTGGGGCAGGCTGTCGCCGGGTACCTGAGGGACGCCGGGTTCGACGTGGACTTGCAAGCCATCTCCGACTGGCCCACCTACGTGGAGACCGTCGAGCAGCGGCGCTTCGACCTCTTCTTCCTCGGCTGGGGCGGCTCCACTGGGGACCCGGACAACGCGTTCCGCAGGCTGCTTCACTCCAGCAATGCGGGCGAGCTCTGGAACCCCGGCGGCTACAGCAACCCCGAGGTCGACAGGCTCATAGACGAGGGCGGCTCCGAGTTCGACCTCGAGGCACGCGGCCAGGCCTACGAGCAGATCCAGCACATCGTCTGGGAGGACGCTCCTTGGCTGTTCATGTTCCGCGCGTCCATCTTCTTTGCCCATGACTCGGCACTGCAGGACATCAAGGTCCTGCCGGGCACCGAGATGCCCTACTTCTGGCTGGCGCACTACTAGCGGTTGGTAACTCGCGGGCGCTCTGTGGCACGCACCAGGGTGCCCGCGACAAGTCGACTTAGCATTGGACCTCTGCCGTTCCCGGTGTTCCGACCACACCGGGAACGACGTTTGGATCGGAGAAAGAGTGAACCCACCCATCGTCATCTCGCGCGAAGAGCTTCGGCGGCGACAGGAGAGCGCCCGTGAGCGAGCGGCGGCGCTAGGGGCTCAGGCTCTCGTCGTCGTCGGCGGTCCCTTCTACGACCGCCCTGGGGACCTCCTGTACCTGAGCGGACACCAACCGCCCTTCCCGACGTCCAACTTCGAGGGCAACTACCGCGGCCTCGGCTACGGGGCCGTCGTGCTGCCAACCTCCGGGGGCACCCATCTCGTGGTCGACACCGTGGCGTACCGGGAGGAGAGGATCGCTGTTGACGAGGTCGTGACGACCTCGAACGTGCCCGCGGAACTGCGGCGCATGCTGGAGAAGCTGGGGCTGGCAGGCAAGCGGCTAGCGTTCGTGGGCCTCCAGGTCGCGCCCTACGCTCTGGTAGCAGAGTCGACCGCTGAACTGGGCGTGGAACTGGTTCCGGCAGACGAGATCCTGCGGGCCGCCAGACGGAAGAAGAGCCCGGCAGAGCTCGAGGCCCTCAGAAGGGCCGCGGAGGTGGCCGAGGTTGGCATGTCCGCTGCGCTCGCTGCGATAGAACCGGGCCGGACCGAGTCCGAGGTGGCGGCAGCAGGCATAGCCGCCTCCATCGCTGCCGGTGCCGACTTCGTGCGGTACATGCGGGTGATGTCCGGGCCCTTCGCCGGCTGGCCCCACCGTTGGCCACCGGCCACGGACCGGGTGCTGGCGGAGGGCGACACCGTCTGCATCGATCACATCGGAGCGGTGAACAGTTACCAGTTCGACATCCTGCGGGCCAGGGTCGTCGGCGAAGGACCCAGGGAGCTGCACGACCTCATGCGTGTCGCTCAGGATGCCACCGAGTCGGCGATCGCCGCCTGCGGGCCGGGTGTAGCGGTGAAGGACGTCGTCGCCGCCGCCGACGCGGTCCTGGAGTCTGCCGGCCACCTGGAGAACCGGGCGCGCTTCACCGGCCACGGGATAGGCTTAGAGACGGTAGAAGCGCCCCTCATAATGCAGACCTCCACCGATGTCCTCGCCGAAGGAGACGTGATCTGCCTGGAACCGGGCATCCTCAAACGGGGCTCCTACGGTGCCAGGTTCGAGTACGAGGTCGCGATCACCGCGACTGGACATGAGGTCCTGGCGAGGTGAAGCCCGAGGGATCAGAGGTCGCTGCGGGGGCCAAGCGTCAGGGATCGGCGCAGCCTGCAGTGCCACTGCCGTCCCCGTCGGTTGACGTGGAGCCGACGGCGCCAACGCACGGCCGCGCACCTCCGGGCTTCGCCCGCAGGCTCTGGCGCCTGTTCCTCGCGTTCGTGCGCGTCGGATCGTTCGGCTTCGGCGGTGGGCCGTCGATGATCCCGCTCGTGCGGATCGAGGCGGTGAAGACGAACCGCTGGCTGAGCGACGAAGAGTTCATGGAGATATACGCCGTCGCCAGCTCTCTGCCCGGGCCCATCTCGACCAACATGGCCGGCTACTTCGGATGGCGGGTCGCGGGGTTGGCAGGTTCGTTGGCAGCCCTGTTCGGCCTCACCCTCCCCTCCGGCATCGCGATCGTCCTGCTCGGGGGCCTGTACCAGGCGACCAAGGACTCGAGCCTCGTGCAGGACGCGTTGGCCGGCGTGCGGCCGGTCGTGATCGCGCTGCTGCTTGGCGTGGCGATCGCGTTCGCGCCCAAGGCGCTGGCCAGCCTGCGTGGCGCCAGGGGCCTTGCTCTCAGGGTCGCGCTCGTAGTGGCGGGCTTCCTGGTGGCGGCGTTCACGCCAGTGCATCCGGCGTTGCTCATCGTTGCCGGCGCGGCCGTGGGCCTCGGGTTCAGGCGGGCGTGGTGAGCCAAGTGTCGACGCTACTAGACCTCTTCGTCTCGTTCGCGCGCGTGACGCTCTTCGGCTTCGGCGGCGGGCCGTCGATGATCCCCCTGGTACG
>DASVCK010000008.1:0-6053 GCA_036381675.1 Trueperaceae bacterium | reverse complement strand
CCGCGCCTCCGCCAGCAGCAGCTCGCAGCCGTGCAGCGACTGGGAGAGCGTGCTCTCGGGGCGGTAGTCGCGGGAGACCATCTTCTCGCCCTTGAGGTCCATGGCCCGCGAGTAGGCGGGCCCGTCCTTGAGGATCGCCAGGAGGGCCCGCGGGTCCATGCCCGCCTTGATGCCCAGCGCCAGCGACTCGGCCAGCGCCAGGCGGTTGCCGACGACCACGACGTTCACCAGCAGCTTCCCGAGCGCGCCGGACCCCACCGGCCCCAGGTGGTAGGCCGCCCGGGCGAAGCCGTCGAAGACGGGCGAACAGCGGGCGAAGTCCTCCGCCGAGCCGCCCGCGAGCACGACCACGTCCCGCTGCATCACCGTCGCCCCGGTGCCGCTCAGCGAGGCGTCGACGAAGGCCAGGCCCTCCTCGGAGAGGCGCTCCGACAGCCACACGGACTCCTCGGGCAGCGAGGTCGAGGTGTCGACGACCACGCACCCGGGGCCCGCCGCGCTCACCGCGCCGCCGGGGCCGAAGAGGACCTCGACGACCTCGTCGTGGCCCGGGAGCGACAGGAGCAGCCAGCCGGCGCCCTCCGCGGCCCGCGCCGGCGACGAGACAGCCTCGCCGCCCAGCTCCTCGAGCTCCGCCAGGCGGCCCGGGTCGAGGTCGAAGCCGCGCACCACGAAGCCGGCCTTGACGAGGTTCCTGGCGATGCCGCGGCCCATGGCGCCCACGCCCACGAGCCCGACGGCGCGCGGGGAGCCGGTCACGCGGACCCCGGTCGCGCGGCGCCCGTCACGCGAGCCTCGCGCGCCGCGCCCGTCACTCGAGCCTCACGCGCGGGTCGATGAGGGTGTAGGTCATGTCGACCACGAAGTTCACGACGATGAACACGAAGGCCACGAACAGGATCGCGGCCATGGCTACGGGGTAGTCGCGCTGGGAGATCGCGTCGAGGGTCAGCCTGCCGACGCCGGGCCAGGAGAAGACGATCTCGGTGACGACGGTGCCGCCCATCATGGCGGCGAGCTGCAGGCCGGCGACGGTGACGACCGGGATGGCCGCGTTGCGGAACGCGTGCTTCGCGACCACGGCCCAGCCCGCCAGGCCCTTCGAACGAGCGGTCCTGATGTAGTCCTGCCCGAGGACCTCGAGCATGCACGACCTCACGAGCCGGGCCATCAGGCCGTTCGCGAACCAGCCGAGCGTGAACCCGGGCAGCAGGTAGTGCCACAGGCTGCCGCGGCCGCCGGTGGGCAGCCAGCCGAGCATCACGCTGAAGACCATGATCCCGACCATGCCCAGCCAGAAGACGGGCACCGACTGTCCGAGCAGCGCGACGCCGAGGACGAGCTTGTCGACGAAGCCGCCGTGGTTGCGCGCGGCCACCACGCCGAGCGGCACGGATATCAGGAGCGCCACGGCCATGCCCACGAGGGCCAGCTCCAGGGTCGCCGGCACGTGCTGCAGCACGATCTGCGAGGCTGGTCGGCGGTAGAGGAACGAGTCGCCCAAGTCGCCCCGCACGGCGTTCCACAGGAAGCTGGCGTAGCGGAGGAGGACGGGCTGGTCGAGGCCCAGCGTCTTCCTGACCTGGGCGATGTGGGCAGGCGTCGCAGTGTCGGGCAGCAGCATCGCCGCCGGGTCGCCGCTGGAGTTGAGCATGAGGTAGACGACGAAGGTGATGGCGACGAGCGAGAGCGCGGAGTGCCACAGCCGCCTCAGCAGGTACGCGGTGATGCTCTCCCCTCCCGTTCCCTCGCGGTGCCGGGGCCGGCGGGGACGGCCGTGAGGCCGCCCGCCGCTGTCCCGGTGACTGGTCTCAGTCCGCTATCCTCGCTTCCACAAGCGGGATGAGCTCCGTGGCCCACGGCTCCCACTCGACGCGGTTCGAGATGCCGTAGATGTCGAACTGGTCGTAGAGGAAGATGTACGGCGCCTGGTCGCGGATGTACCGCTGGATCTGCCCGTAGAGGTCGTAGCGCGCCTGTGTGTCCACGGTGCGCGCCGCCTCCTCGATCATCGCGTCGAGCTCCGGCGTCGAGAAGCGCGTCTCGGCACGCCCCCCGCTCCAGCAGCAGAGGCGCAGCGGGAAGTCGGCGTCGAAGAGCGAGTTGCCATAGCCGAGGAAGTAGAGGCCCTGCATCGAGCGGTCCGCCCTGAGCTGTGAGTAGACGGCCCACTCGGTGAACTGGACCTCGGTGTTCACTCCCACGGCCGCGAGGTACGCCTGTATGGCCTGGCAGACCTCACGGTCCGAGGCGTAGCGGTCGGAGGAGCAGCGGAACTCGAGGTCGAGGCCGTTGGGGTAGCCGGCCTCGGCGAGCAGCTCCCTGGCGCGCTGTGGGTCGTAGGGGTACGCCTCCACGTCGTCGTGGTAGCCGAACGCCAGCGCGCCGAAGCCGCCGGGCGCGACCGCGCCGGCCTGGCCGTCGAAGATGGAGTCGATGATCGCCTGCTTGTCGACCGCGTAGTTGAGCGCCTGCCTGATGCGCACGTCGTCGAGCGGCGGCACGATCATGATGCCGATCCACATGTTGCGCTGTCCCCAGACGCTCTCCACGCGCAGGTTCGGGTCGGCCTCGACCTGCTCGATGCGCGACGCCGGCAGGTTCTGGACGATGTCCACCTCGCCCGCGCTGAGCGCGGCGAACCGCGCGAACTCGTCGGGGATGATCCTGAACACCGCGCGGTCTATGTAGGGCATCCCCTCGCGCCAGTGGTCCTCGTACTTCTCGAGGACGACCTCTTCCCCCGGCGTCCACGACACGAAGCGGAAGGCCCCGGTGCCCACCGGATGTTGCGCGAACTCCTCGGCGCCCATCTCCTGGAAGGTCTGGTCAGGGATGATGTGGACGCGCGTCAGGTTGGCGATGAGGGGCGCGTACGGCTCGGGCGTCACGAAGCGCACCGTGTGGTCGTCGACCTTCTCCACGCGGTCGAGCGTCCCGGCGACCCAGGAGTTGATGCCGATGGGTTCGGTGCTGTCCAGCACCCTGTCGAACGTGAAGACCACGTCGTCGGCGTCGAAGGGCTCCCCGTTGTGGAACGTGACGCCCTCGCGCAGTTTCACCTCGAGGGTGACGTCGTCGACGTAAGTCCACGAGGTCGCCAGCGCCGGGACCGTGGGCTCGTAGTCCCTGTCGAGGTCGATGAGGGTGTCGAAGATGTTCTGCTGGATCGCCCTCTCGTGAGTGGCGATCGACTGGTGAGGGTCGAAGTCGCGGACGTCGGTGGGCAGCGCGACCGTGATCGTGCCCTGGGCGAAGGCCGCGCCGAGCGTCGCGAGCAGCAGAGCCGCCGCCGGTGCGCGCCGGAGAGACCGTCCGCGGCGCTGTGCCGCTGCCTGACGAGGGTTACTCATGGCTTCCCGTCCTCCCTTGACACGTGGAGCGCTTCGCCGTTCGGCTTCCGCGCGACCTGTCCGCCTGCACGGTCGCCCGTCATGCGGGCGACGACGTGCTCCTCGAGGTGCCTGAGATGCTCTGCCATGGCCGCGGACGCCGCGTCCGCGTCCCCGGCGCGCAGAGCAGCGACGATGCGCCTGTGCTCCTCCAGGCTCTGCACACGTCGCTCCATCGGCGCGGTCTCGCGTAGCTGCAGCCGCGCGAACACGAGCAGGTCGCCGATGCTCGACAGCACACCCTCGAGCCACTCGTTCCTGGAGCGGGAGAGGATCAGGGAGTGGAAGCCGTCGTTGAGCTCCACCAGACGGCGGGTCGCCCTCGCCCGTGCGGTCGCTATGAGGTCGTTGGACTCGGCCTGCCTCTGCAGGATCGCGTCGAGGCGGGCGAAGTCCTCGGCGCTGAGGTTCTCCATGGCCTGCCGGACCGCGAGGCACTCGAGCGCCTCGCGCACGGCGAAGAGGTTGTGGACGTCCCTAACGCTCAGGACGCGCACGTGCGTGCCCTGGCGGCCGTTGCGGACTACCAGGCCGCTCGCCGCCAGCACGCCCAGGGCCTCACGCACAGGCGTGAGACTGACGTCGAGCTGCTTCGCGACCTCGGGCTCGCTCAGTCGCTGGCCCGGCTCGTAGACCCCGGTCAGGATCGCCTCGCGGATGAGGTCCACGACCTGGTCCCTCAACGTCTGTCTGTTGACGCGCGCGGCCTGCAAGTCGCGCTCCTTCCGAGGAGCCCGTGCCCTAACGGCTAGTCACCCGACCCGAGCCGCGCCGGGTTCCCTGGCCTTCTTGCGGTTTAGCGATTTATAAATGGTCAAGAGCGCGCGGTCAAGTGGCCACCGAGAGCGCCGTCAGAGATGGCGCTCTCGAGTTGAGGTCGCGGACCGTGGTCCCGTTCTGCCCGGTCGAGTGCTCGCCGTGGTGACCAGCCACCCCGGTTCTTTCCCGTGTCCATCCCGCCCGGCGGAAGGCGCGAGCTTGGTCGCCGGCGCTGGGGATGCGCCTGATGGACTACTCCGGCGTGGCCCGCGAGAGCCGGCGTAACCTTGGGCATGCCACGGCGCGCACCGCGGTTCGCGGTCTACGCCCACCCTTGGGCGCTGGGCGACGTAGGCGTGGAACGCGCTCTGAACGAGCTCGCGGCCGCGGGCGTCGACGGCATCCAGCTCTCCCTCAGCTACCACGCCGCCTCGGTACTGACTCCCCGCAGCCCCCGCCGCCGGGTGTTCCACGACGACCGCGGCTCGGCCTACTTCGACTACCAGGCGGCCGCGCCGGGGCCATGGCGGCTGCGCCCTCGCGTGCTCGCCGACGCCGCGGAGGTCGTGCCGAGGGTCATCGAGGGGGCCGCGGCACGCGACATCCAGGTCGTCGCCTGGCTGGTCTACCTCTACGGTCACGACCTCGCGAGCCGCCACCCTGACCTGGCGGTGCGCGACGCCTGGGGCAGCGTCCACCCCGCCCAGCTCTGTCCCTCGCAGCCGGCAGTCAGGGAGCACGCCCTCCGGCTTACGTCCGCGGCGCTGTCGCTCGATCCGACGGGCGCGGCCTTCGGCGGCCTGCACGCCGAGTCGCTCTCGTTCCTGCCGTGGAGCTACGGGCTACCAGGCCCCAAGGCGGCGGTCCGCCTGGACGCGTCTGCGGCCCGGATGCTCGGCCTCTGCTTCTGCGACGCCTGCCGCGGCAGGGCGCGCGAGGCCGGGTTGGACCCCGACGCAGCGGCGCGGACGGTGAGGTCGCTCTTCGACGCGTCGGTGGCCGGCGCTTCGCCTGCTCGTGGGCGCGACGAGGCTGCGGCGTACTCGGACCTGCTCGCCGGCGCCACCCTGGAACTCAACCGCGAGGCGGCGGCCCTGGTCGCGGCGCGGGACCTGCGCTTCTCGAGCACCGCCGGGGAGTCGGAGCCCGAGCGGGGCGACCGCGGGGCCGCCGCGGCGGTGAACGCGCTCGTCGACGAGGTCCGCGTGAGGATGGTACCGGGCGCCACCGCCGCCCAGGTGACCGCCTGGCGCGACGCGGCCCTGACCGGCTGCCGTCCGGGCACGCACGCGTTCGCGCAGTACCGTCTGCCGGACTTCCAGGACGGCGCGGCGCTCACGGCAGCCGTGTCGGCAGCGCGCTCCGCCGGGATCGAGAGCCACAGGTTCTACGAGTTCTCGCTCCTGGCCGAAGAGCACCTGGGATGGCTAAGGGCGTGTCGCGAGCAGCTAGACGTGGCGACGGCATGAACGCGGGCAAGGTGGCCGCCCCGCTGGCCGCCCGCGTGCTGGCCCCTGAGGTCCTCGAGGTGACGCCGCAGGAGCGGCCGGCGCCTGGGCCGGGCGAAGTGCTCATCGCAGTGGAACGGGCCGGCGTGTGCGGCACCGACGTGCACATCGTGGAGGGCGCCTACCCGCTGACACGCTTCCCGCTCGTGCCGGGGCACGAGCTCGCCGGCACGGTGGTCGAGGTCGGCGAGGCCGTGCGGCACGCGCACGTGGGGGAGCGCGTCACCGTGGACCCGAACGTCCCCTGCCTCGCGTGCCCCGAGTGCCGGCGGAACGCGTTCAACCACTGCGAGGACATGAGCATCGTCGGCGTCAACCGCGACGGCGGGTTCGCCAGCTACCTGGTCGTGCCAGAGCGGGCCGTGTACCCGGTCGGCGACCTCTCGCCGGCCGC
>DASVCK010000007.1:0-14340 GCA_036381675.1 Trueperaceae bacterium | reverse complement strand
TCGACGGCCTCGCCGGCGCCGACGGTGCCGCCCTCCTCGACCGACTGGGCCAGCACGACCCCAGGAGGGGCCGAAGCCGCCACCCTGGCGGCCTCGCCCAACACCAGACCCGCTTCCTGCAAGGCCGACGCCACCTGGTCGGGGAACGTCAAGCCGATGAGCGGCGGCACCTCGGTCTGCTCGAGCAGGCCCGGCGCCAGGGCGTAGCCGAGCCGCACGGTGCGTCCCGGCCTCAGCTCGGAGCCCACGTCGGGGTCCACGCTGACGACGCTGCCGGGCGCAGCGTCCGAAGGCACTGCGGTCACCTGCACCGCAAGGCCCAACTCCGACACCGTGTCTATCGCCTGCCTGACGCTCGAACCGAGCACGTTGGGCACCGTGACGGCGCCATCCACCACGTGCCTCTTGAAGGCGGCGTAGGCGACGGGCAACGTGATGAGGAACAGGGTGCCGGCGATCAGCCAGCTGAGCGTCCGGGCCGTGACCTTGCTCAGCGGTGGTTCACGCGTGCCCGAACGCAGCGGCCTCACGGGCTGGGCGTCGCGCTCCTCGACGGCGGCGATGGGTGCGGTGGCGCCGTCGAAACCCAGGCCGTAGAGCATGCGCTTGGATCCCCGGCCGCGCACGTCGGCGGCCGTGGGCGGGTACCCATGCTCGACGAGGAGCCTGCTGATCGCGGCGTCATCGACCTTCGCCAGGCCAGGGTCCGGCTTGTGCCACGCGACGTAGCGGGCCCCCGGGCGCGAGATCACGTCGTGCACCGCCGCCAGGTCGTCACGCTTGAGCCGCTTGAGCAGCCGCCGGTAGCGCTCGAAGGCCGCTTCCGCGCCGGCCGGCAGGTCGAACCACTCGACCCTCACAGGAGTGCCGTCCGGGGCGGTCGCGTCGATCAGCTCACGCCCCCCGCCCAGCTCCTTCTGACCCAGGACCTCGTACTTACCGTCGAGCAGCGGCAACCTTCATCCCTCTGACTTCAGGGTAGCCCCTGCGAAAGCGACCGGCGGCGCTAGCGGCGGGTGGCGCCCGCGCCTAGGCCCCCGGCTCGCGGGCGGGCCTAGGCTCGATGCCCGTGCCGGTGCCAGTCACGCCGCGTCCGGCGCTCTCGCTGCGGCGGGCGCGCTCCTCCTCGGCCACGCGGCGCTCACGCTCCTCGGCCTCCTGCAGGCGGCGTTCCGCCTCGACGGAGGCGTCGACGACCCAGTCCACGATCTCCTCGACCGCAGCACCGTCCTGGGCCATCTTGAACGCCTTGTGCACCAGCTTGCCGTCTATGGTCTCGCGCTTGAGGAGCGACTGGGCGACGGCCTCCACGGCCACCCAGTTCTGTTCGACGAGCCTGCCGGTCTCCTCGTAGGCGCCGGCCAGGATCTGCTGCACCTGCTCCTCGAGCTCGCGCGCGGTCTCCTCGCTGAAGTCCTTGCGCCGGGAGATCTCGCCGCCCAGGAAGATGGGACCCTGGTCCGAGCCCCACGCGACGAACTCGCTGTCGCCCATGCCCATGTCGAGGACCATCTGCTTCGCGAGGTCCGTCGCCTGCTTGAGGTCGTTGCTGGCGCCCGAGGAGATGGTGCCCGTCACGCGCTTCTCCGCGACGCGGCCGGCGAACGCCACCACCAGCTGCGAGCGGTAGCGGTCGACGTCGTAGAACATGTCCTCCTTGGCCAGCGGGGCCATGAAACCGCCCGCGCCGCCGCGGGGCATGATCGTGACCTTGCGGATCTCGCCGAGGACCGGCTTGGCCGCGTACGCCACGGCGTGCCCGGCCTCGTGGTACGCGAGGATCTTGCGCTCCTCCTCGCTGGGCACCAGGCTGCCGCGACGCAAGCCGAGGGTGATGCGGTCCAGGGCCTCGTTGAAGTCGTTCCAGCTGATGATCTGCTTGTTGCCGCGCGCCGCGATGAGCGCCGCCTCGTTCGTCAGGTTCTCGAGGTCGGCCCCTGAGAACATGGGCGTGGCCTCGGCCAGGCGCCTGAGGCTCACTTCCTCGGCGACCGGCTTGTTGCGCACGTGCACCTTGAGGATCTCCTCGCGCTCGCGCTGGGTGGGCAGGCCGATGGTCACCTGCCTGTCGAAGCGACCGGGGCGCAGCAGGGCGGGGTCGAGGATGTCGGGCCGGTTCGTGGCCGCGACGATGATCACCGAGGTGTCCTTCTCGAAGCCGTCCATCTCGGAGAGGATCTGGTTGAGGGTCTGCTCGCGCTCGTCGTGCCCACCGCCGATGCCTGCCCCGCGACGCCGACCGATGGAGTCGAGCTCGTCTATGAAGATGATGGCGGGGGCGGCCTTGCGGGCCTCCTCGAAGAGGCTGCGCACGCGGCTGGCGCCGACGCCGACGAACATCTCCATGAACTCGGAGGCGCTCACGGTCAGGAACGGCACACCGGCCTCGCCCGCCACCGCGCGCGCCAACAGCGTCTTGCCCGTGCCCGGGGGGCCGACGAGCAGGACGCCCTTGGGGATCTCGGCGCCGATGCGAAGGTACTTCTGCGGGTTCTTGAGGAAGTCCACGACCTCCACCAGCTCCTGCTTCGCTTCCTTGTGGCCGGCGACGTCGTTGAACGTGGTGGAGACCTTGTTCTCACGGCCGAAGGTCTTGGCGCGTGACTGGCCGAACTGCATGACCTGATTGGGGCCCCCCTGCGCGCGCATGAAGATGAACCAGAAGAAGCCGATCAGGATCGCGATGGGCAGGATGGAGCCGATCAGGATGCTGATCCACTGCGGCGGGTTGCGGATGGCTACCTCGGGCACGCCTGTCCTGAGGTCCTGGAGCAGGGTGTCGGTGAGGATCGCGGTCGTTCGGAAGGAGCGGATGGCCTGCGGCTGACCGTCGACCGTCACCTGCGTCTCGGCCGAGAGCTCACCCGAGATGTTGCCGGTATTGCGGTCTATGGTGACGCTGGCGACGCGGCCGTCCTCCACCAGGTCGGTGAAGGTCGAGTACGTGATCTCGCGGCTGCCGCCGCCGGCGTTGAACTGGTTGAACACGAAGATGCCGAGTATGAGCAGCATCACGAGCAACCAGGGGTTGAAGGATCGTTTCAAGTCCTAGCCTCCGGCGTCCCGGCCCGGGAGAGATCCGGGGGCGGGCGCGGGTGAGGGCTGTCCTCCCCCACGCTTAGAGTGATGCCCAAGGTACCACCAAGATATGAAAGGGCGCTGTAAGGGACGTTCATTGCACGTCAACGAGCGGCCCGCTCCCGTGGCCCAGGGAGGACTCCCGAGTACCTGGCCTCAGTCGAAGGCGTAGCCCTTCGGGACGGTGACGAGGCCGCTGGGCAGGACGGTGAACCCGCGGGCCCTGTCCTCGGCAGGATCAACGCCGATCTGCGTGCCGGGGGGCACCTTGACGTTCTTGTCGATGATCGCGTTCCGGATCACACAGTGCCGGCCGATCTCGACGTTGTCGAAGACGACGCTACGCTCGACCGAGGCGTACGAGTTCACGCGCACGCGCCTGAACACGACGGATTCGCGGACGGTCGCGCCCGAGACGATGACGCCACCCGCCAACAGCGAGTTGTACGCCTGCCCGCGCCGCCCCTCCTCCTCGTGCACGAACTTGGCCGGCGGCGAGTACTCGGCCGAGGTGCGCAGCGGCCACTCCTCGTTGTAGAGGTCGAACTCGGGCTCGACGGCCACCAGGTCCATGTTCGCCTCCCAGTAGCTGTCGAGCGTGCCGACGTCCCGCCAGTACGTGTTGGGCCCCTGCTGGCCGGGTATCGGGTTGCGAGCGAAGTCGTAGGCGAAGAGCCGCTTGCCTTCCAAGAGCGCCCGGGGCAGCACGTCCTTGCCGAAGTCGTGGTCCGAGGTCTGAAGCATGGCGTCCTCGCCCAGCAGCTCGATCAGGGTTGGGACACTGAAGATGTAGTTGCCCATGCTGGCCAGGCAGTGGGTCTCGCGCCCCGGGATCGGCTTGGGCTCGGCCGGTTTCTCCTGGAACTCGCTGATGCGCCAGTCGCTCTCGACCTGCAGCACCCCGAAGCGGTTGCCGTCCTGCAGCGGCGTCGGGTAGGCCGCGATCGTGACGTCGGCCCTGTTCTCGAGGTGGTACTGCACCATGTGGGCGATGTCCATCTTGTAGATGTGGTCGCCCGAGAAGATCGCGACGTAATCGGCCGCCGAGTTCTCGACCAGGTGGAGGTTCTGGTAGATGGCGTCGGCGGTGCCCCGGTACCACTCCGCGCCCAGCTCCTCGTAGAGGTACATCTGAGCCGGCGCCAGCGTGATGAAGTGGTCGGAGAGGAAGGCCCCGAAGCGCCAGTTGCGCTGGATGTGCTCGGTCAGCGACTGGGCCTTGAACTGAGTGAGGACGTACATCCCGTAGATCCGGGAGTTGATCATGTTGTTCAGCGCGAAGTCGATGATGCGGTACTTGCTGCCGAACGGGACGGCCGGTTTGGTGCGCTTCCACGTCAACGGATGGAGGCGAGACCCCTTCCCGCCTGCCAGCACCATGCCGATGACCTTGGTCGACCGCCCCAACATCCGTGTGCTGGCATGATAGCCCGGTCCCATGTGAGGCGCCTTGAGCATGGAAGCGCCTCTGGACGGAAGGAACGATGACTGAAGAGCAGATCGCGGCGACCCCGCCCGGAGGCGATGCGGCCGCTCCAGCCGTACAGCACCTGGCGCTGCCCAACCTCCTGGACATGCCGCTTGCCGACATGCCGCTGCCGCCGGGCGAGCCAGCCTACCGGCGCGACCAGTTGATCGACTGGCTGTACGCCAAGAGCACTAGCGACTTCGACCGGATGACGAACCTGCCGCCGGTGATGCGGGGGTGGCTGGAGGAGGCGTACGTCGCCGATCCGTTCACGGCCACGCGGCGCTTCCCCTCGCGCGACGGTTCGGTGCGCTACCTGTTCACGCTGCGCGACGGCAAGCAGACCGAGGCCGTGTACATGCCGTACGCGGGTAGGAGCACCGTGTGCGTGTCTTCGATGGTGGGCTGCCCCGCCGGCTGCGCGTTCTGCGCGACCGGGGCGATGGGTTTCGGCCGGAACCTCTCGCGCGGTGAGATCGTAGGCCAGCTGCTGGCCGTCGCGAGGCACGAGAAGGTAGCCGCCAGGGAGTTACGCAACGTCGTCCTCATGGGCATGGGGGAGGCGCTCCTCAACTACGAGGGTGCGCTCGCCGCCATCAGGACGCTGCTCGACCCCAGGGCCCTCGACATGTCGGCCCGGCGCATCACCCTGTCGACGGTCGGACTTCCGTCGCGCATGCGCAGGCTGGCGGAGGAGGGCCTCCCGCTCGTTCTCGCCGTCAGCCTGCATGCGCCGGACGACGAGACGCGCCGCCGCATCATCCCCACGGCGTTGGCCAACCCCGTGGCAGAGATCGTCGACGCCATGCGCTACTGGCAGGAGCGTGGGGGCCGCAGGGTCAGCATCGAGTACACGCTGCTGGCGGGCGTCAACGACTCGGACTCACAGGCCGCGGATCTGGCTCGCGTGCTAGGCGACGTCCACGTGCACGTCAACCTGATCCCGTTCAACCCCTGGCACGGGTCGGGATTCGCCCAGTCCTCGCGCGCGCGTACCGAGTCCTTCAAGGCCAAGCTTCATGAGAAAGGGATGTCGGTCTCCGTGCGCTTCAGTCGCGGTAGGGACGCCGGTGGGGCCTGTGGCCAACTGGCGCTCAAGCGCGGTGCGGCCGCCTGACGAGCGGCGGGCCAACGTCGGGTTTTCGCCGTCATAGACGGCTCATTCGCCCCCACGGCACCGTGCCGGATTTCACAGGTCGGCGCTGACCATGCGGATACACTTGCCGCCGAGACTTAGCGTTCGATGCGCCTTTCATAACGCGCTCACGCGCTCTTCTACGGAGGCAGGCATGTTCATCGGTAAGTGCAAGCGGACCGCCGCAATGGCACTGACGGTCGCGGCGACGCTGATGCTGGCGACCGCCTCGGCGCAGTCGAACGTCGACCAGCTGCGCGCCGAGGTTCAGGCCAACCCCGGCAGCGTGCTGGCGTGGGTAGCCCTTGGCAACGCCCTCTACGAGGGCGCGCAGTACGACGCCGCCAAGGACTCGTTCCTCGAGGCCATCGCTCTCGACTACCGGTCCGGTGACGCGCACTACGGCCTGGGCCTCTCCGAGTTCGCCCGCGGCGACTACCAGGCCGCGCTCTTCGAGTTCACCGAGGTCACGCGGCTGCATCCGGACCGCTTCGACGGCCACTTCAACAGGGGCGTCACCCTGGCCCGGCTCCGCCGTCCGCAGGACGCCGCCGCCGCGTTCCGTGAGGCGCTCGCGCAGGCCGACCCGGAAGCCTCCAACGAAGACAAGGTGCAGGCTCACATCGCGCTCGCCGGTCAGCTCGAGCTGGCCGGTGACTACGCCGGCGCGGCCGACGCCTACGCCGCCGCCCTCGAGTTCGACCCCGAGAACGCCGACTACATCCTCCGCCGCGGACAGGCCCTCCACAACGCCGGTCAGGGCCTCGTCGCGCTGCCGGAGCTGACCGAGCTCGAGACGCGCAGCGGCGACTACCGCGTCAGCGCCCTGGTCGCGGACATCTACGTCTCGCAGGGCCAGATCGACTACGCGATGTGGTCTCTGGAGCGCGCGCTCGAGAAGGCGCGCGCCGCCGGTGACAAGCCCGCCGAGGCGAGCACCCTGATCAAGCTCGGCACCCTGCAGCGCAGCCTGGGCCGCGAGTCGGACGCCGCCGAGTCCTACCGGCTGGCGGCCGAGGCCGACCCGAGCTCGTGGGAGGCGCAGTACAACCTGGGCGTCACCTACCTCGAGAGCGGCCAGCCGCAGCAGGCCGTGCAGGCCCTCGACAGGGCCAGGCAGCAGGGCGGCGCAGACCGCCCCGAGGTCGCCCTGGCGCTGGCCACCACGCACGACCAGCTGGGTAACCCGAGCGAAGCCCTCACCTACGCGGAGCGCGCCGTGAGCGGCCTGACCGACGGGGAACAGGTCGCGTCGGCCAGGTTCATCGCCGGTCGCTCCCACTACCGGCTGGGCGACTTCCGCGCCGCGGCCGAGCAGTTCAGGGCAGTCCTCCAGGCCCGCCCGGCGGACGCCCAGGCCCAGCTGTGGTCGGGACTCGCCGCCTACCAGCAAGGCGACTACGCCGGCGCCGTCGCCAGCTTCGAGCGCGCCGTGCAGCTCAACCCCAACAGCGTCGAGGCGCGGGCCAACCTGGGCGCCGCGTACCTCGCTGCGCAGCGGTACCAGGACGCGGAGAGCGTCTACACGCTTCTCGTCGAACAGAACGACCGCGACGTGGAGGCCCTCTACAACCTGGGCTGGGCCCTCTTCTCGCAGAACCGGCGCAGCGCCGCGAGCGACGCCTGGGTGGCATCCTGCGAGCAAGGCTTCCAGCCGGCCTGCTCGGCCATCACGACGTACCTCTAGGGATGAGACGCGGGGCAGGGAGGGCGCGCTGTCGCCCACCCCTGCCCGTGCTCTAAACTTTCCGTCTGACCCGGGACTTGGCCCACGCGACCGGGGTTAACATGGGGGAACATGGACTGGCTTAGACGCAACTGGCCCGACCTCCTCATCGGTGTCGCTCTGGTCGCCGTGATCGCAGGCATCATCGCGACGTTGGTCTCGGGCGGCTCGTTCTTCCCGGTGGGCAACCGCAACGTCGAGACGCCGCGCACGACGCAGGGCATCACCGCCGGTCAGACGCCAGGCCAGTCTCAGAGCCAGTCGGGACCGGATCAGCAGCAGCCGGGCGGCCAGGCGGACCAGCCGGGCGGCCAGGCGGACCAGCCGGGGCCCCAGTCCAGCTCGTCGCTCTCCAGCTCGGTCGACGCTCAGGAACCCCCCGCGGTCGCTGTCGACCCGGCCGGCCAGCAGGCGACCGAAGAGCCGAGCGACGCTCAGCAGACGGCCGTGGAGCCCGCTGCCACCGACGGTGACGCTGCGGACGCGCAACAGTCGTCCGTAGAGGCGTTGCCGCCGGACGGAGGCGCAGCGTCGGCTGCGGCTCCGCCGACGAGTCCCGTCAACAGCAGCTCCGTCAGCAGCTCCGCTGCGCAGCCGCGGGAGAACCCCACGCCGGCCGGTCAGTCGCCGGCGGCTAGCGGCCCGCCCCCCAGAGCTTCCGCCGACGAGGAGGCCCCTTACCGGGTCTCGGTGGGCGCGTTCGGCAACCCGGACAACGCACAGCGGCAGCTCGATGCGTTCGAGGCGGCCGGTTACCCGGCCTTCATAGGCACGCAGGGCGACCTGAACATCGTCCTCGTCGGTCCGTACGACACGGAATCCGAAGCGCGCTCCGTGGCGGCCCGCATCGCCGGCTCGAACATGGGTGTCAGCGATCCCACCGTCTACCGGTTCGAGCCGGACGAGCCAGACACCGGTACCGCAGGGCAGCCCGCCGCGCAGGAGTCCGGCGCCGGCCAGAGCTCGGCTGCGGCCAGCCCAGCCTCCCAGTCGGCCGCCCAGCCCGCGGCTCCGCCGCAGAGCCAGCCCGCGCAGTCCGCCGCGCCCGGGACCCGTTACCTGCAGGTGGGCGCGTACGGCTCGCGCGAGAGCTCCCTGCCGCAGCGGGAACGCCTCGAAGGCATGGGCTTCGTAGTCTCCGACCGCGTCGAGGGCGACCTCGTCAAGCTCCTCATCGGACCCTTCGACGCCGGCCAACTGGCCGATGCCCAAGCCAGGCTGCGGTCCGAGGGGATAGAGAGCTTCCCCCGCTGATGCCGCGCGGGGGCGCCCGCGGCACGTCAAAGGGCATACCCTCGGCGACGGTCAGCCGGCTGATCACCTACCTACGCGTCCTCAACGGCCTGGAGGCCGGCGGCGTCGAACGGGTCTCGTCCGACCTGCTGGCATCCGAGGCCCAGGTCTCGGCGTTCCAGGTCCGCAAGGACCTCGCCTACTTCGGCACCTTCGGGACCCGCGGCACCGGCTACACGGTCTCCTCCCTGCGCGATGAGCTCAAGCGGATCCTCGGTCTCACCCGGCAGTGGCGCGTGGCCATCGTCGGCATGGGGCGCCTGGGCCAGGCCATCGCCGACTACCCGGGCATGAGCGAGTTCGACTTCGAGCTGGTAGCCGCCTTCGACGTGGACCAGAGGAAGGTGGGGCGAGGCTTCGGCTCCGTCCTGGTGCGGTCATTGGGCGAGCTGCCCGCCGCGGTCGCGGAACTCGACATCGAGATCGCGTTCCTCACGGTGCCGGTCAAGGCGGCGCAGACCGCCGCCGACGCCGTTACCGCGGCGGGAGTCAAGGGGATCCTGAACTTCGCTCCCACCGTCGTGTCCGTGCCCGCCGGGGTGAGGGTGGAGAACGTGGACTTCCTGGCGGCGCTCAAGCGGCTCAGCTACTTCCTGCACGAGGACGCGGCCGAGCCGGTGGAGAGCCCGGCATGACGGCTGGCGACCTCGGGTTGGACGCTCGGTCGCTCGAGGACGAGCTCAAGGAGTTCGAAGTCGAGCTGGCGGAACAGTTGCGATCGGACGTCGGCTTCATCAGCGCGATCGGCGAGGACCTGGTGCGGGCCGGAGGCAAGCGCGTCAGGCCAACTCTGTCGCTGCTCACCGGTCGTCTGCTCAACGCACCGCCCGGCTTGGCTCGACAGGTGGCGCTGGCCGTAGAGCTCCTGCACTCCGCGTCGCTGCTCCACGACGACCTGATAGACGACGCGACGACCAGGCGTGGCGAGCAAGCCGCCTTCCTGCGCTACGGCAACGTCGTGAGCGTGATGTCAGGAGACTTCATGCTGGCCCGGGTCCTCGGCCTGTTGGCCCGCGGCGGCAACAGGGAGCTGACCGGCCTGATGGCCGAGGCCGCCGCAGCGCTATGCGAGGGCGAGGTGCTCCAGTTCCAGTGCGCGACGCTCAAGGAGTGGAGCTACGAGTCGTACGCGCGGGTCAACGACGGCAAGACCGCTGCCCTCATGGCCGCTGCGACCGAGGGCGTAGCCGCCCTGGTGGGCTCGGAGACGGATGTCAGGTCGGCGCTGCGCGCTTTCGGCACGGCGTACGGCAGGGCGTTCCAGCTGCGCGACGACTACCTGGACCTGCTAGGTGACCCGGAACGCCTCGGCAAGCCGGTCGGCGGAGACCTGCGGGAAGGTAAGGCAACGTACCCGGCCCTGCGTCTGATCCTCGAGGAGGACAGCGCGGAGGCGAAGCTCATAGTGGGACGCCACGCGTCAGAGCCGGGCGACGTGGAGCGCATGGCCCAGCTAGCGAGGTCCCATGGCGCCGACGCCGCCATGCGCGGGCTGATAACCGCCGAGGTGGAGGCGGCCAAGGTCGCCCTGGCGCCTTTCCCGCCGTCGGCGGCGAAAGCCGCCCTCATCGACCTCGCCGAACAGGAAGTCAGACGCGTCGCCTAGAACGCCCGCGGCAGCCGCGGCGCCGCACCTAAGCCGGTTGCGTCTCCTCGACGACCCAAGTCAGGAACTCGGGCAGTCCGCCGGCCACCGGCAGGGCCACGATGCATGGCAGCTCGTAGCTGTGTAGCTCCTTCACCCTGGCGATGAGTGCGTCGAGTCGGTCTGCGGTCGTCTTGGCGAACGCCACGACCTCCTCCTCGGTGCTCACCTGCCCCTCCCAGCGGTAGACGGACAGGCCCCGAGGCAGGAGGTTCACGCAGGCCGCCAGGCGCTCGTCGACCAGGTGCCTGGCCACCGAGGCGGCGCTGTCCAGGTCGGGGAAGGTCATGTACACCGAGCGGATTTCGGCCATGCCTGACGGTACCGCGCTACTCATGGGCTAGAGGCTACACTCGCCTCAGATGTCAGTCGCACAGAGCGAAGTGCTCAAGTTCTTCCACGAACATCCCGAGAAGCCGTGGCATGTCCAAGACGTGCAGCGTCGCCTCAAGCTCGAAGACCGCACCGGCCTGCGCCAGACGCTGGCCGAGCTGGTCCAGAGCGGCCAGCTCGTCAAGACCCGGCGCCGCACCTACGGGCTGCCCGAGGAGATGAACCTCCTGGCCGGCCGCCTGCAGGTGACCTCCGGCGGCTACGGCTTCGTGATCCTCGACGATGGGGGCAAGGACCTCTTCGTACCAGCCGACAGCCTGGGCGGCGCCTGGGACGGCGACCGCGTGCTGGCCCGGCCGAACCCGCTCAAGACCGAAGGTGACAGGCCCAGCGGCGAGATCGTCAGGATCCTGGCGCGTGGCAACGACCTCCTCGTGGGCACTCTCGAGTACGCCCGCGGCTACGCGATCCTCCGACCCGACTCGCCGCGGCTGCGCGAGCGCGTCCTGCTCACGCCGGAGTCGGTCGGGAAGGTAGCCGGCGGCACGCGGATCGTCGCCCGCATGGTCTGGCCGGAAGACTCCGGCGAGAAGGAGCCTTTCGGCGAGCTCCACGAGGTCCTCGGCGAGGCCGACGATCCCGAGGTCGAGACCAGGGCCGTGATCGTGAAGTACGGCCTCAAGGCGGAGTTCGACCCGGCGACGTTGGCCGAAGCCAAGGCCGTGCCCGACACCGTGACGGCCGAGATGATGGAGGGCCGCACCGACTACCGCAAGGTCGCTACCTTCACGATCGACGGCGAGGACGCCAAGGATTACGACGACGCGGTCTCGGTCGAGCGGCTGGACGGCAAGCGCGACGGGCTGCTGCGCGTGGGGGTGCACATCGCCGACGTCAGCTACTACGTCGCGGAGGGCACGAGCCTGGACAGGGAGGCCGTCGAGCGCGCGACGAGCGTCTACCTGCCCGGCGCGGTGCTCCCGATGCTGCCGGAGGAGCTCTCGAACGGGATCTGCTCGCTCGTCGAGGGCGAGCCGCGGCTGGCGCTGTCAGCCTTCATGGACGTCACGCGCACCGGTGAGGTCAAGGCGTTCAAGCTCAAGGAGACGGTGATCCAGTCGGACGCGCGGCTCACCTACAAGCAGGTGCAGGAGTTCGCTGAGGGCGGGCGGTTGCCCGCAGGCAAGCTCAAGCTCGAGCGCGACGTCAAGGTGCTCCTCAACCTCACGCAGGAGCTGCGCAAGGAGCGCATCGGCGCCGGCGCTCTCGACTTCCAGTTCACGGAGGCGAAGGTCGACGTCGACGAGCAGGGGGCCCTCCACGTCACGCCGGTCCGCAGCGACGCCGCCAGGCAGCTGATCGAGGAGCTCATGCTGCTCGCGAACCGCAAGGTGGCCGAGGAGCTCTCCAAGCGTGACGTCCCCGCGCTGTTCCGCGTGCACGAGGATCCCAGCGAGGAGAAGATGCTCGCCCTGCAGAAGGCGCTGGCCAAGCTCGGCTACACGCTGGACCTGGAGCACGCGCGGCCGCAGGACCTGCAGGGGATCCTCCGGGAGGCCGCCGGCAAGCCCGAGGCGCAGCTGGTGAGCACGCTGCTGCTGCGCAGCCTCAAGCAGGCCAGGTACTCGAGCGAGAACCTAGGCCACTACGGACTGGCTTTCGAGAACTACCTGCACTTCACCAGCCCCATCAGGCGTTACCCCGACCTCGTCGTCCACCGCGTCGTGCGCTCGATCCTCCAACACAGGCTGTCGCCGACTTTGAAGGAGCGCATGCGCTCGGACTTCCCGCAACTGGCCGAGCACGCCAGCGACCGCGAGCGGGTGGCCGAGTCGGCCGAGCGGGACCTGACGCGCTACTACCACGCGCGCTGGGCCAAGGAGCACGTCGGCGAGGCCTTCGTGGGCGTGGTCGTCGGCGTGACGAACTTCGGCGTCTTCGTGGCCCTCGCCAACGGCGTCGAGGGCCTCATGCACGTCAGTCACCTCGGGGACGACTACTACATCTACATCGAGGACTCGCTCATGTTGATGGGCAAGCACACCCGCAAGCGCTACCGCATGGGCGACAGGGTCGAGGTCAAGGTGTTGGCCGCGAACCCGACGCAGCGGCAGATCGACCTGGTGCCGGCGACCATGGACGTGAGCCTGCCCGAGACCGACGAACAGGCGCCCGCCAAGCGTCCCAAGAAGCTGCGAGACCCGTCGGAGGGCGGCATCGACGCCGAGTTCGTGACCGGGCGCAGGTCCGCGCCCAGCGCCGCCGCCAAGGCCGCCGAGGAGGCGACGGGCAAGCCGGGCGCCAAGGCAGGCAAGAACGGTGGCAGGAAGCCGAAGCCCTCCCAGGCCGCGGCCAAGCCGACCGGGGGCGAGCCCGCGGCCAAGCCCGACGGTGCCCCGCGGACGGCCCGAGGGAGAGGGAAGGGCGCTGCGGCGGCCGGCCGCAAGGGCGCGCGCGGCGCGGCTCCGGAGGTGAGCGACAGGCCAGAGCCGGCCACCTCACCGGCGCAGACACCGGCCACCGCGGCGCCGGAAGCGCCGGCCAAGAAGCGCAAACGCCGGCGTCTGGTCTTCGGCTAGGGCCGGCATGACGGTCTCGCCCGGGCATGGCTCACGCCCGGGTTAGACTCGCGGCGAACCCACCAAGGGGGCGATGCCTCTGAGCTAGTGAGGCGGCCCTGTCGTGGAGCGAGAGAGCCGGGAGGCGTTAGATGGCTGGAGAGTTCCGCTACCCGTTGACGCGTTACTGCCTCCGGAGCGGCACGATGACGTTGCCGCAGGCGATGGTGGGCCTGTTCCCGGAGGGTCGCTCCGTGACCGCCTTGGACACGAAGTCCGGCACCGAGTATGAGCTGACGCTCGAGCCGCCACGCATCGTCACCGGCCTGGGAGAGCTGTACCGCGCCAACAGGCTGGCGGTGAACGACGAGCTACAGGTTCGAGCCCTCGACGACGGGCGGTTCGCCATCACGCCCGTGGCGCGTCAGCGGACCCCCGATTACACGAGCGAGGAAGGGCTGGCGGCCCTCCTCGACGAGTTGCACGCGTCCTCGGCCCGCATGTCCGAGCAGGAGATCAGGGCCGTCCACGACGTCTCGGAGGACGTCGACCTGGGCAGCGCCCTGAGGGAAGACGGCCGCTTCGCTCTGCACGAGGGCAGGTGGGTGAGCTCCGCCACCCTGGTGGTAGAGGACGAAGACCTCCCGCCCGTGAGCCGGGACCTCGCGGCCGAGGTCGAGCGCGTGGAGGATCCCGCGGCGGGTGACCCTGTCGCGGTAGGCGTACCTTCTCAGCGCCGCGACCCTAGCGCTGCTGCCGACGACGCGAGGCGGGCGCCTCCGGACGCTGGACTGGCGGACGCACGCGCCGCAGGGCGCGACGCCACGGATGCCGGCGGGGCCGGTTCTCTTGGCGTGGCCCAGGAGCACGCCGCGCAGGCCATGTTCCGGGCTACGGACGGCCCTTCTCAACCGACCGGGGCAGAGCGAGGGCTGCCCCAGCAGGCAGGTCTCTGGACGCAGGGAGATGCCGGCTCTGAAGCTCAGGGCGCCGCGGGGCATGACGTCCAGCGGTCGGTCGTGGAGCGGCGCGCCGTCAACACCCCGTTCTCGCTGGACGAGGCGGACGAGTACGATGCGCCGCCCAGCGAGGTGACCGAGCTGA
>DASVCK010000006.1:0-2913 GCA_036381675.1 Trueperaceae bacterium | reverse complement strand
TAGCGGGCGTCTGCTGAAGGAGGACGTGCAGCGCTTCGTCGAGGAGCGTGAGCGCCAGGCCGCTCAGACGGCCGGGGCCGACTCCGCTGTGCCCGCTGGCGCCGCGGTCGCGGACGCCGCCAGGCAGGAGGAGCGGGTGCGCATGAGCCCGCTGCGGCGCACCGTCGCCACGCGGCTCGTGGACGCGCAGCGGAACGCGGCGCTCCTCACGACCTTCAACGAGATCGACATGACCGCGGTGATGGACCTCCGCAAGGAGTACCGCGACACTTTCGAGAAGCGGTACGGCATCCGCCTCGGGTTCATGTCCTTCTTCGTGAAGGCCGTGATAGACGCACTCAAGCTGATCCCGCAGCTGAACGCCGAGATCGACGGCGACGACATCGTCTACAAGAACTTCTACGACATCGGCGTCGCTGTCTCCGCCAAGAAGGGCCTCGTGGTTCCGGTCATAAGGGACGCGGACCGCATGTCGTTCGCCGAGCTGGAGAAGGCCATCGCCGATTACGGCCAGAGGGCGCAGGCGAACAAGCTGCTGCCGGACGAGCTGCAGGGTGGCACGTTCACGATCAGCAACGGCGGCGTCTTCGGCTCGCTAATGTCGACGCCCATAGTCAACCCGCCTCAGTCCGGCGTGCTCGGCATGCACGCCATCCAGGAACGGCCCGTGGCGCGAGACGGTCAGGTCGTCATCCTGCCCATGATGTACGTCGCGCTCACCTACGACCACCGCATCGTCGACGGCCGCGAGGCGGTCACGTTCCTCAAGCGCATCAAGGAGGCCGTCGAGGCCCCGGCTCGCATGCTGCTGGAGGTCTGAGGTGGCCAAGGGCAACGGCAAGCGCCACGACGTCGTCATCGTCGGCGCCGGCCCCGGCGGCTACGTCGCCGCGATCAGAGCCGCGCAGCTCGGGTTCGACGTCGGCATCGTCGAGCGCGAGGCCACGCTGGGCGGCACGTGCGTGCGCGTCGGCTGCATACCCTCCAAGGCCCTGCTGGAGTCGAGCTTCAACTACCACGAGGCCCGGACGGGGTTCGTCGACCACGGCATCAAAGCGCAGGTCGAGCTGGACCTGGCAGCCATGCAGGCGCGCCGCGCGAAGGTCGTCAAGCAGAACACCGACGGCGTCGCGTACCTCATGAAGAAGAACGGCGTGACCGTCTACCGCGGGAACGGCAAGCTGCTCGGAGACAGGCGGGTGGAGGTGTCGGGCGACGAGCCGGTCGTGCTGGAGGCACAGCACGTAGTGCTTGCGACTGGGTCCGTCGTCACCGATCTCAAGGGCGTGAAGGTGGACGGCGAGACCGTCGTCACCAGCACAGAGGCCCTGACTTTCGAGAAGGTCCCGGAACGGCTCGTCGTCATAGGAGCCGGGTACATCGGGCTCGAGCTCGGCTCGGTGTGGGCACGCCTGGGTTCCCAGGTGACTGTGCTCGAGTACCTGGACCGCATACTTCCCGGCATGGACCTCGAGATCGCCAAGGAGGCGCAGAAGGCCCTCAAGCGGCAGGGCATCGAGTTCCGGTTGAGCGCACGGGTCACCGGCGTCGAGGTCACCAAGAGTGGCGCGAAGGTCTTGGTCGACGGCGCGGATCCGGTCGAGGCCGACAAGGTGCTCGTGGCCGTGGGGCGCAAGCCGAGCACCGAGGGCCTGGGGCTGAAGGAAGCCGGCGTGGAGCTGGACGAGCGCGGTCGGGTGAAGGTGGACGAGGGCTTCGCCACCACCGCGCCCGGCGTGTACGCGATCGGCGACCTCATCCACGGCCCCATGCTGGCGCACAAGGCCGAGGACGATGGCGTGGCGCTCATGGAGCAGCTCAAGGGCATCCCGACGAAGGTCCACTACCACCTGGTCCCCGGCGTCGCGTACACCGAGCCCGAGGTCGCGACCGTGGGCGCCACCGAGGAGCAACTCAAGGAGGAGGGCACGCCCTACCGCAAGGGCGTGTTCCCGTTCAGCGCCAACGGCCGAGCGCGCGCGTTGGGGCACACGGACGGCAAGGTCAAGATACTCGCGCACGAACAGACCGACAGGATCCTGGGCGTGCACGCCATCGGACCGCGCGCCGGCGAGCTCATCGCCGAGGCGGTCATAGCCATGACGTTCGGGGCGAGCAGCGAGGACCTGGCGCGCACGACGTTCGCGCACCCCACGCTCTCCGAGGTGGTCAAGGAGGCCGCGCTGGCCGTGGACGGGCGCGCGCTGCACTCGTGACCGCCCTCGCCGCCACCAGGACGCCCATCGCCTCCGCGGGCCTGAAGACCCGGGACGAGGCGCTGGCGCGCGTGGCGGACAAGGTTCTGTCCGGCGGCCGCCTGGACCTGCAGGACGGCATGGTCCTGTACGCGACCCGCGACCTGCCTGGCCTCATGCGGCTCGCGGACCACGTGCGGAGCGAGAAGGTAGGCGACAAGGCGTACTACGTCCACTCGCTGCGCCTGTCGCAGACGAACATCTGCTACGTGGGGTGCACGTTCTGCGGCTTCCAGCGGAAGTTCGGCGAGGAGGGCGTGTGGGACTACGACCTCCCGCAGGTCTGGGAGTTCGTCGACCGCTACTACCACCCGGACCTCACCGAGATCCACATCTCGTCCGGCCACCACCCGAAGCGCGAGTGGCAGTACTACCTCGACCTCGTGCAGGGCCTCACCGAGCGCTACCCCGGCGTGCAGGTCAAGGCCTGGACGGGTGCCGAGATACATCACTTCACGCGTATCACCAGGCCACGCCTCACTTACCGCGAGGTGCTGACCCAACTGAAGGAGCACGGTCTGGTCGCGCTGCCAGGGGGCGGTGCCGAGATCTTCGCCGACCGCGTCCGCAAGCAGATCGCGCGCGCGAAGGTGAGCGCGGACCAGTGGCTGGAGATACACGCGACGGCGCACGAGCTGGGCCTACCCACGAACGCGAC
>DASVCK010000005.1:0-11224 GCA_036381675.1 Trueperaceae bacterium | reverse complement strand
CAGCTCGACGCCGGCCGGCTCAGCGCCTTCACCACGCTGTGAGGCCGTGGGTGGTAGCCGGGCCGGCCGCGCGATCGACGGGGCCTCGTGGGTGAGGCGCGCGCGGGTGAGGAGGCGCCGAAGGTGATCTCGGGGAAGGGGACCGCCAGGTACTGGTGGATCGCGGGCGCGATCGTCGTCGTAGGGGTCGCCGCCAACCTCGTCGTCTGGCTACGGCCGAGCGGCGAGACGGCGGAGGCCCCCGCCTACACGACCTACCCCGAGGAGGTCGTCGCGTACGGCGAGGCGATATACAGCGCCAACTGCGCGACCTGCCACGGTCCCGGCGGCCGAGGCGACGCCGCGGCGGGCGTCCCGGCGCTCGATGAGAGCATGCACGCCTGGCACCATCCCGACAGCCAGATCGCCGGGTTCGTACGCGACGGCGTCGGACGCATGCCGCCTGTCGGGCCCGACTGGAGCCAAGCGGACATCACCGCCGTGCTGGCCTACGTCAAGCAGTGGTGGACGCCAGAGCAACGCGCCTACCAGGAGCAGTCCTCGCGCATGAACCCCTGATCCGCCCAGCCTACCGTTCGACCTAGCGGCCCGAAGCTTCGAGCTCGGGCCGCTTGACCCGACCGGTCGCGGCTGCGGTACACTGAAGCCAGTATCCACCCCAGGGGGGGTGGCCTAGCACCGAGGAGGACGAGATGATCGAGATCAAGGTAGAAGGCATGAGCTGCGGGCACTGCCAGGCCGCCGTCAAGGGCGCGCTCGAGGAGGTCCCCGGCGTGAAGGGCGTCGAGGTCGACCTCGCCAAGGGCCTCGCCCGCATCGACGGCGTGGTCGAGACGCAAGCTCTCCTGTCGGCGGTACAGGAGGCCGGCTACCGAGCCACGCCCGCCGCCACGTGACCGACGGCCTGACCACCCAGCCGGCCGCGCCGACGCTCGCGCCGTCCGACTGCAAGCACCTCGACCCAGACACGCGCCGGGACGCGGTGCTGCGCCTCAAGAGCGCCAAGGGGCACCTCGAGGGCATCTTGCGCATGCTCGAGGACGAGGGCGTCTACTGCGTTGACGTGCTCAAGCAGGTCAAGGCGGTCCAGGGCGCGCTGGGGAAGGTCAACGAGAACGTGCTGCGCTCGCACATCCGCGATCACGTCGCCACCGCGTCGGAACGCGGCGACACCGAGCAGATCGTCAGCGAGCTCATGGAGGCCCTCAAGTACCATTCGTGAGGGCCGCTCGGGGCAGGGGCCGCCCGCTTGGGCGGCCCCTGCGCCATGGTCATGTGACGTAGAGGCGAAGCCGCCGGACTATGCCGCTCCGCACGCCAAGAGCGGCCGGCTCGACCCGCCACGACCCCTCCCCTTCGCGCGAGCGACGCTTCCCGAGTTCTACTCTGCAGCGGTTTTCTCGGTAGATGTCCTAGAAGGTCGAGGATAGACAGGAGGCCCCGGATGTCCGGTAGCGTCACGGCGTCCAGGGCCTCTCTCACCGCCAGGCTGAGGGCTCCCAGCGTCATCGCCGCCGCTTTCTTCACGTGAGCCTCGAGCTTGGCGAACATGGGCTCGATCGGGTTGAGATGGGGAGCGTAGGCCGGCAGGTAGTCGGGCTCGACCTCCGCTCCGCTGCGAGCTTCTCGACGCTGTCGCCGGGGTGGACGACGTAGTTGTCGAGCACCAACACCTGGCCCGGCGCCAGGCTCGTAAGCGGCATCTCGCCGAGGTAATGCTCGAACCCGGCCGGTTCATGCCGCCATCGAGGAGGAAAGCCGGCAGCACCCCATCCAAGCTCACGGCGGCGAGGAGCGTGCGGTTGGGGCCGAAGTTCCTGAGGAAGCTAACATGGGCGCGCTGCCACCTGGGCGCGTAGGCGTACTCGCGCCGCATCCCCAGTCGCGGCGCTCGGCGAGCGTCAGGCTGGGGTGGCGCTGCAGGTTCGCGCGCTGCAGCGTCACCTGCTCTTCTGTCAGCTTGGGGCGGGGCCCCGGGTGCCTCTTTCGCCCGTCTCTCGGTGCGGCCTGAGGTAGCGCCTAACCGTGTGGGCGCTAACCTCGAAGCGCTCCGCCACCCCCTCGATGCCCTGTCCGGAGTCGACGCAATGCACGATGCGCTCGCGCGGTTCAATCGAATAGGCTTTCATGCCCCGGCCTAGGCCCGCCCACCCCGGACAAGGGCCACGGAAACCGCCAGGTCGAGTCCCGTTCACGGACGGTACTTGATCGCCTCCATCAACCCCTCGACGACCGCGTCAGCGTCGCCAAGTCGCGCGGCGGCGACGTGAGTGCGGACGTGGCAGCGAAGCACCGAGTCACTGACCCTCCCCAACGCCCCGATCACGGCGCCGAGCCGATCGAGGACGTCTGGACAGGACGCTTCGTCGTCCTCGAGCGTCCGCATCAACCCTTCGAGGTGTCCCTTGATCGTCTGCAGGCGTGACGCAGCGTCGCTCCGCGTGTCCGGGTCGAGGTGCCGGCACGGCTCGCGCACGCAGCGCTGCTCGCGCACCTGACCGTCAGGGCGCGCGGTCTTCGGTCGCCCGGTACGGCCCGGAACGCGCCCGCCCTCCGTTCTGGCTACAGTCATGACCGCTGCCCCCTTCTCATCCTCCGCCCGCCACGCCCCCGTCACTGCCAGGGGGGTTGGCCTCTGCCGCCCCGAGGTCGAGCACCCGCACCACGTTCTCTTCCTGGCGGCCGCATGGGCCTGTTCGTTCGCACTCGGGGTGGGTGCAGAGGTAACGGAAGACCAGTGCACCCTGTTCCGTGAAGGGACCGACGGTCGCCTGGTGTCTCTGCACGCCGGCCATGACGCCGCCAACTGCGCGCAACGCCTGGTAACTCGTCTCACCCGCCTCGAACCGCCACTCGAGCAGGCCAGGGCAGTTGGCCTGCACCGTGAGGCTGTCCCCTCTCAGCAGCGTTGGCAGCTCGCGCCCGGCCGTCCAGCTGACCCGCCTGGCGACGAGCGGTCGCGCCAGTCGCTCCGGCGGCTGCAGGCCGGCGGAGCGGTAGGCGCCGCGTAGGTGCCCGCGGAAGAGCTCATCGAACTGCTCGTCGGCTCCGGAGTCCTGGTCCTCGCCGAACCACCAGAACCAGTCGCTGCCTTGCGCCGCGTAGATCGCCTGGAACGCCTCCGGGTGGGTCTCGGGGCTGGCGCCTGCGGCGGCCAGGGCATGCCTGGCCTCGAGCAGCAGCTGCCACGCCCGGTTCTCCTCGCCCTCCCCGATCCAGGTGCCGAGGTCCACTCCCGGGTCGGACCCGTGCTCGTCGATCCAGGAGCCGGTGTGGAGCAGGTGGAGTCGTTCCTGGCTCGAGAGGGGATGCGCCTCCATGTCCCTCGCCGGGGCTCCCGAGAGGCACTCGCTGAAGGTGACGGTGACGACGTCCTCTGAGTCCTCCAGCTGACGATAGAGGGCGTGGAGGAAGGGCCTGGCGTCATCGGGGTAGGCGCCCCAGGCGTTCTCGCCGTCCAACACCACCGTGACCACGGGCTCCGCCTCGACCGCGCCGGCGTCGGCGAAGCGCTGCCTTAGCTGGCGCAGGAAGTCGCGCGCGGCCGCCTCGCCGTCGCCATAGCCCTGGTAGTGGAAGCCGATCTCGTCGGAGATGCGGGTGTCGCGGAAGAAGATCGAGAGCGTGCGGCCGGCCTCCTCGAGCCGGTACGGCCGGCACAGCACCTGTGGGTCGTCAGCCTCGTACCCCCAGAGGCCGCTGCGGGCCAGGACGCCCTGGTCGCTGGCCATCCAGTCAATCCCCGCGTCGGCCAGCATCGGGACCATGGACCTGCTCACGGCTCCCTCCGCCGGCCATATGCCCCGCGGCGAGCGCCCGAAACGCCGCCGGTAGTCGTCGACGGCTAGGCTCACCTGTGCCTGGGCGTCTTGCGGGAAGCTGAAGCGGGGCGGCAGCCGTCCCCCGGGTCGGTCGAGGCTGGCTTCGTCGCTGTCGATCAGCAGGGGCAGTATCGGGTGGTAGTAGGGGCTGGTGCTGATCTCGATCTGGCCCCGGTCCTGGAGCTCCCGGTGCAGCGGCACGACCGCCCGCATGACCTTGCGCTGCTCGGCCACCGCCTCCTGCACCTCCTCGTGGGTGAAGTTGCGGCCCTTCGCCACGAACCTGCCCACGCTCGCCCGCTCGCCGGTCAGCAGGTCGACTTCGCCGACGCGGAACTCCTGCCCGAACCAGGCCAGGTTGAACCACATCTGGAGGTCCCTTAGGTCCTGCGGCCCGAAGCTCGCCCCGGCCGCGCGCAGCTCGAACAGCTCCCGGTAGCGGGCGTGCGGGAACACCTGCCTGTGCCAGTCTGCGTCGAAGAAGCCATCGATCACCTCCAGCCGCTCCTCGGCTTCGAGCTCCTCGGCCGGGGTGAGGGTGAGCTCGAGGGCCCTGTCGGTGGCCCCGCGCTCGGTGTAGTCCTCGAGCTGCCACAGCAGCACGGGCGTGAGGTTGATGGTCAGGTGGATCCCCGGGTGCCGGTCGAGCAGGGCTGCCATGGCGTAGTAGTCGCGGCACGCGTGGAGCCTCACCCAAGGCTGGCGGTAACTGCCCCGCTGCTCGCCGCTCCAAAGGTCCTTGTAGAGCGGCTGGTGCTGGTGCCACAGCAGCGCCAGGTGCAGCCTGGCGCCTACCCGGAAGCTCTCGGGCTCCGTCTCGGCGCCGCCTGATGGCGCGCCGCCGCGGGCGCGGTACTCGACCACGTCACCGCGGATGAAGGGACCGATGGTGGCGCTCCAGTAGCTGTTGCCGCCGGTGTTGTGCAGCCAGGCTGCCTCGACGGTCTGCCGCTCCTCGCCGTCTCGGCCTCGCCTGCGGTAGTCGATCCACAGCCGCTGCCCCGGCTCGACGGGCCAGCTCCCGATCACCAGGTCCACGCGCTCGCCGGGGCTCACCTTGTCCGGCGTGCGCGGCGTGTCAGAGGTATGCAGCCAGAGGTTCATGGGTCAACCGTTCCTTCCCGTTGCGGAGCCCTAGCCTGCCCGGCCTCACTCGCGCTCCCTGACCACCTCGGCCAGGTGGAGCCGCCCCAGCTCGCGGACGGGCGGGGCGGAGGCGAGCAGCACCGCGAGGACCGCTCCCAGGGCCACCCATAGGAGCGTGGGGCCGTCGAGGGGAACCCCGGCCGGCAGGAAGTCCTGGAAGTCGGCCACCGCCCGCCCGCTGACCCACAACGCCAGCGGCACGGCCGGCAGGAGGGCGAGGAGGGACACGGCCACCGTCTCGAGCAGGAACAAGACCCCTACCTCGTGGGCGTGGAAGCCGAGCACCCTGAGCGTGGCCAGCTCGCGGTGCCGCTCCAGGGCGGTGACGGCGACCGCGTTGTAGATCAGCGCTACCCCCAGCAGCAGGGCGAAGGCCTCCATGACCCCGATGAACGCCCGCGAGAGGCGGAACACGCGCTGGAGGTCCTCCTGCTCCACCCTGCGGTCGTCGACCCTGGCCACCTCGCCGCGTCCCGCCAGGGAGGCGAGCACCTGCTCCGTCCGTCCCTCCTCGAGCACCAACAGGGCCGCCGTGACCGGGTCTTCGAGGCCGAGCAGGGCGCGCCCGAGCAGCGCCCGCATGGCGTCGCCGAGGATCGCCGGCGGCTGCAGCAGCCTCTGGGCGTCCTCCACCGCCAGCAGCACCGGCCGACCCAGCGGGTAGTCGACCTCGCCCGCGACCGTCGCCTCGATCGCGGCCAGCGGACCGCTCAGCCGAATCCGCTCTCCCACCGCCCCGGCTCCCCCCACGAGCAGGGCCTCGCCTCGGCCCGGCCGCGGGAGGTCCAGCAGCTCCCCGCCCGCCTCCAGGCCCAGCGCATATGTGCGCCTCGTCTCGCCGTTCGCGTCGATGTCGACCGGCACCTCCAGGAGACCCTCGACCCTGGTCACGCCGGGCACGCGCGCCAAGCTGCGCAGCCACTCCTCGGGCTGGGGGAGCCGCGGCACCACCCTGAGGTCGTAGCGGCGAACGCTCTGCACGCGCTCCTCGACGCGGTCGACCTCGGCGAGGAACAGGGCGGGGGCCAGCGCCAGCACGGCCGCCAGCGTCACGCCGGCCAGCGACGCCAGCGTCCTGAGCGGCCGCCTGAGCGGGTTGCGCAGGACCATGCGTAGAGCGACGCTCTTGGTCCCGGCGAGCCGCAGGGCGCCGAAGGCGCCGCCCACCGCAGGACGTTCGCCGCGCATCGCCTCGGCGGGCGGGAGCCGCGCCGCGGACCAGGCGGGGCCCAGCGCCGCCAGCGCCCCGGCCACGAGCGCGCCGAGCGCCGCCTGCAGGGCGAGCTCCGGTCGCCACAGGGCGCCCTGGGCGGGCGTACCCAGGTCGGCCGTGAAGATGTCCCTCACGGCGGCGGCCAGGGGCACCGCGAACGGGAGCCCCAGGGCGGCGCCGAAGGCCGCCAGCACCAGCGTGTAGCCGAGGTAGTGGGTGCTGATGCGGGCGCGGCCGAAGCCGGAGGCTCGCAACAGCCCGATCAGCCCGCGCTCCTGGCGCACCACGCGAGCCAGGAGTATGGCGCCGCCGAGGGCGCCAGCCGTGAGGAACAGCAGCGGGAACACGAGCGCGGCGCTGCCCAACATGTCGACGTGGCTGCGGATGTTGCGCACGCTGGGGAGGTCGCGACCGCTGGTGAGGACGAGGCGGTACCGGCCCAGGAGCTCGCGCATGGCGCTGGTGACAGCCGCCTCGTCGGCGCCCGGGGAGAGCCGCAACGCCAGCTCGGTGACGCCTCCGGCGCGGCCGAGCAGCCGCGTCGCGCTCGCCTCGGGCAGCAAGGTGACCAGGTAGCTGTTCGGCATGGCCATGAACCCGCCCGGCGGGATCATGGAGAGGTGCTCCGGCTGGCGCGCCACCCCGACCACCCGGAACTCGACCGGCTCCCCGTCGGGATCCCTGAGCCGCAGGGTGTCGCCCGGCTCCAGCCCATGGTAGGCCGCGGCCCCCTCAGCGACGAGGGCCTCGTCCGGTTCTCCGGACAGGTACCGGCCGCGCACCACCTCGACGCCGCCCACACGCGGCTGCCCCGGGGCGGGCACGCCCACGGCCCTGACGGTGACGCCCGGGTGCTCCGCGCTCGAGGTGTCCACCGCGACCCGACCCTGCACCGCCGCCACGCCAGGCAGCGCCGCCACCTCGCGCACCACGCGTACCGGCGCGAAGGTGACGCTGGCGACGAGGTCCGGCAACGCCAGCCGCTGGTACAGGTCGCGGGTGGCCGGCTCGAGCCCCTGGTAGGCGGCGCGGGTGCCCGTGAAGGCAGCTATCCCCAGACCGAACACCAGCGCCAGCGCCACGCTCTGTCCGGGGCGCCGCAGGAGGTCCCGCAGCAGCTTGCGGGCGAGCATCATCGCCGGGCGGGCCCCTCTCCCGCCCGTGGCCGCCGCCGGTCCTCCACGACGCGACCGTCGCGGAGCCGCAACAGCCGGTCGGCGAACCGCGTCAGGGCCTCGTTGTGAGTGACCAGCACCACCGTCCGGCCCTCGTCCCGCGCCAGGCGCCGCAGCAGCTCCAGCACCCGCGCGCCGATCTCGGAGTCGAGGCTGCCGGTCGGCTCGTCCGCCAGGATCAGCGAGGGGTTCTTGACCAGCGCGCGGGCGATGGCCACGCGTTGCTGCTCGCCGCCCGAGAGCTGGCCGGGGAAGTGACGCGCGCGCTCGCCCAGACCCACGGCGTCGAGTAGGCGCTCGGCGTCCCGCGGCGCCTCCACCAGCCCCGCCGTCAACAGCACGTTCTCGAGCGCGGTGAGGGTCGGCACCAGGTTGAAGAACTGGAAGACGAACCCGACGTGCTCGCGCCGGTAACGGGTGAGCTCCGCGTCGCTCAGGCTGCCGAGGTCCCGCCCCGCCACCCGCAGGCGGCCGCCGCTGGGCCGGTCGAGGCCGCCCATCAGGTTCAGCAGCGTCGTCTTGCCCGACCCCGAGGGGCCCAGCACGACCGCGAACTCGCCAGCGTCGAGCTGCAGGTCGACGCCGGCCAGGGCCTCCACCCGGACCGGCTCGCGTCCGTACCACTTGGAGACGTCGGCCAGGTCCACGTGGGGTCGCGTGTTCGGAGATGCCATCATCGTTGACCTAGGGTCGAGCTCCCTCACCGGCGAACCGACCCCAGGGACCGAGCAGCCGGACCCGGATGACGCGCGCAAGGTAGCGGTGTCCGCTGCGCGAGCCCGCCTCGATCACCGCCGCCATCAGCCGCTCCGGGTAGGTGCGGCTCGAGTCGTAGATGACGCTGGCGTGTTGAGGGCGCACGCGGACGTCGGCGTCGAGGACCCCCTGGACGCCTACCAGGGCGTTGCGCACGCGTGTCGCGCAGGTGGGGCAGCCCAGCCCAGACAGCTCCAGCTCGACAAGGACATCGCCAGCCTTTCCGCTCGAAGGGTCGGCCGGCATCGCCGGCTCGAGACGACAGGCGTCCTCGGCCTGGCGCTCGCTGCAGCTTCGCGGGGAGCGGCTCATCGGCCTCGGGTCTCCTTCCGTCTCTCATCCGCCCTCGCCTCCTGGCCGCCCGCCTCGCTGAGGCTCACGTGGCCTGTCGCGCGGATGGCTTGCCCGAGCTCCGCCAGCGACGTTCGTCCCGGATCGAAGGTGACGTAGGCGCGCTCGGTGGCCGGGTTGACGTAGGCGGAGATCACGCCGGGCGCGTTCCGTAGGGCGCGCTCCACGGAGCTCGCACCGCCTCCTCCACAGGCCAGGTCGAGGATGGTGATGGTCGCGTTGACCGCGTTCATGTCGGTTCTCCTCTCGTCGCGGGTCGATGGGTGAGGCCCCCGTCGTGCTGCGGTGGGTCGCGCCGCCTCCGCGCCGTGCCTTGCCTCGAGAGCGCGGCTGGGTTCGGCTCGCGTGCCGTCCCGGCTCGAGGCGGTAGCGTGTCTTCCCCGGGTAGGCGTCGCCGCTGGCCGGCTTCAGCGGGATCGCCGGGGGTGGCCCGCCCGCGGCGCGCCTCGGCACCGCCTGCGAGGAGCGCACGCGCGTCGTGCGGCGACCTGGGGTTGCTGGCCGCGTGATGGCGCACCCGTTCGTCGGCGTCGTCGGCGAGCCGGCGCAGCGTGCGGCCGGGGGTGCTGGGGTTGCGCGCCACCGCCCTGCGCACCTCGCCGTTCCAGTCCCTAGCGAGACGGTTCAGGAGCGGCGCCGGCGTGCCTGAGTTGCAGGCGACCGCGAGGCGGCAGGGCCAGTCGTCGGCTAGGTCGCGCAGCAGCCTCGGCGGCGTCGCCGGGTTGCCCGCGACCGCGCGCCGCACGCCGTCCTCGCGGTCCTTGGCCAGGAGGGCGAGGGCGTCGATGGGAAGCTCGGGGCTTCTCGCCACCACCGCTCGTCCGCTGGGGCTGTTCAGGACGTGCTCGAGCAAACGCTCGAGCAGGCCTCGACGACCTTCCCTCGCAGCGAACAAGATGGCCGCTCTGACTTGTTGGTCGTACACGTTGGTCTCCTTTCCGGTCTGCGGCCGCCTCCTGGCGCTAGTCGAAGTAGGCCTTGAGCACGTACTGCTGGAGCATCCGCTGGGCGTTGAAGAACGAGCCGTTGACGGCGAGGCCGTGGCGCATGACGTCGCTGTAGCGGTCGGGCTCGCGGTAGTACAGCGGGAGGATCTCGGTCTCGAGCCGGTCGTAGATCGAGTCGGCGTGGCGCGCGTCCAGGTCCGCTTCGACGGTGTCGCTGCGGCTGCCGATGGCCCACCCTGTCATGCCCCCGATGTGCCCTTCGAGCCACCAGCCGTCGAGCACGCTGAGGCTCGGCACCCCGTTGAGGGCGGCCTTCATGCCGCTCGTGCCCGAGGCCTCGTTCGGCGGCGCGGGGGTGTTGAGCCACAGGTCGACGCCAGCGGTCATCAGCCGGGCGAGGCGCGCGTCGTACTCCTCCAGGTAGACCACCTCAACCTCGCCGCGGAGGAGCTCCTTCGCCTCGATCACCCTGGCGATCAGACGCTTGCCCGCCTCGTCGCGGGGGTGGGCCTTGCCGGCGAACACGAGCTGCAAGGGCCCGCACCGCGAGGCGACGAGCCTCAACCTGGCGAGGTCGTGGAAGACGAGATGGGGGCGCTTGTACGGGGTCATGCGCCGCGCGAAGCCGACGGTGAAGGCGCTCGTCGGCAGCTCTCGGCCGCTCCTTCTCCGAACCTCGTCCAGCAGCGCGCGCTTGTTCTCCTCGTGCGCTTCCCTTAGCTCGTCGCAGGGGATGTTCAGCGCGCCTCGCAGGCTGAAGTTGTCTCGTCGCCAGTCGGGCAGGTAGGCGTCGAGCAGCCGCTGTACCGGGGCCGACATCCATCGCCAGTGGACACCGTTGGTGATGGCGTCGACGGCCTGGCCGCCGAACAGGGCGCTGGCGACCTCGCCGTGCCGCTTGGCCACGCCGTTGACGTAGTGGCTCAGGTTGAGCGCGAGCTGGGTCATGTTCAACGGGGCGTCGCCGGGCGACAGACCGGGGATGGTGAGGTCCCCCGGCCCGCGCAGAGGCAGCCGGCCGAGGTCCGTGATCTCGAGGTCGTTCGCCCCCGCCAGGCGCTTGCTGTGGCCCAGCACCTCGGTCGCCATCTCGCGTGGGAACCGGTCGTGCCCTGCCGGCACGGGCGTGTGGGTGGTGAAGACGCACTGCCGCCAGACCGCTTCGACGTCGTGGAGGCACACCCGCTCGCGACCCGCGCTGCGCTCGGCGAGCAGTTCGAGGGCCAGGAGGGCCGAGTGTCCTTCGTTTAGGTGGAAGCGCTCTATCCCGTCGAAGCCGAGCGCCCGCAGCATGCGCACTCCGCCGATGCCGAGGACCGCTTCCTGGGCCAGGCGGTAGCGGGCGTCGCCGCCGTACAGCTCGTGGGTGAGCGTCCTGTCCCACGCGGTGTTGTGCGGCAGGTCGGTGTCCAGCAGGTAAACGGGCACCGCGCCTCCCGCCCGGCCCCGCACCAGGTACTCCAGGGCCGAGACGGCCACGGCACGGCCCTCGATCTGCACCGTCACGCGCTCGGGCTGTCGCTCGAGGAGTTCCTCCGGCCTCCACTCGGCCGTCTCCTCGCTCTGCCCACCTCGCTCGTCGAGGCGCTGCCGGAAGTAGCCGCTGCGGTGGAGCAGACTCACGGCGACAACGGGCACGCCCAGGTCGGCGGCGGCCAGGAGCGTGTCGCCCGCGAGCGCGCCGAGGCCGCCGCTGTAGGTAGGCATCTCGTCGCTCAGCATGAGCTCCATGGAGAAGTAGGCGATGGTGCGGCGGTCCCTGCTCAGCATCCGGTCGGCTCCGTTCGGTCGGTGAGGCAAGCCGGGCCGGGCCAG
>DASVCK010000004.1:0-17013 GCA_036381675.1 Trueperaceae bacterium | reverse complement strand
CGTTCGCCCGGTGTTGCGCTCCCGACAAGACGTGGTCGGCCGCGCAGACGAGCTGCATGCCGCTGCGGTCCGCTCGTTGGCTGAGATGCACGCGCCCGTCTCGTCGATGACCATGCGTTACCGGCATCAGCACTTGGCCGGCCAAGGCGGATCCCAGTCGGGGGTCGCCCCGCTCCACCTGGTTCCGCACGTAGCCGTCCAGGATGTGCCATACCGCTATATCGACCGGTCCATCCAGTGGATCGACCTCCAGCCGGATGGCCATGCGACCCGTGTGGGCCAGCGACACGCAACGGGTGAACCTCAGCCGTGTCCTCTTGCCGGCCGAGCCCCGCCACTCCAGGGTCCTAACCAGCGTCCCGTCCCTGAAGTCGAGTACGCGCTCGTGTCGCGAGGTTCTCTCACCGACGCTGACTGGCTCGCCGTCGATCGAGGCCTTGAGGCTGGTCGCGCTGGTGACGTTCAACAGCGTCTGCCTGACCCGTGCCTGGCCGTAACCGCCCTCGGGGTAGACGATCTGGTCGACCTCATGGAACCCGTTTAGGTAGGTCCCCGGGACCGAGACGGCGTCCGCGGGCGGACCCTCATCTAGCGTCCCTCGCACCCCGATGTACCCGTTCCCCAAGGCGAACACGCTCTCGTGGGCGGCGGAACGCGCCGGGTCGAACCCGCGTTCTCGCACGGCCCACGGTTCGACCTCGAGGGAGCGGGTCCCGGGCTTGGTCAGTCGATCGAGCCCCGTGCTCACCCGGGCGCCTACGCCTCCAGGTCCGGTCTCATGGCGCTCAGATGCTCGAGTTGCTCATCGAGCTCGCGGGCCGTCTCGCCGTCGAGCTGTTGACCGGGCGCCCTTACGAAGGCTGACGCGATAGCCCCGCGCCGCCGGTAGACCTCCTTGCGGATGGCCAATCCGATCCCGGGCTGGAACTCGAACGTGAGGAACGCCGCCGCTGAGCGGTAAGCGGCGAACGCTCGCCCGCGCTCGGTGGGCGTGCCGCCCGAGACCGCCCTGACGGGTCCGATCAGTAACTCCGGGTAGGACAGGCCCGTCATGACGCCGTCGGCTCCACGACCCAGCTCCTCCAGCAGATAGAGCCCACCCAGGCCGCCCAGGACGGCCAGATCGCGTGAGGCCGCCTTGATGGCTGTCACCTTCGCCGGCGTCGGGGCGTCCTCGAGCTTGACCGTCGTGACGCTAGGCACCTCGGCGTGAACGCGGGACAAGGTCGTCGTCGAGAGTCTGATCCCGGTCGCCGCAGGGTAATCGTGAACGATGACCGGCACGCGTCCGCCGCTGGCTACGAGCGCTTCGTCGATCTCGCGGTACTGCGCCAGCACGGCCTGTTCCTGAGTCGACACTGGGGCGACCATCAGCCCGTCTGCCCCCAGCTCCAGGAACCGTTGGCCGCGCCGGACCGCGAGATCGACGCCGCCGGCGCTGGCGCCAGCGTAGACCCCGATGCGGTCGCCGGCGGCCTGCCTAGCGATCGTCACGACGGTGTCTTGCTCGGCTTCGCTGAGCTTGTGTGCCTCGCCGAGGAAGCCCAGGACCGTCACACCGTCTACACCCGCGTCAGCCAGCTTGCGGACAAGGTTGGCGAGGCTCTCGCCGTCGAGCTTCCCTGTGCGCGTGAACGGCGTGGGCGCGATCGTGAAGACGCCCCTCAGCGCTTCCGGCCTGCCCGACGCCTGCTGCCGTGTGTCTCTCAGTCCCACTCGCTCAGGCTACCCCGCAGCCTGCGCTTGTCCGAGCGGGCGTAGCGGCGCGCCATGTCAAGGGTCGCGTGTCTGAGATGGTCTTGCACCTGGCCGAGGTCGCCGGACTGGCGGTAGAGCCGCGTGCCGGCTGCGTGCCTGAGGGCATGGACGCCTTTGAAAGCGATGCCGGCGCGCAGGCAGATCCTTCTGAGCCGGTTGTAGACGCCGTACTGCGAGCGCAGCTCGAGCACCTCATCCCGGTGCCTCGCGGCCTGGTCGGCCTCGACCTCGCGCGCGAACGCGGCGAGTTCGGCGGCCAGGCGAGGACTCAGCGCCACCTCCGCCGTCTTGCCGCCCTTGCCGTCACGAACCAGGAGCGTGGCCGAGCGTAGGTCGATGTCCTGCCAGTGGAGACGTACCATCTCGCTGACGCGCAGCCCGGCATGGGCCCCGAGGAGGAGCATGACGCGCTCGTGGCTGTCCACGGCGGCGGCCAAGAGCTCGTTCATCTCGTGCTCGGTGTACACGCGGGTGGTGGCCGTGTCGCCCAGGTCAGGTGCAGACCTGCCGAGCCGCACGTTCCGGAACGGATCCGCCTCAGTGGCGCCGGCCCAGGCGAGAGCGTCGTAGAGGGCGCGGGCCGCTGCCACGCGCAGCCCCACCGTCGCCGGCGAGAGTGGGCCCCGCTTCACGCGCCGGCCGCGCCCGGACCCACTGTCGCTCGCCACGACCTCGTCGCGCTCCCCCGCGAGCAGCCGCTGGACGTACAGGGGGCCGGCGTCCCGGCTTGGCCTCAGTAGGTTCTCGCCGTGCCACAGGGTCAGCAGCTCCTTGAGACCACGGCGATACGCCCTCAGGGTGTGCCTGCTGGTGGTGACACCGCGGGCGCCTCGAAGCGTCAGGTGCGCCTCCACCAGCTCCCAGAGAGCCTCTTCGTCCCGCCCGCCCGCCGCCTTGACAGCGTGCCGCCGCAGCGCCTCCTCCGAGAGGCCCTGGAGGCGGGACACACGCTGCAGGCGTGTCGCCGTCGATAGCTCGAGCGAGGTTACTTCCACGCTTCTCGAGGCTAGCCCGCTCGGCAGGGGAGACCCGTGACGCAGTTCGCATTATCAAATGCGGATGGTGGGCAACCCCGGAGCCACTGCGACGTCCGGCCAGTCGTGTCCGTCTGTAGTGCTACTCAGCCATGGCCTCGGCGATCAGACGCGCGTTGTGTCGGAGGAGGTCAAAGTAGCTCTCCGGGCCGGGAGGTCCGCCGATGGGGTCGAGGGTCACCACCTGCAGGCCCCCCGACTCGGCCACGACGCGGGCGGTTCGGCCGCTGAGTTGGCGCTCGTCGAAGATCACACGGGCACCCGCTCGCCGCACGGCGAGGACGGTCTCGGCTACGTAGCGGGCGCTGGGCTCACGTCCGGGGAACGGCTCCAGCGTCGCGACCAGGTTCAGCCGGTAACGCCTGGCGAAGTACGCCCAGGCGTCGTGGAACGGCACGAAGGGTCGGTCCCGCACCGGCGCAAGAAGGGAAGTGAGGTCTGCGTCCAGCTGGGCCAGCTCCGCCTCGAGGGCGCGAGCCCGAGACTCGAAGCGCTGCGCGCTCTCCGGGCGGAGGGTCGAAAGCTCCGTCGCGATGACCGCCACGGCTCGGGCCGCCACGACCGGATCCAGCCAAATGTGTGGGTTGGCGGCGTCTGCGACCGCAGGTTGACTGCCTTCTGCCGAGTCGTGCTCGTCGGCCTGGATGGGAACGAAGTCCACCAGGTCCATGAGCACGAGCCTGCGCGCCGCGGGCGCCACCGCGTCCAGGAGCCTAGCTAGCCAGCCGTCCAGGCCACCGTTGAGGACCACGAGGTCGGCTTGGCCCAAGAGGGTCGCCTGAGACGGCAGCGGCTCGAACGCATGGGGCGATGCCCCGGCAGGAAGAAGAGCCGTCACCTCGACGTCCTCGCCACCCACCCGAGACACCAGGTCCGCCCAGGGATGGATCGAGACGACGACCTCGAGGGGGTCCGTGACCTCCTGAGCCAGGGCTACTTGATGCGAGAGCGCGAGCGCAACTAGCGACCACAGCAGCAGGCGACGTGACTGCCATCCAAGCGACGCGGAAAGTCGAGAACCCGTTCTCATCCGGATCGATTATCGCAGAAGGCCTTGCGCGACGACTATTTGCCATTAGGCTGGGGCCAGGGAAGACGGCAGAGGCGCTGGGCTGCCGGCTCCTCCTTGGGGCGCGCCGGACAGGAGGGCAGTGATGACGACGGAACGATCCGAGACGTTGGGCAAGCCGATGCTGGACCTTCTGCGGGCGCAACTGGACTCGAGCGACGAGCGAGAACGGGAGAACCGGGAGCTGCCCTCGACGCTGCTGGCCTCGGCGAAAGACGACTGGGACGACGAAGATGAGAGCCTAAACGAGGACCCGCTCGCGGACGATGACTTCGATGACGATGATGATGACGA
The DNA here is from genome assembly GCA_036381675.1 of Trueperaceae bacterium. Classification (GTDB taxonomy): domain Bacteria; phylum Deinococcota; class Deinococci; order Deinococcales; family Trueperaceae; genus DASRWD01. The sequence continues at coordinate 12,858 of DASVCK010000004.1, read as the reverse complement.
CGACGAGGACGACTGGGAAGAGGCCGAGGACGAGTTCGACGACTGGGACGACGAAGATGACTGGGACGATGACGAGGACGACGAGGAAGACGACGACGTAGATCCCTGGGACGACGAGGACGAAGACGAGGACGACGAAGACATCGACTTCGGCGATGACGAAGATGATGACGATGACGACGGTCTCTGAGCGCCCTGAGCGCAACTGACCCGGGCGACAGCTGCCACGCCAGATACCGCGTGTCGTCACGACGCTGGTCGCGCTGATCTCCGCAAGGACCCACAGACTTCGGCGCTCATCTATCTTGGTTGACCCGCGGGAGCCCAGAGAGAGCGCTCCGATGGGGCCTACGGTTCCTGATGATGATTTGATAATCTGACTTATCAAATCGTATAGCCGCTTCACGCATATGCAGCACCTCTCGCACTAGTCGGTTGTCGCCTACTCCCCAGCCCAAGAACGCATATACACAGCGCCTCTCGGCGCCGGCAGTACCGGGCGCCGGATCCAACCGGGATCGATCGACGACTGTGCTGGTCTGTGGGGACCTTCGTTCTGCCGGCGGGACCCACGGTGTCCGGCGCGTACTCCGCATCCATCACTCACCCGGGCTGGTTGACCTCCCTGCAACAACTCGCATAAGCTTGCAGAGTGGTAGGACCACTTGAGCTGAACGACGCGTCCAACGGGTCCACCACGGCAGCCAAGCAGGCGTGGGACGCGGTCCTTGCCTACGTGACGGCCGCCCCCGCCGGGACTCGGTTACCGGCGGAGCGGGCGTTGTCCGAGCGGCTGGGAGTGTCTAGATCGACCCTGCGATCGGCTCTGGCTCGACTCGAGCTACTTGGCCACGTCGAGGTGAAGCATGGGTCCGGCATAGTCGTCCGCAGGCCCGATGTATCCGATGTGCTCAGGCTCGTGACGCTCGTTGACGGGGCGTCACCAGCGGATGCCCTCGCCATCAGGAAACTCGTGGAGCCGGCGCTCGCTGGCGATGCCGCGGGTAGGGGCGTAGCGGCAGCCGCAGCGTTGGAGGCGGCTCAAGACGAGGTGGCGTTCCATTCAGCGTTGGCGGCTGCAGCGGGCAACGAGCTAGCGGGTCAGCTAGTTGACGTCCTGGTCAGGCTCAGCGGTCCCGTGCGACTGCCCGCGGAGCTCCATGCCGCCCAACATGCCGCGATAACTGCTGCGGTGGCCGTTCGCGACGCACGTTCTGCCGCAGGTGCCACCACGGTTCACCTGGACGCCTTGAACGCTTACTGAGGTCGCGCGTCCAGGGACTCAAGTCTTCGGTAGTGCCCAACGCACTGACTGAGCGCGAGGGTCCCGCGGCCTACGCGCCGTGGTTATCGGGCTGGGCCTTTAGTCTCTCTTGGCTCTCACCATGTAGGCCCCGCGTCTGATACGGCTGAGGCGGTCGGGGCGCTCGGAGATGCGTTCGAGCGCACGCTCGGCCCTCTCCTCACCCATCGCGAGGACCTCGCCCACCGCCTCCGCTCTGATGATGGCAGGAATGTCGGGACGCCGGAGGTACTCGTCCACCAGCGTGATGTCGCCTTCCAAGCCACCGGTGGCTGGCGCCACCGTCTTCGGTGCAGCGTCGCCAGCTATGAGGTACTCGCCTCCGAAGTCCGCATCGTCGATGAGCGGCACGGCGCGAGCCTCTACGGTCGCCTTCGCGGGCTGTGGATCCCCGGCCACGGTCTGACGGGTGGGTTCGGGTACGGGTGCGGCCACACGCGGGCTCTCGGGCGTCGGGAACAAGGTATCCGGCTCGCCGCGGGCTTGGTCGCCGGCCACGTCTGAGCGCTGGCCGATGACGGCGCGGGCTGCTCCGCCAGGCGCCATGCCCCGGACTGGAACACTGGGTGCTTGAGTCGCGCTGACGACCGGCCCCACCGGTCGGGGAGCTCCGACTGTCGCATCATCGCCGCCGACGCGGACCGATGCCGCCACGAGCTCCGGGGCCTCTTCCCGGCTCTCCGCACGCTCCCCTTGGCGCTGCCCGGCCGAACGGTCCTGCTTGGTCGGACCGCTCGTGTAAGGCCGGTCCCTGGGCTGGGGCGCCGCGGGCCGTGCCCCGAGACGCATCCGAGACGAGAGCGCGGCCCAGTTGCGCGGTCTCCAGCCGGTGTCTGCCGCCGCCTCGCTCGCCCGAGTGGACGGGATCGGCGGCGCCCTCAAATCCGAAAGCTGCACTTGCGCTTCGGTCCCGTGCGCCGTCGTCATTGGTCTGACCACTACTTCTTCGTCTTGCGCAGCTTGCGTCGCGGCGGCTACTACAGCTATCTGCTCGGGGCCTCGCTCGGCCTGTTGGCGCCGCTTGACTCGCACGGTCGTCAGCCCGTCGTCGGAGACCGATCTCCTCGCGGCGTCCTGCCAGGTCACTGACAGCACCCGCTCATCGCCGGGCCGGTCGTGGGCGGCGACCCGGTCCGAAACGTCGAGCTCGGACGGGGCCTGCGCGGAGGGCAGCCCGGGGATGCGGACACGCCTGACGGCTCGCACTTCCTCGACGCTGTCCCACGGCTCCCTCGGTGCGGTGACGCGGGAGGACGGCTTACGTTCGGCTCTCCCCTGTTCGGCCACGTCACCATCGTTGGGCCGCTGGCGCTCGCGCTTGACGCACGTGGCCGTGAGGCTCACGAGTCGACCGCCGTCCACTTCGAGCGCGAAGCGGACGCGATCGTTCGACCTGAGGCCGCGCGCCCCGAAGTGCTCTCGCAGTCCATACAGTCGTCGTGGTGCCTGGAAAGCGAGTTCTACGGTCTCGCCGTCCAACTCGGCCGCGACGCTACCCGGCGCGAAGTACTCGATCATCTTCAGCGGTAGCTGGATAACGCCGCTGCTGACGCAAACGCTCGTCAGGTTCAGTTCGAACACATGTGTAGACAATTCCGTCACCGTCCGCCCCTGGTCCGGCTTATGCATCTCGGCCACTTGGCTTGAGCACACTTTGTCACATTCTGACGGTCGCGTGTCCAGATCGTCCCGCTTCCGGCGGGATCAACGCGGTCCGAGAATCGTTATGTGACCAATAGTTACGTTATGCGCCAGTTGTCATGGCGCTCGTCGGCCGCCGCTCGCATGTCGCTCTATAACGTCCAGGACGTCGAAACTCGGCCCAAAGACTGCGGTTGGACCGATCAGTACGGCCACACGAGGCTGTGGCAGGCGGGTCGGCAGACTTCACTCGTCGCCGTCGCCCTTAGAGCTCTACCTAGGCTCGTGGAAGATGAACACGCCGCTTACCGAGCCCGGCTCTGGTTCGGTGAGGAACAGCTCTACCGACCCGTAGGCGCCGGAGCCGAAGGTGAGCTCGACCGCCCATACACCGTTGGCCGCTCGCCACCGCCCCAGGTGTAGCTCCGCAGCGGCGTACTGGTCGGCGACCTCAGTGAGGACCTCGGCCAGGCTGCTCGCCCCGGCCGGACTCGCGAGGAAGCAGACGTCGTGCTGGTAGGTGGTCAGCGTGCAGACCGACTCCTCGGCGTGGAATGCCGCGAGTAGATCGGCGACGACGGGCGCGTACGCCGACGCCATGAGGCTGTCCTTCGCCGACGCGACCATGCTCGCAGTAATTAACGCCAGCGAAGCGACCAGGCGCCTCACCACCCGGACCTGCTGTCCAGGAGCGAGACGATAACCGGGGTTGCAAGCTCGGGTCGGCTCAAGGGGAGGGTTGGCATGGATCGTGTAGACGGCACCCTTCGGTAGGCGCCGAACGCCGTTGGGGGGGAACGGCGTTCGACGCAGCAGCCATTGTTCCACCGCCCCTGAGGCCAGACATGAGGGGCTTCCCACAACTTCGTCACGTTCCCGAGCCGAAAACGGAGGGACCGATGTTAGCCTTGCTGAACCTTGAACGATGCCGGGACGATCGACCAACCGGGTCTCTTCGACACGCGGCAGCCGTCGTCATCAGAACGGAGCGAACGTCGCGCCGTAGGCGCCGAACCGACCGCCAGCGAAGCCGTGCCATCCGTTGGCGATTCCCGCGAGGCGAGGAGTACGACGGACGAATCCCTGCCTGCTTCGTCGGTAGCGAGGACGGGCGCGGGGGCGGGAACGCCAGGCGCCGTCGGCCCAGAAGCCAGCCCTTCAGCTTCTGAGGACGACAGCCACTGGGAGGCGGTAGTCGCCGAGCTCGAGGCGACCGGCAGGTACCGCGTGCTGCGCCGCTTCGACGAGCGGCTGGACGATCCTCCCGCACCGAGCACGGGGTCGGGGGTGCGCAAAGGCGTCTACCTCGACGTCGAGACGACGGGGCTCATGGCCCACGATCGGATCATCGAACTGGCGCTGCTCGTCTTCCACTACGACGAGTCCGGCAGCATCGTGCACGTCACGGAGGCCTTCGATCGCCTCGAGGACCCGGGACGCAAGCTCCCGTCCGAGATCGTGTCGCTCACCGGCATCACGGACGACATGGTGCGGGGACAGCGGATCCACGACGAGGAGGTCGCGCGCCTGCTGGACGGGGCGGACCTGGTCGTGGCGCACAACGCCGGGTTCGACCGTCATTTCGCGGAGTCGCGCTTCCCGTTCTTCAGCGAACTGGACTGGGCCTGCTCCATGGCCGACGTCGACTGGTCCGCGGGCGGTCTCAGGAGCCGTCGCCTGGAGAACCTCGCCCTGGCGAAGGGGTACTTCTACCAGGCACATCGCGCGATCTACGACTGCCACGTGGCACTGGGCCTGCTACGAATGCCCATCGGTGAGTCCGGACCGCCGGCGTTCGCCGACCTGCTGCAACGCTCGGCGGCAGTGTGGGTGAGACTGTGGGCCGAGGGGAGCCCGTTCGAGAAGAAGGACGACCTCAAGGCCCGCGGCTACCGTTGGAACGCGCAGGCCAAGACGTGGTGGAAGGACCTGCCGGCCACGGAGCACGGTACCGAGGTCGAGTGGCTGGCGGCCAACGTGTACCCCAGGCGTCGTCCTCTCCCCTTCCTCAACATCACGCCCAGGGTCCGCTACTCGCGTCGGCTGCCGGAGTCTCCCCCAACCAACGCCGAGAGGCTTTGAGAACTCCGCCATTGCGTTATTGCGCGAGCGCTTGCGATAACGCCTCTCGCGCGGAGTTCAGTTGGACCTGACTCAACGGGTAAGCCCTCACGAGGGCGATCTCCAAGGCGGTGAACTCCCGCTCCCCGACCGGAAGCAGATCACGGTTGCCCCAGGCAGTGGCCAAGTGGTTGAGGAGCTCGGCCAGGTCCCGGTCGCTCAGGTGGCCGAAGGCGGGCATGAGTCCGTCGTACGTCCGACCGGCCACGTCGATGCGGCCGGAGAGCCCGTGCAGCAGGACACCCACCAGGTACCGTCGCCCGCCCTCCACACCCAATAGCTCTGGCACGGCTCCGGCCAATGGCGGGTGTGCCCCCACGAGCCCCTCGCCCGAGTAGCCATGGCAAGCGGCGCAGTCCGCCTCGTAGCGAGCCAGGCCAGCCGTCGTGTCCAACGGGGCCAACTCCCTACTGGCTGGATCTGGAACCGGAGAGGCGAGCGTAGACGCGAGGAGCGCTGCCCCGACGCACACCGCGGCGGCGTACACCCCTACGGTCACCAGCCGGCGCAGGTGGCTTCCTGCCGAGCCCATCATGCCTTTCCCAGGAACGTCAGTATCTCGGACAGTGGACGCGTGTTGACGACGTCACCGGCCGTGAGCCAGGCGCGCCGAGCCTGATCGACACCGAGGCGCATCACCCCCAGGCCACGCGCCGAGTGGGCATCTGAGCCGATGAAGACCTTCAGCCCCGCGGCCACGGCCGCCCGCAGCTGGACGTCCGGGAGGTCAAGACGGCGTGGCGAAGCGTTGTGTTCGACCGCCACGCCGTTGGCCGCGCAGGCCGCGAAGACCTCCTCCATTTCGATGGCGATGGGGTCACGTTGACCGATCTGACGACCCAGCGGGTGCGCGTAGACGTTCACCCGGGGATGCGACAGCGCCTTGACGACGCGCTCGGTCTGGACCGACGCGGCCAGCTCGAAGAAGCTATGCACGCTTACTATGACGATGTCCAGGTTCGCCAACTGCTCGTCAGTGACATCGAGGCTGCCATCTTTGAGGATGTCTACCTCCATGCCGCGCAGTACCCGGATGTCGTCCCTCCCTGCCGTCAACGTTGCGAGCTCCGCATGCTGACGCCTCAGCTTCTCGTCGTCCAGACCGCCTTGCAGAGCGAGGGACCCGCTGTGATCCGTCACGGCCATGTACTCGTAACCCAGCGCCGCGCAGGCTCCGATCATCGTCTCCAAGCTGTCGCGCCCGTCGGACCAGGTCGTATGCATGTGTAGGTCGCCACGCAGGTCCTTCAGGTCGATCAGGTCAGGGAGCTCGCCAGCCGCCGCTGCAGCGACCTCTCCCCTGCCTTCCCTCAGTTCCGGCGGCACGAAGGGCAGGCCGAGGTTGGCGTAGACCTCTTCTTCGGTGGCGCCGGCAAGACGCTTGCCGCCGTGACGGTCCTTGCCCGGCGCGCCCCCTGCGTACAGCCCGTACTCGTTGAGGTGCCAGCCCTTGTCCAGCGCCAGCTGCCTCAACTCGACGTTGTGCTCCTTGGAGCCCGTGAAGTACAGAAGCGCCGCTCCGTAGCTCGACTCCTCTACCGTCCTCAGGTCGACCTGGAGCCCGCTCCATAGCTCTACGCTCGTCTTGGTATCGCCCCCGCCCAGCACCGTGGCGACCTCGTCGTAGGTGGCCAGCGCATCGTGAAGGGCGGACGGAGCCGTCGCGACCGCGACGAGGTCGACGTCGCCGACGCTCTCCTTGCGACGTCGGTAGGAACCTGCGACCTCGAGGCGCTGGACGCCGGGCACTGCCAGCAAGCGCTCGAGCAGTGGGACCAGGACGGCGTCGACGTGCCCGAGAGGCAGCCGACCTACGTTCCGTCTGTAGCTCTCGATGCCGCGGAGGATCCGCTCGGCCGACTTCGCCCCGAAACCCTTCAGCTCGGTCAGACGGCCAGCTCGCGCGGCGGCCTCGAGGTCGTCCACTGACTGCACGCCCAACGCTCTCCAGAGCGTCGCCGCCTGCTTCGGCCCGACCCCTTTCACGCGCGTGACGTCGAGTAGGCCCACGGGCACCCGCCCCTCGAGCTCGATCAGCTGAGGCATGGCGCCTGTCTGGACCAGGGTTCGGACCTTGGACGCTATCTCTTTCCCGATGCCCTTGATCGCAGTGAGGTCCGCTCCACCCGCCAGCAGCTCCTCGACCGGTGTCTCGATGTCCCGGATCGTCGTCGCGGCGTTCCGGTACGCGCGGACCTTGAAGGGGTTGTCGCCGTCGAGCTCCGAGAGGTCTGCCAACCGGTCGAGCTGCCTGGCGATCTCGGCGTTGCTCATGCGGCGCGGAGCAGGCGCAGCGTCATCACGAGGCAGGGGTCGGGCTCTCGACGCCGGCCGCCTGCAGCAGCTCCATGAAGCCGGCTTCGTCAAGCACCTTCACGCCGAGGTCCTGCGCCTTCGTCAGCTTGGAGCCGCCCCCCTCGCCCGCGATGAGGTAGTCCGTCTTCGCGCTCACCGAGCCAGACGCCTTGCCACCCAGCCCACGCACCAGCTCCGATGCCTCCTCGCGTGACATGAGCTCGAGGGTCCCGGTGAACACGAACGTCTTCCCTGCGAACGCCTCGGGCGCGTCACCCGCGATGGCGCGCTGATCGGTTTTGGGCGCCATGCGGCCAGGAGCAGTCAACTCGTCGAGCGACTCGACCATGTGTGGCTCGTTCAGGAAGCCGTGGATCTGACGCGCCATCACCTCACCGATGCCTTCGATCGACATCAGCTCCTCGACCGTCGCCGACCTGACCTTCTCGAACGTGCCGAACTCGCGGGCCAACGTGCGCGCCACCGCTCCGCCTACCTCCGGGATCCCGAGGCCGTAGAGCAGCCTCGCCAACTCGGGTTCCCTGGCGGCCTGGATCCCGTCCACGAGCTTCCGGGCCGACACGGCGGCGAAGCCGTCCAGCTGCACCACGTCTTCCACCGTGAGGTCGAACAGCTGGGGGAGTCGCGTGACGAGCCCGCGCTCGACGAGTTGTCTGGCGGTGCGCTCCCCGAGCCCTTCGATGTCGAGCCCGCTGCGGCTGCCGAAGTGGGTGATGCGGCCTATGAGCTGCGCGGGGCACTCCAGCGCGTTGGGACACACGGTGTAGGGACCCGACCTCACCAACTCGGTCCCGCAGCTGGGGCAGTTCACCGGCATCCTGAAGGCCTCGCCGCGCTCGTCGCCCGTCTCGACTCGTTCGACGACCTGGGGGATCACGTCCCCGGCGCGCTCCACCCGGACGTGGTCGCCTTCGCGGATGTCCTTCCTCGTGAGGTCATCCACGTTGTGGAGGTTCGCCCGGCTGACCGTCACGCCACCGATGTTCACCGGCCTCAGGAGCGCGATCGGGGTGACGACCCCGGTGCGCCCGACACTGGCCACGATCTTGAGTACCTGGCTGATCTCCTTGCGCGGCTGGAACTTGAGGGCGTACGCCCAGCGCGGGTGGTGAGCCGTGTAGCCGATGTGGTCGCGGGCCGGCAGGTCCTGCAGCTTGATGACGACGCCGTCGATCTCGTAGGGGAGCTCGTCGCGCTGGGCCTCTATCGACGTGAAGTACTCGAGGATCCCGTCGACGTCCTGCGCGGTGGCGTTCAGTGGGTTCACCGGGAACCCCCAGCGCGCCAGCGCGGCCAGCAGCTCCTCCTGCGTCTGGACGCCTTCCGCACCGGCCAGTACGTCGTAACAGAAGATCTTCAGTGGCCGACTGGCGGTCAGCTTGGGGTCCAGCTGCCTTACGGTGCCGGCGGCCGCGTTGCGGGGGTTGGCGAACGGCTGCTTCCCTTGATTGATGAGGTCCTCGTTCACGTCATCGAAAGCGTCGATCGGCAGGTAGATCTCGCCCCTGATAGAGAGCTCCTCCGGGTAGCCGGTACCTTCGAGCAACCGCAGGGGCACGCTCCTGATCGTCCTGACACCGGGCGTGATGACCTCCCCCGCCACCCCGTCCCCCCGGGTGACTGCTCGCTCCAGGACGCCACCGACGTAAACCAGTTCCACCGAGAGGCCGTCTATCTTCGGCTCCAGCGAGTAACTGACGTCCACGCCTATCGCACCTGCGGCACGCCGCAGCCGAGCGTCAAACGCCCTCAGGTCCTCTTCCCTGGCGCTCGAGTCGAGGCTGAGCATTGGCCGCGCGTGAACCGCGCTGGCGAACCCGGAGACCGGCGCACCGCCTACCCGCTGGGTGGGCGAGTCTGCGGTGATGAGTTCCGGGTACCGTTCCTCGAGCTCTTTAAGCTCGGCGAGCAAAGCGTCGTACGCCTCGTCCGAGATCTCCGGCTGGTCGAGCACGTGATAGAGGTGGTTGTGCCTGCTCAGCTCGCTCCGCAAGGCGCGGACGCGCTTCTCGGCATCCGAGATGGCTTCCATGCGCCCGATCTTAATGCCTGGCCCTGAGGGTCACCTCTCCCCCATTGCCCTGGCGTCCCCCGGCCTTCACGGTGACGACCAGCCCACGCGCCAAGCCTGGCTGTCTGGGTGCTACCCGAACGTTGGGGCGACGCAGCGCTGACCGCCCACCGCCCGTGGCGGGGCGCCGTGACAGGCGTTCCTCGAGCACGTCGTACAGGTAGACGATCGCGCCGCCACCGAAGGTGACGACGGCGAACGCGACGGCCAGGAGACCGAGTGGGCTCATGACCCCTACGTTACCTTAGTAAATAAGGTGACCGTGTGATGTGGCCGACAGATCAGGCGAGGCGCTGTACGCAGGCGGGGCTGTCGAACTTCGGACTTCCCACGGACCTGTCCACGGGATGCATCGTCAGGATGCCACCATCGGCCGGGTCCAGCAGGTCCTCTAGTCTGGTCGGGTCCTTCTCATCGGCATCGAGCCACCGGTCCCACTCGTCCTTCTCCAGGATCACGGGCATCCTGTGGTGCAGCTGCCGCATCTCGACGTTGGCCTCGGTGGTCAAGATGGTGCAAGACGCGATCGGCACTTCGCCGTTGCGGTTGAGCGCCCAAAGGCCGGCGAAGGCCATCGGCTGGCCGTCGGCTCGGTAGACGTAATAGGGTTGCTTGGCCCCGTCCTCAGTCCGCCACTCGTAGAACCCCGAGGCGGGCACCAGGCAGCGCTGAGACCTCATCGAGTCACGGAACGACGGCTTCTCCCCGGCGCTCTCGGCGCGAGCGTTGAACAGGCTCGACCTGAAGTCCTTCGGGTCCTTCACCCAGTGCGGCAGCAGCCCCCAACGCATCTCCTCCATGACCCTCTGCCCGCCAGAGCGCTGTCTGATGATGGGCACGCTCGTCGTAGGGGCGATGTTGTAACGCGGCGTGAGGGGGTACGTCTCGACCTCGAAGAGCGTGGCCAGGTCGTCCTCGTGGCTGTAGAGCGTGTAGCGTCCACACATCTAGGCCGCCTCCTCCAGCGCCGAGAGGATCGACTCTTGCGCCTTGGCAGAGTACTCCGACAGCACGCTCTCGGTGCCCACGTAGGCCTTGACGTCGCGGAGGTGCGGCGGGAAGGTCACGAAGCCGTGGCTGGCCATCACCTCTGTGCGCTTCGCCTCGTACAGCGTCCCCTGCCAGTCGTCAGCCGCGATCCTCTGGAGGGTGAAGCGGTGCAGCGTGGCCTGCATGATCGTGTGCACCAACTCGCGGTTGTCGGGCGTCATCTCCTGCCAGGCGGCGCTGGCGAGGCGTTTGCGTGCCTGAAGGAACGCGTCCAGGATGCTGGCCGCGATGCTGCGCGCGTCGTCCGCCGTCATCGTGGCGTCTTTGGCCTCCTCGGCGGGTTGCTCGGCGGGCGGTTCGACACCCTGGGCCAGCAAGCTGTTGACGAAGCCGGCCAGGTTGTAGATCGGCCGTCCCGCGGCCTCGGCCTTCGCCTGCAACTGACGAGCGTAGGCCACGACACGCAGTACACGATCAGCACCGTACTGCGCCACGGTGCGGTCGGCGTCTTGAGCCCAGCCGATCTCTCTCAACGCATCCGCGGCCTGCAATTCCTTGAGCAGACGCTGCTTATCGGCCGGTCGAGGCACCCGTTTCGCCAGGCTGGCCGGCAGCCGGATGCGAGGCTTGAACACGTCGTTCTTCTCGATGTGGAACGTGACCCGCTGGTACTTGCGGCCTACCTTCGCCGCCTCGTAGTCGAAGACGAGGCAGGTGTACTTCGCGAACTCCTGCTGGGCCCTATCGAGGACGTACTTGAAATCCTTGAAGCGCTCGTACTTGCCGTCGAGTCCGAGCCGAAGCTTGAGGTCGTCGACGTCGAACGTCAGGCGCTGCCTCTCACCGGCGTAGCTCGCGGTGTAGAGCACCTCGAAGAGCCTCATGCTGTTGAAGCTCTCGAAGCTGAGCAGCTGGTCCGTGGGGATGATGCTGAAGTCACGTCGCAATTGCAGGAGGTAGGGCTTGAGCTTCTCGTGGATCTTCAGCTCTATGCACGCCATCTGATCCTTGCTATCGCGACCGTTCTCGTAACGCGCCTCGGACACCCACTGGAACATCACCCAGTCCCCGTTGGGCTCCTTCACCTGTACCGTCTGCTCGAGCAGCTCCCGTGCGGACTCCTCGATACGCGAGTAGATGCTCTTGCCTCTGATGTTGAACAACTGCGCGAACTCCCAGGCCGTGATCCGGATGGGCTCTAGGTCGTCATCGTTCCTGGTCACGTCCGAGAGCGCCAAGACCAACAAGCGCTTGCTGAGGATCCCCATCTCCTGCCGGCTGAGCGCCAACGGATTAGCCTGCGTCACCGCTAGTTTCGAGCCGCCTCTGTGGTCCGCGCTTCGCGCGTCTCCACGCTTGGCTCTGACGCCGCCCCGCCTGCCCTTCAGGGCGAGCGGCTCAACCTCTACCGCGGTAACGTCATCCGTGGGCGTCGCACGTGTACTCGAAGCGTTCATCCCGCCCTTCCAAGCTCTTCGGCCTTTCAAACGCATCCTACGTCCAGTGGGAATCGTCAGTCAACGGTTTCCCGCTATTTTCCCATTAAGCGGGAGGAAGCTGGGTAGTCCCCCCATTTCCCCGTTTCAGTACCGTTCCCTCCCCACTTGGTACCGCCTCTTCCCCCTCGAGGTCCCGGGGGTTCCCCGTCCGGGTACCCGAGCTGTCCCGCCAGGGTACCCTCAGAGTCCCACCTCGCCCTCGTTCGCGCCGTCCTGGACGCGCTTCCTCGTCTTGCCTAATAGGAATAAGTAATGGGGTTCTGAATAACTAACAACAACTCCGGGGTTGTTGTTGATCTGTTCTATGAGGTCAACGAACGCGCCGGACAGGAGCGGCGCGGCCTGGCCACACCCATGGAGACTCGCGTTCTCCCACAGGTTCGAAGCCAGTCGCACCGCCCGCGTCGTCGACGGGCATGTCTCCACGAGGTGAACCTGCGCGTACCGTCTCCTCTCCCCTATCGCCCCCTCCTCTGGGTGCCGACCTCTTGGGCGACTGCGGTGCGCACGCGGAGCTTGGCCCAAATGGGAAAGCGACGGTACTGGCAACCATGCGGCCGGTGCGATCACCCGACGTCGACCGCCATAACGATATGGCGCGGAGGTCGTGGGGGCCGCCTTGGCCTGTGCCAAGGCCATCGCCCAAGTCGACCACCGTCCCGGCATGCCGCGTCGGCGTGCATCGTCGACCGTGGGCCACGAAGCGATGGGCCTTTCGTGGCGACACGCACGCCTCATCCGCCGCAAGCCTTAGCCGAGTGCGACAAGGAGATGCGGCGCGTCGCCGCGCATCGCTCCGTACTTGCTGCGCCCGCTCCTCTCCTCCGTTGCAGCTGACAGAACCCAGGGCCAGACCAAATGCTCCGAGCGGCGTGCCGGGTCCATGGTTCCGGGCCGCAATAGCGTTATGGCGGATC
>DASVCK010000003.1:0-7025 GCA_036381675.1 Trueperaceae bacterium | reverse complement strand
GTGATCGCCGAACGGTCCCTCGGATACGAGGTCCGCGGCCGGGTCCACGTAGCCCTCGATGACGATCTCGGCGTTCGCCGGCACCTCGAGGTCGACGGTGACGCCCTTGACCACCTCCACCCGCCGGCCGCGCAGGAAGCCAGTCAGGGCGAGCTCGTCGAGGCCGGAGACGGGCGGTATGGGCGCCGTAGCCGCGTAGGTGAGCGCCGGGTCGCCTCCCAGCGCGACCGCCACCTCGAGACGCTGGCCAGCGCGCTTGGCTCTCTCGTAGTGCCTGGCGCCGGTCTTGTGCCGCTGCCAATGCATGGCGGTGGTGCGCGGGCCCAGCACCTGCATGCGGTACATGCCCACGTTCACGTCGCCGTGGACGGGGTCCTTCGTGATGACCAGTGGCAGCGTGATGAAGGGCCCGCCGTCCTGGGGCCAGGTGGTGAGCACAGGCAGCTTGGAGAGGTCGATCTCGTCGCCGGTCAGCACCCGCGTCTGCACCGGGCCGGTCCTCACCCGCTTCGGCGGCAACGACCGCAGGTCCCGCAGCTTCGGCAGGTTGGACATCATGCCCATGAGACCGCCGCCCAGCCTGAGGTCGAGCAGCTCCCGCAGGCGCTCCGTGACCTGGTTGAGGTCGTCCACGCCGAGGGCCCAGGCGGTCCGCTGAGCCGTGCCGTAGAGGTTCATGGCCACGGGGATGCTGTGCCCCACGACGTTCTCGAACAGCAGGGCGGGACCGCCCTCCTTCACGGCGCGGTCGGCCAACGCCGCGGCTTCCAGGAAGGTGGACACCGGGTCCTTCACCCTCACCAGCTCGCCGCGCTCCTCCAGTAGCTGCAGGAACGAGCGCAGGTCGGTCACGCCGTGACGGCCTCCGCGCGCGGCAGCACGTGTGCCAGCTGGGCCTTGAGCTCGTCGATGCCGTCGCCGGACAGGGCCGACACCGCGACGGCGCCGTAGCGCTCGCGCAGCTGGCCGAGCACCTGTGGGTCTGCGGCGTCGGACTTGTTGATGACCACGAGCCTTGGAGGCTCCAGTTCCAGCTCGTCGAGGATGCGCTGCACCGCCTCGACGCGGTCGGGGGCGCCGGGAGAGGCGCCGTCGACGACGTGGAGCAGCAGGTCGGCGTGGTGGAGCTCCTCGAGCGTCGCCCTGAACGCGTCCACGAGCTCTGCCGGCAGGTCCCTTATGAACCCGACCGTGTCGGTGAAGACGACCTTGCCGCCCCATTGGCCGAGCGCCGGCAGCCATCCCTCGCGCGTGGTGGGCCGCAGGGTGGCGAAGAGCTTGTCCTGCGACAGGGCGTCGGACTTGGTGAGCGCGTTGAACAGCGTCGACTTGCCGGCGTTCGTGTAGCCGACGAGGGCGACGACAGGCGTCTGCGATGCGGTGCGCGACTTGCGGGTCTCGGCGCGCCGGCGGCTGATGTCCCCGACCGCGCTCTCGAGCGTGGCGAGGCGGTCGCGGATGCGGCGCCTGTCCACCTCGAGCTTCGTCTCACCGGGGCCACGCGTGCCGATGCCACCGCCCAGCCGGCTCATCGCCTCACCGCGACCGGCCAGCCGGGGCAGTTGGTACTTGAGCTGAGCCAGCTCCACCTGAACCTGCGCTTCGCGCCCGCGTGCGTTCTGGGCGAAGATGTCGAGGATCACCTGCGTGCGGTCGAGCACCTTGAGCTTCGTCAGCGTCTCGACCTCCCGCGCCTGCGCCGGGGTGAGCTCCCTGTCGAAGACGATCAGGTCGGCGTCCTCGTGGAACGCCAGCGACACGGCCTCCTGAAGCTTGCCCTCCCCCACGACGGTGCGATGGTCCGGCTTCTGGCGGCGCTGCAGCACCGTGGCCGCCACGGTGGCGCCCGCGCTGCGCACCAGCTCAGCGAGTTCTGCCATGCGCGAAGCGGTCTCCTGGTCGTCCGGGCCGAGGCCCACGAGCACGGCGCGCTCCGCGCTCGTGCGCCGCACCTCGCGTGCGCCGGCCTGACGGGAGAGCTCCTCCTCGAGGGCCCGTACGCGCCCCAGGACGTCCTGGCCCTCGAGCGATCTGATGGGCTGCGGCTCATCGACGATCCAGTCCTCGGCGTCGCTGCCGTTGGGCGCCACCGTGGCGAGGTGCGCCCGGCCCACGCTGTCCCCGCCGGTCCGCGAGGTATCGACGTCGATGGCCACCAGTGCGTCCAGTCGGTTGAGGAAGAGCGTGGTGAGGTCTGTACCGGACAGGCCGCCCGGCTTCAGGTGCGTGTGCGCCAGGCGGAGCCCGGCCAGGCGTGACTCGGCCTCGCCCGCGTAGGTTGGCAGCGGCGTGTCAGACGCGTCTCCCACCGCCACCGTCACGACCCGCCCGCGACGGTCGATGAGCACGCTGACGCCACGCCCGAGCTCGACGGTGAGGTCCGCCATCGCGCGGGCGAGATCTGCCGTGACCGCCGACTCCGGCGGCACGCGTCTCCTGTACAGGTTCGACAGCCTCTTGAGCTGATGGTTCTTCAGACCCTGCGTCTTACCGTGGACCTTCTCTATGCGCTACCGCTCCTCTCGGCCATGCCGGCCTCAAGTGCCCCGTGTTGGCCGTTTCAACCGATTCTAGCGTCATGAGGGGGCATGCTAGCCTCCACACGATGCGCCTTCCGTCCGCACGCACGGCGGCAGTCCTGCTCGTTCTCGCGTTCGCTCTCGCACAGGCGCAAGGCACAGTCGATGGCCTCGAGGTCGCCGGCGTCATGTACGTGGAGGCAGGGTCGCTGGCCTTCGCGCTCGGGGACGTCGTGACCGTTACGGACGAGACGCTCACGTGGCGGGGGGAAGAGGGCGTCGCGACGTTCTTCGACGGGTCGTCCGTGGCGCTGCTGCAGCGGCCGGGCGACGGGGGGCCCACCGAGTGGCCCCTGTCAGCGCCCGTGTTCGTTGCGGCTGCTGTGGCCCAAGGCGGCCTGCCCGACTCCGTGGGTGAGCCGCCCGTGGCCACCGGAAGGGTTGCCGCCGCATGGGATCGCGGCTGGTATCTACCGCTCGACGCCGTGCAACTACTGGGCGTGGCGGCTGAAGAGAGCGCTGGCGAAGTGGTCCTGTACGCACCGGACGGAGCTACGCTCAAGATCGTCTTGCCGAAGCCCGCCGTGGCCGTCGCCGGCCCCGACGCCGGCACCGGCTGGGAGGTGGCCCAGCTAGGCGCCGCCACGGGGCTGCGGTTGTTCGCCCACGACCAGAGCCTGCTCCTCCTGGACCTCGACCTGTTGCCGTTGGCCTTCCCGGAGGCGACCGCGGTGATTGACGACGCGGCTGCGCGAGCCGGGAACGACCACGTGCTGCTGCTGATGGGCACCTCCCTCGCCGAGGGCGCCCTGAGCACCGCGGTCGCCTTCGAGCAGTCGGGTCGCCGACTGGAAGTGGGGGCGCCCTACCGGGTGCACGTGTACCGCGGTGACGTCGGTGCGGTCGGGCCTGGCCACGAGGTCGCTGCGGTCGTGCTGCTGCCGGCCACGTTCTCGCTGTACGAGCCCCTGAACGTGTCCTGGTCCGGCGTCGAGGCCACCATCACCTTCCGGCGCTGAGGGCTACCATGGCCCGTGGTGGCGCGAGCGCTCAGGAGCGCCTTACGCGCCCATGGAGGTCTTCGACGTGAGAGCAGTCATCGCCGCGGCGGCCAGAACGCCCATCGGCGCTTTCCAGGGTGGCTTGGCGCCCCTCAAGGCCGGAGAGCTCGGGGCGGCCGCCATCAAGGGCGCGGTCGAGCGCGCAGGACTGACGCCCGGCGACGTGGACGCGGTGTTCATGGGCAACGTGCTCCAGGCCGGCCAGGGTCAGGCGCCCGCCAGGCAGGCCGCGATCTACGCCGGCCTGGACGTCCGAACCCCCAGCGTGACGATCAACAAGATGTGCGGCAGCGGGCTCGAGGCCGTGATCCAGGCCGCCAGAGCGGTGCTCGTTGGCGACGCTCAGGTGGTAGTCGCCGGCGGCATGGAGTCCATGACCAACGCCCCGTACCTCCTGCCGGGCGCACGCGGAGGCCTCCGCCTGGGTGATGCCAAGGTGGTCGACTCGCTCATCCACGACGGCCTGTGGGACGTCTACAACGACAAGCACATGGGGTCGTGCGCCGAGCTGTGCGCGGCCAAGTACCGGTTCACGCGTGAGGAGCAGGACGAGTTCGCCGCCCGCTCCTACCGCCGTTCACAGGCGGCCGGCGAGGACGGCACCTTCGCGGCCGAGATCGTGCCGGTCGAGGTGAAGGGCCGCAAGGGCGAGGTCACGACGGTCGAGCGCGACGAGGGCCCGTACCAGGTGGACTTCGAGAAGATGCCCAAGCTGCGGCCCGCCTTTGAGAAGGAGGGCACGGTGACGGCGGGCAACGCCAGCACGATCAACGACGGCGCCGCTGCACTGGTGGTGACCTCCGACGAGGTGGCGCGGCAGCGCGGGCTGAGCGTGCTGGCGACGATCGAGGGTTACGCGGCCCACGGCGCGCAGCCGGAGTGGTTCACGACAGCACCGGTAGGCGCCACCCGCTCGCTGCTCACGAAGCTTGGCTGGCAGCCTGACGACGTCGACGTCTACGAGGTGAACGAGGCGTTCGCGGTGGTGCCCATGGCGCTGATGAAGGAGCTCGGTCTGGCGGCAGAGAACGTCAACGTCTTCGGCGGCGCCGTCGCGCTGGGCCATCCGATTGGAGCCTCCGGCGCGCGGATCCTCGTCACGCTCTTGTCGGCCATGCGGGCGCGCGGCGCGGCTCGCGGCGTCGCCAGCATCTGCATAGGCGGCGGCGAGGCGTTGGCGATGGGGTTGAGCGCAGCCGCCTAGAGACCGGCGCCGTCAGTAGTCCTCGGTGGAGCGCAGCTTCTCGGGCAGGCGTCCCATCTGGATCGCCTCGGCGATCATCGAGGGGAGCCCCCAGGCGACGATATCGAAGGCCACCGCCGCGAAGTCGTACTCGACCTTGTCCATCTCGATGCGGACGCCGTCCTCCGACAGCTCGAGCAGGGCGTAGTCGGCACCCGGCTCGCCGTTCAGCGACAGGCCTACTGATCCGGGGTTCACGACCCAGCCCACCCCTTCGATCTCGCGGTAGAAGGGCACGTGGGTGGAGCCCGCCGCCAGCACCTTGGCCTTGTGACTCTTGAGCAGGCGCGTGAGCGTGAACGGGTCGCGGTCGAGGTTCACGCGCTCCGTAGGGTCTTCGAACGAGCCGTGGAAGAACCTGAGCCAACCCGCCGGCGTCTCCATCCGGCGCTGTACAGGCAGCGACTGGAGGAACGTCAGGTGACGGTCCTCGATCACGCCCTTCGTCCACTCGATCGTCTCGTCGGCCACGCCGTGGCGCACGGCCTTGCGCCTGGCGAATGGGAAAGCCAGGCGCTCGTCGGCCGCTCCGAGCGTGCAGACGATGCCCTCGCGGCGGATGAGGTCGATGGTCTCGTTGGGCGAGGGACCGTAACCGACGAGGTCGCCCAGACACACGACCGTCTGGGCGCCCCTCAGCTTCAGCTGTTCCAGGACCGCCTCCAGCGCCAGCACGTTGGCGTGCACGTCGCTGATGAGGCCTACCTTCACGACTTGAGTCTAGCAGTGCCTTCTTGTAGGAACGCCGTCAGCAAGGCCACTCCTGCCTCGAGGTCGGCCTTGGAGACCATCTCCGTGACGGTATGCACGTAGCGCGACGGCGTGGAGAGGGTGACGCTCGGCACCCCGACCCGGGAGCGCTGGATGGCGCCGGCGTCCGTGCCGCCCAGGGGCAGGACCTCGAGCTGGTGCTCGATGCCGCGCTTCTCGGCCAGAGCCAGGAACTCGTCCAGCAGCCAGCGCGTGGAGATGGAGCTGCTGTCCATGACCTTGAGGCCGACGCCGCCGCCTAACTTCGTGATGCGCTGGTGGTCCTTGATGTCGGGGGTGTCCACGGCCAGCGTCGTGTCCAGAGCGATGCCTACGTCGGGTTCGACCCGGAAGGCGCTGGTGAGCGCACCGCGCAGGCCTACTTCCTCTTGCGTGGTGAAGACGGTGTGCACCT
The DNA here is from genome assembly GCA_036381675.1 of Trueperaceae bacterium. Taxonomy (GTDB): domain Bacteria; phylum Deinococcota; class Deinococci; order Deinococcales; family Trueperaceae; genus DASRWD01. The sequence goes on along the minus strand of DASVCK010000003.1, from coordinate 1,037 downwards.
CGAAGGCGGGGTTATCCAGGCGCTTGAGGGTCTCGATCGCGATCCAGCAGCCCACGCGGTCGTCCAGCGCCTTACCGGTCACGACCTTCCCGAGGTCCAGGAACTCCTGCTTGAGGGTCACCATGTCGCCGATGCGGACCTTCGCCTCGACCTCGTCGGGTTCCAGGCCCAGGTCGACGTAGAAGTCCGCGATCAGAGGGATCTTCGAGCGCTCCTCGGGCGTGCTGATGTGGATGGGCTTGCCGGCGGGGTTCATGACGCCGGGCAGGTCCTCTTTCGAGAGCGACGCGTGCACGGTCACCTGGCGCGCGAAGAGGTTCCGCGGGTCGAAGCCCCCCACCTGCTGAAGGCGTAAGAACCCCTTGTCGTCGACGAACTTCACGTAGAAACCGATCTCGTCCATGTGCGCGGCGACCATCGCCCGCGGGGCGCCTTCACCGGCACGCTTCACGGCGTGCAGGTTGCCCATCGCGTCGGTCTCGAGGACATCGACGACGCCCTTCAGCTCCGCTTCTATGATCTCGCGAACGCGTTCTTCGCGGCCCGCCACGCCGGCCACTTCCGAGAGTCTCTTCAGGAATTCCATGAGAGGAAGTCTACTCCGCGAGCCAATCGGTCACGGCAGAGGCCAACTCCTCGGGGCACTCCTCCTGCACGGCGTGCCCGCACATCGGCACCATGACTAGCTCGGCGTCGGGCAGCTGTGCCGCGAGCCTCTCCGACTGCTCGACCGGCACGACGCCGTCCTCCTGGCCTGCGACGACGAGGACCGGGAGGTCCAGCCCGCCCAGCTGTCCATCCAAGTCGCCCGGGGCATCGGCCTGGGAGAGCCGCCACAGCGCGACGTCCCAGCCCTCGACGGTGAACGGCTCCCGGAAGAGGGCCTCCTGCTCGGGGGTGATCTGCGAGGGGTCGTACCACCCTGCCCACAAGAGCCTCTGGCCGGGCTCCGACGCCAACTGCCGCAGGAGCACAGGGCCGAGCCGCCGCATCTGCGGCGTGCTCATGATCAGGCGCGAGAACCAGGACCGCTTCTG
>DASVCK010000002.1:0-4866 GCA_036381675.1 Trueperaceae bacterium | reverse complement strand
TACCTGCCGTCGACGTAGACGTCTGCCCCGCTCGGCGAGCTGGTGAAGCTGGCCGTTCCCGCAGACACGCGCTGGTTCAGCGTGGCGTTGACCGACTCGGTGCGCCCCGGCCTCACGTTCACGCTGGTCGTGAACTCCTCGTAGCCGTCCAGGACGAAGCGCACATCGTGCCTGCCCGGCCGGGTGCCGAAGGAGAGCGGTGTGAAGCCTACGAAGTTGCCGTCGACGTACGCCTCGGCGCCGTTGGGGTTCGTCTGCATGGAGATGGTGCCGTAGGCGGCTTCCTGCGGCCGATCACCCACGTAGTAGAGGGCGGTGTCCGTCACCCAGTCCGTCTGGGGCACGGGGTTCACCACGATGCGGAAACCCTGGATGAAGCCCTCCTCGCCGATCGTGCTGGAGGCGAAGAGCTGGTCCTCGTTCTGGAACGACGCCAGCTGGCTGGTGTTCAGGCGCGTCTTGCTGGCGATCGCGATGACCTTGGACAGACCGCGCGGGGGCGCGATGTTGAACACGTACCTGGCGTTCCTCGGCGGGATGGTGATCGTCTGCCCGCCGCTCACCCGGTTGTTGTCGTCGAAGCGGTTGGGGAAGATCTGGGTCACGTCGCCGTTCGGCTTGACATCGAAGACGTAGACGTAGGAGGTCTCTGCCGGACGAACGGAGATGCGCACTTCCTCGCCCACGGCGTAGGACGGTGCGTTGTCACCGGACGTGTCGCGGTCGAGCCAGACCTCGACGTCGAAGCTGGGGCGGGGGTTGACCACTATCGCCTGGGGGCTGACCACGATCTGTGCGGAGGCCGCGGAGGCGAAGAGCAAGGCTAGGCCCAACAGTCGTTTGAACATGGCCTGCCTCCTTTCTTCGTGGAGGGTAGCACCGGTCTTTTCATTCACGTGATGGTCGACTTAAAAGGTCCTTCATCCTGAGGTGTGACGTGTTGCACGCGTATGGTCGCCACGGCGCCGGTCGGTTAAGTTGGACTGCATGGACCCCAGGAGCACGCTCTCCCGGCTGGCGACGTCCGGCCTCCTCCTCGCCTTACTCGCGCTGGGCGCCGTCGCATCCGCACAGGACGCGCTGCCCGTCGAAGACGTGCTCGACAACGTCACGGCCGCGGCCACCGCGCTGGACGACGCCGCGTTCCTGCTGACCGGGCGCGTCATCGACGCTGACGGCACGGAGTTCCCACTCGAGATCGAGATCCAGGTGATGCCCCAGCTCAACTTGGCGAGCGCCTACATCATCCAGCCCGACGCCCTGGCCGACAACCAGATCGTGCTGGACGGCGACTCGGTGTACAGCTACTCGTTCCTGACGCACCAGGTCACGATCTTCGACGCGGACGACCCCGACGCGCTCGGCGGCATGCTGCCGGCCGGCCAGGACGGTGCGACCGCGAACCTGTCGCTTGACCTCGGTCAGATCCTGGCTGGGTACGAGGCTCAGATCGTCTCGGTGGAGCAGGGCGACTCGGGCGCGGTGTACCACCTCAACTTCGCCAACAAGGACCCGGCGGCCATGATCCTCGACGTGGACGCCACGGTGCTCGCTTCGGACTGGTTGCCGCGGCGCCTGGTCTTCAAGGAGGCCGAGGGGCGCGTGGTCGCGGAGCTGAACGCCGAGCAGCTGGTCACGAACCAGGGGCTAGACCCCGAGGACGTGCGGGCGCTGCCGGAGGACGCCGAGATCATCGACAACCGAGGTCGTTAGCCGGCCATCGGCCGTAGGAGGATCTGAAGGTTCCTTCTCGCTCCGGTCGGGGGTACCTGCCCTCATTGGCAGCCGAGTATGAAGGTTCCTACTCGCTCCGCTCGGGGGTACCTGCCCTGGCGGGCAGGCACCCCGGAACGTTTTAAACCATCTCCTCAGGCACCACGGCCGCGTCGAACTCCTCGGCGGTCAGGTACCCGAGCGCCAGCGCCGCCTCCTTGAGGGTCGTGCCCTCACGGTGCGCCTTCTGGGCGATCTCGGCGGCCTTGTAGTAGCCGATCTTCGTGTTCAGCGCCGTCACCAGCATCAGGGAGTTCTCCAGGTGCGTCCGGATGCGGCGCTCGTCGGCCTCGATGCCCTCGACGCAGTTGACCCGGAAGCTCTCGCACGCGTCGCCCAGCAGCTGCGCCGACATGAGCAGGTCGTAGATCATCACGGGCTTGAACACGTTCAGTTGCAGGTGACCGTGCGAGCCCGCCACCGCGATAGTCATGTCGTTGCCCATCACCTGCGCGCACACCATGGTCAGCGCCTCGGCCTGCGTAGGGTTGACCTTGCCTGGCATGATGCTCGAGCCCGGCTCGTTGGCGGGCAGGCGGATCTCGCCGATGCCGCTCCTCGGTCCTGAGCCCAGGAGCCTGATGTTGTTCGCCACCGCCATCAAGGCCACGGCAGCGCGCTTGAGGGCGCCGGAGGCCTCGACCACGGCGTCGTTGGCCGACAGCGCCTCGAACTTGTCGTCGGCGGTGCGGAACGGGTTGCCGGTCAGGTCGGCGATCTTGGCCGCGACCTGCTCGGCGAAGCCCTTGGGGGCGTTGAGCCCTGTGCCGACGGCGGTGCCGCCCAGGGCAAGCTCAGAGAGATGCGGCAGCGCGTTCTCGATGGCCTCGATCGACTTGGCGACCTGCGTCGCGTAGCCGCCGAACTCCTGGCCGAGCGTGAGCGGTGTGGCGTCCATCAGGTGGGTGCGGCCGATCTTCACGATGCCGGCGAACTCTCGCGCCTTCGCCGCCAGCGCTTCGTGGAGATGTCGCAGCGCGGGCAGCGTGTGGTCCGTCAGCTTCCCGTAGGCAGCGATGTGCATGGCCGTGGGGAACGTGTCGTTTGACGACTGGCTCCTGTTGACATCGTCGTTCGGGTGAACCGGCGTCTTGCTGCCCAACGCGTTGCCGGTGAGCTCGCTGGCCCGGTTCGCGACGACCTCGTTGACGTTCATGTTCGACTGCGTGCCCGAGCCGGTCTGCCACACCACGAGCGGGAAGTGGTCGTCCAGCTTGCCTTCTAGGATCTCGTCGCACACGCGGGCGATCAGGTCCACCTTCTCGCGCTCCAGGCCGGCCAGGTCGGCGTTCACCAAAGCGGCCGCCTTCTTGAGGACCGCGAAGCTGTAGATGACCTCGATGGGCATGCGCTGCCCGCCGATCTTGAAGTTCTGCCTCGAACGCTCGGTCTGCGCACCCCAGTAGCGGTCCGCGGGCACCCTGACCTCGCCGAGCGTGTCCTTCTCTATCCGGTACTCCATGAGGCCATGCTACTCGCGCTCGACACGCGTTCCGGCATGCGCCGCCTGGTGTCGGGGCACGTCATGGGCCTCACTGGCACAAGGCCTGGACGCAGACGTCCAGGTACGCCCAATCGTGATCGTCTTGCACGACCAGCTTGAGCCACAGGCGGCCAGCGTCTACGAAGTAGGCCGGGGACTGGGACTCCCGCAGCGCGGCCAGCGAGCCCACCGGCGCCTGACGGTTCCGGTCGTCCACCCACCAGTCCTTGTAGAGGTACGCCACGTCCGAGGACCACGGTACGGAGGTGACGATCGCGTCCCCGGGCCCCACTCCGTCCGTGAGCCCGATGCGGAGGTGCGTAGGCGTGCCGGCGTACTGATACCCGAACTCGGCGTCGTAGGGCACGACCGTCCTGAAGTAGTGCGGCACCGCGTCGGGGGAGCCGTACATGACGTGCTCCGGCCCGGCGCCGCGGCGGATCGTCACGGGTGCGGCGCCAGCCGCGGGACCCGAGACGACGTCGAGAGTCAGGTTGACGAAGCGGCCGTCACACGCGTACGCGTTCCACTGTTCTCGCTTCACGCAGCCCGCACCGGCGAGGAACGGGCTGTTGACCGTCACCCAGCGGCCGGGCGTTCCCGTCACGCTGCCGTCGACGTCGAGGAACACGGCGCTGCGGTACCCGTCCTCTCCGGCCAGGTCGGGCACCGTGTCCCGGCTGTGTAGGTACACGCGGTTCGTGCCCGCAGCGAAGCTCAGCCCACTGGCGTAGTTGTCTGCCGTGGTGGCGTAGTCGGTGAAGTCCAGGTACGTGATGGCGGCGGCCTGCCGCCTGTCGTTCGGCACGTAGCCGGCGAACCGGCTGTCCTCGACGAAGACCGTGCCGTCGTAGAACTCGAAGCCGCGAAGCGTGTAGTCGGCGTGCGACGGCTGTGGCAGATGACGACCGGCCGCCGCGCTGTCGTCGTCCCACTCGGGCCAGGTGCCGACGTTCGGCGTCTCCCCCACGAAGCTCACGCCTTGGGCACCGCTCTCGTCCGAGGCGAAGGTGACGCCCCGAGCGTTGTCGCTGAGCACCCCGCCCCGCAGGACGGCATGGGAGCCCCTGAACCAGGCGCCAGCGTCCCTGTGCTTGTACGCGTCGAAGTCCTCGAAGTAGGCGGTCACAGCCGTCTCCTCGTCGTGTACGTCGAGGCGCGGCTCGTACCAGGTGGGCGGGTTGCTCGCCAGGTCGGCCGTGGGTCCGTTGTCCACGTGGAGCCCCACCTGCCTGTTCGAATGCGCCACGTTCCCTCTGAACTCGCCGAGCGGCGTGTGGCGCGGCCACATGTCGGTCTTCTGCGCCGCCAGGCCCGTCGGGTGCTCCGGCAACGCGTACCAGAACCCGCTGCCTTGGGACCCGGCGGCCACGTTGGCGACGAGGACGTTGTCAGGGTTGGTGACCCAGAAAGCCGCGGGGCCGAGGTACGAGTAGTCGGACGGCAGGACGGCGTCGTCGTCGGGCGGCCTGAGCACCTGCAGCGCGAGGTTGCCGTAGAGCTCATTGCCGGTCTCGTCGCCGTCTTCCAGGAAGAAGCAGTGGCCATACGTCCCGAACGCGGCTACGTCCTCGACCAGGACGCCGTTGGTCCCGTGGATGGTCACGCAG
>DASVCK010000001.1:0-25328 GCA_036381675.1 Trueperaceae bacterium | reverse complement strand
TAGGCTCCCGGCGAGATGCCGGCCGACGGCCTGTCTTCGCCGAGCGGTGGCACGAAAGCCGGCGGCTGGCCGTCTTCCTCGACAAGCATGACGCCCAAGACCTCGCGGAAGCCGCTGACGGGGATGACCTCGAGGTCGCCGAGGATGGCCTCTGGCACCTCTTCGAGGTTCGCCTCGTTCTCCTTGGGGATGATGATGGTCTTGATGCCGGCCTGGTGAGCCGCCAACAGCTTCTCCTTGAGGCCGCCGATGGGCAGCACCCGGCCGCGCAGCGTGATCTCGCCGGTCATGGCGACGTCGCCGCGCACCTGCCGCCCCGTCAGAGCGCTGACCACGGCCGTGGCCATGGCGATGCCGGCCGAGGGGCCGTCCTTGGGCGTGGCGCCCTCGAGCACGTGCACGTGGAGGTCGTGCTTCTCGTAGAAGTCTGACGGCACGCCGAACTCGTCTGAGTACCGGCGCAGGTAGGCGATGCCGGCCTGGGCGCTCTCCTTCATGACGTCACCCAGCTGGCCGGTGAGCGTGACGTTGCCCTTGCCGGGCATCACGACGGCCTCGATGTCCAGGGTCACGCCGCCCACGCTGGTCCAGGCCAGGCCGTGGGAGAGGCCGACCTGCGGCTCCTTCTCGGCCTGCTCGTCACGGAACGGAGGCACACCGAGCAGCTCGCGGACCTTGGCCTCGTCCACGACGATCTTGTCTTCCCACGGCTCGGACAGGTACTCCTTGGCCATCTTGCGAGCGGCCTTGGCGATGAGCCGGTCCAGGTTACGCACGCCGGCCTCGCGCGTGTACTCGGTCACGATGCGCTTGATGGCCTCGTCGGTGATCTCGAGGTGGTCGGCCAGGCCGTGGTCCTTGAGCTGGCGCGGCACGCGGTAGCGCTTGGCGATCTCGATCTTCTCGGGCAGCGTGTAGCCCGGGATCTGGATGACCTCCATGCGGTCCAGCAGCGGCCGCGGGATGGTGTTGAGCGTGTTGGCCGTGGTGACGAACATGACCTTGGAGAGGTCGTACGGGATCTCGAGGTAGTGGTCGGCGAAGGTGTTGTTCTGCTCCGGGTCCAGTACCTCGAGCAGGGCGGAGGAGGGGTCGCCCCTGAAGTCCGCCGTCATCTTGTCGACCTCGTCCAGCAGGAAGACCGGGTTGATGGTGCCCGCCGTCTTCATGCCCTGGATGATGCGGCCGGGCAGGCTGCCGATGTACGTGCGGCGGTGGCCGCGGATCTCGGCCTCGTCGCGCACGCCGCCCAGGCTCATGCGCACGAACTTGCGGTTGAGGCTGCGGGCGATGGACTTGCCCAGGGACGTCTTGCCGACCCCCGGGGGGCCCACCAGGCACAGGATGGGGGCCTTGTAGTCGGAGCCCTCCATGTCCTTGGTGAGCTGACGGACGGCGAGGAACTCGACGATGCGCTCCTTGGGCTCTTCGAGGGCGTAGTGGTCCTCGTCGAGGATCCCTTCGGAGTGCTTGACGTCGAGATGCTCCTCGTCGACCTCGGACCAGGGCAGGTCCAGCAGGGTATCGAGGTAGGTGCGCACGACCGTCGCCTCGGGGGAGCCGGCCGCCATCTTCTCTAGGCGGTCGATCTCCTTGAGCGCGCGCTCCTGCGCATGCTCGGGCATGTTCTTCTCTTCGACCTTCTTGCGCAGCTCCTCGGTCTCGGAGCCCTCGTCGTTGCCGAGCTCCTTCTGGATGGCCTTCATCTGCTCGCGCAGGAAGTACTCGCGCTGGTTGGAGTCCATCTGCGACTTCACGCGCGCCGAGATCTGCTTCTCGGTCTCGAAGCGCTCCAGGTCGCGGGTCAGGAACCCGTACACGAGCTCGAGGCGCTTGGCGACGTCGGCCTCTTCCAGCGCGGCCTGCTTGTCAGCGACGTCCCAGGTGGAGTACTTGGCGATGAGGTCCGCCAGCGGGCCGGGCTCCTTCATGCCGCGCAGGTTCTCGAGGTGGAACGAGTCCAGCCTGAGGTTCTTGTTCTGCTGCGAGTACTCGCCGAAAGCAGACTTCACCTGCTCGACCAGCGCCTGGGTGCGCGCCGAGGCGGCCTCGGCAGTGTTCTCCGCCACCGTCGTGATCTGCGCGCGGAGGGCGGGGCCGGGCAGGTAGTCGCCGATGCTGGCGCGTTCGCGGCCCTCCACCAGCACCTGCAGCGTGTCGTTCGGCAGCCTGATGACCTGCTTGATGATCGCGAGCGTGCCCACTGCGTAGAGGTCCTCGCCGGTGGGGTCGTCCACGCGGGCGTCGCGCTGGACCACCAGCACGACGCGGTTGTCGCCGGCCTGGGCCTCTTCCAGCGCCCGTTTCGACTTCGGACGGCCGACGTCTACGTTCTCTAGCGTTCGCGGCAGCACCACCTGGGTGCGCAGCGCGATGACCGGAAGCTCCCAATCCATGGCCCAAGTAGAACCCCTGCCTGACACGTGTCTCCGTAAGGTGGCTGACTAGCCGGGACCTCCGTGACCTGGCTTACGAAACGCCCGGGAGCACGTCCAGGGGCACGTTCAGCTCCGGCGTGACCACGTCTCGGCCGGCGGCCCGTAGCTGCGCGGCGAACCCGTCCATCACCTCCGGTTCGCCGTGCACCAAGAGGAGCCGCGCGTCCTGGGACCGGTCGATGAACGCCAGCAGGTCGTCCTGGTCGGCGTGGGCCGAGAACCCGCCGATAGTGTGGATGCTCGCCTTCACGACGATGGTCTCCCCGAAGATCCGCACATGCGTAGCCCCGTCTACCAGCGCCCTGCCCAGCGTGCCTCGCGCCTGATAGCCGACCACGATGACGCTGGCGCCCTCGCGCCAGAGGTTGTGCTTAAGGTGGTGGAGTATGCGGCCGCCCGTCATCATCCCCGAGCCGGCCAGGACGATCATGCCCGAGTGGATGTCGTTGAGGGCCATCGACTCCGCGGTGCTCACGGTGAACGTCAGAGACGGGGGGTCGAAGGGGTCGCCGCCCTCCGCGAACACGCGCGCCACCTCCGGCTTCAGCTCGCCTATGCCCTCGCGGTACTCGCGCGTCACGCGCGTCGCCATGGGCGAGTCGAGGTAGACGGGCAGGTCGGGGATGCGCCCCTCGCGAACCAGACGGTAGATCTCGTAGAGGACTTGCTGGGCGCGCTCGACGGCGAAGGTCGGGATGAGCACGTTGCCGCCCGCCTGCAGGGCCGTGGATACTACCTCGGCGAACTCGGCTCGCGTGTCCTCGAGGGACCTGTGGGTGCGGTCGGCGTACGTCGTCTCGAGCAGGATCGCGTCGGCGTCGACCGGCGGCTGTGCGGTGAAGTGGAGGGCGCTCTGGCGGTTGCCGAGGTCGCCGGAGAACACCACCCGCTTGCCCGCGGCCTCAAGCACCAGGTACGCGCTGCCGAGGATGTGGCCGGCGGACTCGTAGGTGACCCTCACGCCGCCACCCAGGTCGAGCGGCTCGCCCAGCTCCACGGTGGTGAAGCGCGAGATCGCCTCCTCGGCATCGGCGACGTCGAGCAGCGGCCCCGGCACCTCGCTCGCCCGACCCGCCCTGGCCGCCTTGCGCAGCGCCCGTTGGTAATCCTCGACCTGAAGCGAGGCCGCGTCCCTGAGGATGATCTTCGCGATGTCCCGGGTGCCGCGCGTGGCGTAGAAGCGGCCCGCGTACCCCAGCTTCACGAGCAGCGGCAGTCGACCCACGTGGTCGAGGTGCCCGTGCGTGACGAGGACCGCGTCCAGCGAGGAGGCGTCGAACGCGAACGGCTGGCGGTTGAGGGCCTCGACGTCCGCCGGGCCCTGGAACAGGCCGCAGTCGATGAGCAGCCTCAGGCCGGCAACCTCGAGCAGGTGCGCGCTGCCCGTGACCATGCGGGCAGCCCCGGCGCTCGTCAACCTCATGCCGCGCGCCGCCAGGTGAGTCGCCCGGCGGAGAGGGACTCGCCCACCCTGCCCGTCTCTCGCAGATGCGTGAGATAGGCCGAGACGGTGCACAGGTTCAGGTGGTAGCGCGCCAGGTCTTCCATGACCAGGCCGAGGGCGGCTCCGACCGCCGCCAGTACCTCCTCGGTCGTAGCGCTCTCACAGGCGCTGAGCACAGTCTCCTCGGCGCGCTCGATGGCAGCGGCGTTGGCCGCTACGATGCCCTGGGTACCGTCCTCGGGCTCGCCGTGACCCGGCAGCACGACTCGAGCGCCGGACCCGGCGACGACCTCGTAAGCGGCCTTCTGCTTGCCTACGTCCTGCCCGAACGGCAGAGGGTAGCGCTCCAACGTCGCCGGCCCGAAGACGGCGTCCGAGGCTATGAGCACGTCGCCGACCAGCACAGAGAGCATGCGGTGTGCGTGGCCGCTGGTGTCCAGCAGTTGCAGCTCGACACCGGCCGGCGCGACGGTGCCGGCCTCCACCTCCACATGAACGGGGGAGGGCTTCGCCTGCAGCCACTTGCTGGTCATCTCCACCGGCGGCTTCGCGCCGTGGAAGAGGTAGACGGGCTCGAGGTAGGGCGAACGGATGATCGCGGCCTCGAACGGTGGAGCGTAGACCTCGAGGTCGGGGAACTGCCGCACCAGGTAGTCGTTGCCGCCGAAGTGGTCGGCGTGACTGTGCGTGTTGAGGATCGCGGCGGGCGTGAGCTCCAGCTCCTCGAGGGCCCGCCGGATGCGCCGGCCGTGGTCGGCGTCCTGGCCGGTGTCGACGAGCACGGCGCGCCCGCCTTCGCCGGCCACGATCGCCGAGTTGACCGGTCCGGTGAGGGCGTAGACGCGCTCGGAGAGCTGTAGCGGCGGGGCGTGCTTGGCCATGCCCAAACGTAACAGGGCACCACGTGGACCGCCGGGAGGGCGGTACCAAGCGGTCTCACGCCGTGCGACTCAACCTGGCCAGGTAGAAGCCGTCGAGGCCGCCTACAGGCAAGACGTACGCGCCAGGCCCCTGTGGCGCGACGAACGGTGGGCCGGCCGGCATACCCAGGGCCTCGAAGCCAGGCGTCGCGGCGAGGAAGCGCTCGACCTGCGCCACGCCCTCCTCGGGCGTCAAGGAGCACACCGCGTAGACGAGCGTGCCGCCCGGCCTGACCGCCGTGGCTGCGGTGGCCAGCATCCGCGCCTGCGTCGCTGCCATCTCGGCCAGGTCGGACTCCTTCAGCCTGAGCTTGATCTCTGGGTTCCCGCGCAGCGTACCTGTGCCGCTGCAAGGCGCGTCCAGGAGGACGGAGTCGCCGGGGGGCGCCAGGGCATCGGACGGGCCCGACGACAGGTCGGCGATCACGTGCCTGGCGGCCAGTCCCAGGCGCCGCAGGTTGCGCTGCGACCGCCGGGAACGGCCCGCGGACAGCTCAACGGCCACGACCTCGGCGCCCGACGCGGCGAGCGCCGCGGTCTTGACGCCGTGCCCTGCGGCCAGGTCGTAAACGAGGTCGCCCTCCTCGGCCCCCACGAGACGGGCCGCGTACAGGGAGGCGGGGTTCTGTGGCTGGACCAAGCCGCGCTGGAAGGCGCGCAACCCGGCGAGCGGCGTTGGTGAGCGCACCGACAGCGAGGTGGGCCACGGTCGAACGGGGACCTCGGGGGGCAAGGGCAGCTCTGGTCCCCGCCTGACCTCGACACCCTGTGACGCCAACGTTCGCTCCGCCTCCGGCGTGTACGCGGTCAGCCACAGAGGTTCCGGCTCGAGCATCCCAAGCGCGGCACGGTGAGCGGCCTCCGGTCCCAGGCTGGCCACGAACCGTGCGAACAACCAGCTCGGCAGCGACAGGTCGCGCTCCGGGTCCGGGGCGGCGTCGCCGACAGGCTGGGAAGCGTCCACTGCCACTTGGGCGGTGTCGTCGCCGACCGCCTCAGACACACGCCTGAGCACGGCGTTCACGAGCTTGAGGTGCTTGGGGCTCACCGCCTTGGCCACCTCGACCCAGGCGTCCACCGCCGCGTAGGCGGGCGTGCCCCGGTAGAGGAGCTCGTATGCGCCCAGGCGCAGGGCTGCGCGGGCCTCGGGCGGCAGCCTGTCTGGGTGGCTGAGGAAGGGAGCCAGACGTGAGTCCAGCGCGATCAGGTAGCGGAGCGTGCCGTAGGCCAGCTCCGTCACCAGCGACCGGTCCTGACCGTTCAGTTTCCCTTCGGTCAGTGCCTCGCTGATGGCACGTGACAGGTACGCCCCGGAGAGCACGCGCACCACGGCGCCGAGCGCGGTTCGGCGTGCCGTACCCGGATCCGGAGAGGGTTCGCTCGGGCCGGACATGCGCGAGCCCGACTGGTCCGCAGCCGTCACTTACCCTCGCTTTGCCTACGAGTCGAGCGCCGCCCGGGCGCCGACGTCATTCGCGCTGGTCCTTGTAGGACTCCACGGCGAACCTGACGGCGGTGCGCTCCTCGTCGTGCAGCTCGAGCTTGACGAACGACGGGACCGTCACGAGGCCCAGGCCGTCTGCCTGTATATAGGAACGCGCGATGGCGATGGCCTTGACCGCCTGGTTGACGGCGTGGGGGCCGATGGCCTGCACCTCGACCTCACCCTCGTTGCGCAGGAGGGCGGCGATGGCACCGGCGACCGAGTTGGGCCGTGAGGAGCCTGATACGCGAAGGATTTCGATGACCCAACCTCCCCGCCTTAAGAAAGCGTGTGCCACAGTTTGCATCATCGCTGTGCGGCGCGCAACTGCCTTCGTCACGGGCAAACCGCGCGATTGTTGACACCCCAGCGGCACCTGCATATACTCCCCGGCAATGACGAGAGGCCGCCACGACAACCGAGCGTCCCTTGGCCTGGTCCTAGGACGCTGGGGTCGTTCTCGTATGACCTGAGGACAGGTCAAGGCACGAGGCTTCGTACCCCGCCGCTTCACATCAGGGAGCGGCGGGGTACTTCTTTTGACACTTAGGAGGTGCTGGTGAAGGGTTCGGAAGTGATCATGAAGATGCTCGAGAAGCACGGCGTCGAGGTCGTGTTCGGGCATCCGGGCGGGACCATAATGCCCGTCTACGACGCCCTGTACGACTCGCCGGTCAAGCACGTGCTGGTGAGGCACGAGCAGGGCGGCACGCACATGGCCGACGCCTACTTTCGCGCGAGCGGGAAGGTTGGCGTCGTGTTCGCCACCTCGGGCCCCGGCGCCACGAACCTGGTCACCGGCTTGGCGACCGCGCACATGGACTCCTCGGCGGTCGTCGCGATCACGGGCAACGTCGTCACTGGCCTCATCGGCACGGACGCCTTCCAGGAGGCGGACGTGTTCGGCATCACCGGGCCCGTCACCAAGCACAACTACCTGGTCAAGGACGTGCGCGACCTGCCGCGCATCTTGACCGAGGCCTTCCACATCGCCAGCACCGGCAGGCCCGGCCCCGTCCTCGTGGACGTGCCCAAGGACATCCAGCAAGCCGAATACGACGGCCCGCTCGAGGCCGAGATCGACCTGCCCGGGTACCGTCCCACCTTGGTCGGCCACGCGCGTCAGATCGAGAAGGCCGCCGAGGCCATCAAGGCCGCGCAGAAGCCCGTGATGATCGTCGGCGGGGGAGGCCAGATCGCACCGGACGAGGTCGCGGCGTTCGCCAAGCACACGGACATACCCGTCATCACGACGCTCATGGGCATCGGCGCCTACCCGCCCGGCGAGGACAACGTCCTGGGCATGCCCGGCATGCACGGCACCGTCACCGCCAACCGCGCCATCACCCACTGCGACCTGATCCTGGGCGCGGGCCTGCGGTTCGACGACCGCGTCACCGGCAAGCTCAGCCGCTTCGCGCCGAACGCGACGGTCGTCCACATCGACATAGACCCCGCCGAGATCTCCAAGCTCGTCAAGGCGCACGTGCCGGTGGTGGGTGACCTGCGTGACGTGCTGCCGCGCCTCCAGGCGCTGCTGCCGAGGCTCGAGATCGACCCGTGGCGAGCGCAGCTCAAGGAGTGGAAGGAGCGCTACCCGGAGCGCTACAAGACGGACAAGCCGCTCGTCTCGCAGGAGGTGCTGGAGATGATCCGGTCGGCCTGCGGCGACGCGATCGTCACGACCGAGGTCGGCCAGCACCAGATGTTCGCCGCCCGCCTGATGCCGCCCAAGAAGCCGCGCAGCTTCATCACGTCGGGCGGCCTTGGCACCATGGGTTTCGGGCTGCCGGCGGCGATCGGCGCGGCGTTCGCCAGACCGGGCGAGACCGTCGTCTGCATCGCGGGCGACGGCAGCGTGCAGATGAACATCCAGGAGCTCGCCACGCTGTCGAAGCACCGACTACCCGTCGTCATCTGCATCCTCAACAACGGCGTGCTGGGCATGGTGAGGCAGTGGCAGGAGCTGTTCCACGCCCAGCGGTACTCGGAGATCTACCTGGCGGACTCCAACCCGGACTTCGCCAAGCTGGCCGAGGCGTACGGCATAGAGGGCCACAACGTCTTCGACCGCGACCACGCTCGCCGTCTGATACCGGAGGCGTTGGCCAAGGGTGAGCCGGTGCTGCTCAACTTCGTCGTCTACGAGGCCGAGAAGGTCTGGCCCATGGTCCCGGCCGGCGCCGGTGTCGACGAGATGATCATCGGCGACCAGGAACCCGAGTCAGAAGCCGAGCCCGAGCCCGCGACGGCGGTGCCGGCGTGACGATCTCCCGTCACGTCCTCTCCGTCACGGTCCGTGACCAACCGGGCGTCCTGCTTCGCGTGGCCGGCCTCTTCGCCAGGCGCGGCTACAACATCGAGTCGCTCTCGGTCGCCAAGACCGAGCGCCCCGGCCTCTCGCGCACGACGTTCGTCGTCTCGGGGGAGGACTCCACCGTCGAGCAGGTCTCCAAGCAGCTCCAGAAGCTCATCGACGTCATCACCGTCATCGACCACTCCGGCTCCGCGTACGTGGGGCGCGAGCTCATGCTCATCAAGGTGGCCGTCAGGACGCCGGAAGACCGTGTCGAGATCAGGCAGATCGCGCAGGACTTCCGGGCTCGCATCGTCGATGTCGCCAGGGAGGCCCTCACCTTCGAGGTGACGGGCGACGACGGCAAGCTGGCTGCCTTCATCTCGCAGATGAAGGCGTTCGGGATCGTCGAGCTGGTGCGCACCGGCATGGTCGCCCTCGAGCGCACCGAGCAGCGGGAGGAGCAGGAGAGGGGGCGCGCCAGGGCCGCCTGAAGCAGCCTCGACCGCATCGCGCCGAGCGCTGAAAAGCGCCTCGGCGGCCCTAAAGCGACACGCCGAGCCGGCAGGCCCGGCCCCGACCCACGCTCCCGGCCCCCCGGGCCGGTTGACCAGGATCAAGGAAGAGAGCACATCACATGGCGAAGATCTACTACGACTCCGACGCGAACCTTCAGCACCTCGAGGGCCAGACCATCGCGGTCATCGGCTACGGATCGCAGGGCCACGCCCACGCCCTGAACGCCCGCGACTCCGGCTGCAAGGTAGTCGTCGGACTGCGCCGCGGTTCCAACTCGTGGGCCGCCGCCGAGGCGGCCGGGCTCGAGGTCATGGAGGTGCCCGCAGCCGCGGCGGCGGGCGACCTGGTGATGATCCTGCTACCGGACGAGGTGCAGGGGGCCGTCTACCGGTCGGATATCGAGCCCCACCTCAAGCCCGGCGACGCGCTGCTCTTCGCCCACGGCTTCAACGTCCACTTCCACCAGGTCGCCCCGCCCGCCGGCGTCGACTGCTTCATGGTCGCCCCCAAGGGCCCGGGTCACCTGGTGCGCCGCACCTACCGCGAGGGCGGAGGCGTCCCTTGCCTCGTGGCGGTGCAGCAGGACGCCACCGGCACGGCCACGCAGCGGGCCCTCGCCTACGCCAAGGCGATCGGCGGCACCCGGGGCGGCGTGCTCGAGACGACCTTCAAGGAAGAGACCGAGACCGACCTCTTCGGCGAGCAGGCCGTGCTGTGCGGCGGCGTCACGGCCCTCATGCAGGCCGGCTTCGAGACGCTGGTTGAGGCCGGCTACCAGCCGGAGCTCGCCTACTTCGAGTGCGTGCACGAGATGAAGTTGATCGTCGACCTGATCTACGAGGGCGGCTTCGAGAAGATGCGCTACTCGATCTCGAACACGGCCGAGTACGGCGACTACGTCACCGCGCCGCGCATCGTCACCGACGACGTCAAGCGCGCCATGCGCGACGTCCTCGCGGACATCAGGTCGGGCGCGTTCGCCAAGCAGTTCCTGCTCGACGACAAGGTGGGCCAACCCACGCTGAAGACGGGGCGCCGCAACTCGGCGGAGTCACAGGTCGCCAAGGTCGGCTCGAGCCTCCGGAAGATGATGCCGTTCATCGGCGCCAAGGAGGAGGCGGAGGAGGGGGTGGAGGCATGAGCTACGTCAGGTTCTTCGACACGACGCTGAGGGACGGTGAGCAGAGCCCCGGCGTGGCGCTCAACACCGCCCAGAAGCTCGAGATCGCCCGCGCCCTGGCCCGCATGGGCGTCGACGTCATCGAGGCGGGGTTCCCGATCACCAGCCAGGGCGACTTCGAGTGCGTCAACACGATCGCGCGCGACGTAGACGGGCCCATCATCTGCGCCCTGGCGCGCACGCACAAGGCCGATATCGAGCGTGCTGCCCAGGCGATCGAGCCCGCCGCGACGCCGATGATCCACATCTTCACCTCGGCCAGCGACGTCCACCTCGAGCACATGCTGCGCAAGACCAGGCAGGAGATCCTCGAGATCTCCGAGGAGATGGTGCGCTTCGCCAAGGGCTTCGTCGACGAGGTGGAGTTCAGCGCGCAGGACTGCATGCGCGCCGACCCCGAGTTCGTCTACCAGCTCGTGCGCACCGCGATCCGGGCCGGGGCGAACACGGTGAACATCCCCGACACCACGGGCTACGGCACGCCGAACGAGTACGGCGGCCTCATCAGGTCGATCTTCGAGAACGTGCCCGAGGCGAAGGACGTGCGCATCAGCACCCACTGCCATGACGACCTTGGGCTTGCCGTCGCGAACAGCCTCGCAGCCGTCGAGAACGGCGCCACGCAGGTCGAGGCGACCGTCAACGGCATCGGCGAGCGCGCCGGGAACACCTCCCTCGAGGAGGTCGTGATGGCGCTCTACACGCGCGCCGACCACTACGGCGTCGACATCGGCATCAACACGCGCGAGATAGCCAGGGTGAGCAAGCTCGTCGAAAGGCACACCGGCATGATGGTCCCGGCCAACAAGGCCGTCGTGGGCGAGAACGCCTTCTCCCACGAGGCCGGTATCCACCAGGACGGGGTCATCAAGCACCGGGAGACCTACGAGATCATGAACGCCGAGCTGGTGGGGCGGGACGCCGGCGTGCTGGTCATGGGCAAGCACTCGGGCCGCCGCGCGTTCAGGCAGACGCTCGAAGGACTGGGCTACGCCAACGTCTCGGACGAACGCCTCAACGCGGTCTTCCGCCAGTTCAAGGAGCTGTGCGACCGCAAGAGCCACGTCACGAACGAGGACATCAAGGCTCTCATGGACGTCGAGGCCAGCCGAGCCGCCGAGGCGTACGTGCTCAAGAGCGTCCAGTTCCAGTCCGGCACGAACCTCGTGCCGGTCGCCACGGTGACGCTGGAGACCGACACCGGCCCGGTGACGATCGCCGGCACCGGCGACGGCCCGGTTGACGCGGTCTACCACGCCATCGAGGCGATCACCGGCCTACCGCTCGAGCTGGACGCCTACGACCTGCGGAGCGTGGGCTCGGGCAAGGACGCGCTGGGCGAGGTGACGATCCGCGTGCGCCACGAGTCACGGCTGGTCCAGGGTCGCGGCCTCTCCACCGACGTCGTCGAGGCCTCCGCCAAGGCGTACGTGGACGTGCTCAACAAGCTGGCGGCCGGCCAAGTCAGGGCGGACAGCCCGGGCGTTCTGGCCGGCAAGGGCGCGGCGGCCTCCTAGGCCCCCGGGGTCGGGTACCGCACGGTACACGTGACGTGACCGGTGCTCACAAGCGTGAGGTAGCATCACAGGAGAACCTGGATCTTGGTGATCACAAACGCCTCGCGGCCGCGGGGTCAGCCCGCTCAAGGGGCGGGTCAAGGAGGAGGAATGATGCGTTCGTCTACCTCTAGGCGGATCTTCTCTGTGCTCGTCGGCCTGGCGCTGCTCACGGCCACCAGCCTGGCAGCGGCTCAGGTCAGCTCGCTCAGGATCATGGCCCCGGCGGCCCCGGGCGGCGGCTGGGACGGCACGTCGCGAGCCATGCAGGCGGCCCTCATGGACGCCGGCATCGTGAACCAGGTCGAGGTGTTCAACGTGCCCGGCGCCGGCGGCACGATCGGGCTGGCCCAGCTCGCCACCAGCGAGGCAGGTAACGGCGACATCCTGATGATGATGGGCCTGGTCATGGTGGGCTCGATCCTCACCAGCGACGCTCAGGTGGGACTGGATCAGAGCACACCCATCGCGCGGTTGACGGCCGAGTACGAGGTCATAGTCGTGCCGGCCTCGTCGCCGTACCAGACGCTCGACGACCTGCTGGCGGACTTCACGGCCAACCCTGGCGCCGTGGCCTTCGCGGGCGGTTCGGCTGGCGGCATCGATCACATCCTCGTGGGCCTGCTGGCCGAGGAGTCCGGCATAGACCCGGCGACGATCAACTACATCCCGTACTCGGGCGGCGGCGAGGCCCTCGCGGCCATCCTGGGCAGCCAGGTGGCAGCGGGCGTCTCGGGCTACTCCGAGTGGGCAGGTCAGATCGAAGCCGGCGAGCTGCGCGTGCTGGCGATCTCCTCGCCCGAACGCATAGACGGCATCGACGCGCCCACCCTCATGGAGCAGGGCGTCGACCTCGACGTCGCCAACTGGCGCGGCGTCGTGGCCCCGCCGGGCATCTCCGCGGAGCAGCGTGACGCGCTGGTAGCGACCGTCGACGCGATGGTCGCCAGCGAGGAGTGGCAGGCGGCGCTGGAGCAGAACAACTGGCTCGACGCCTACATGGGTGGCGACGAGTTCGCGGCCTACCTCGAGTCCGAGGCGAGCCGCGTCACCGACGTTCTCGTCAGCATCGGGCTGGTCGAGGGGAACTGACCTGAACGAAGGGGAACCGCAGCGCGCTCGTTGGGGGAACGTCGCGATCGGCGACGCGCTGCTCTCGCTCGCGGTGATCGGCTACGGCGCCTACCTGATGGTGGGCGCCGGCCGCATCAGGGTACTGCCCGTCTACTCGCGCATCGGCCCGCGGTTCTTCCCGTACCTGGTCGCCGTCGCGGCGCTACTGTGCGGCGTGCTGTTGCTCATCGATGCTCTGCGGGGTCGGCGGGCGCCCCCCGAGGCCGGCGAGGACGTCGATCTCACGGTCAAGGACAACCTCAGGCCGGTGGTCGTCATCGCCTGCGGCCTCGCGCTCGGCGCGGTCCTCATGCGACCGGCCGGCTTCGTGATCGCCTCGACCGTCATCTTCCTGACCGTAGCCATGGCCTTCGGGAGTCGCCACAGGCTGAGGGACTTAGCGGTGGGCCTGACGCTCTCGCTCATCGCCTACCTGTCGTTCACCAGGCTGCTGGACCTCACGTTGCCGGCCGGCCTGTTACCCCTGTGACGAGGACGGTCTGAGTCGTGGAGACGCTCGAGGCCCTGATACACGGCTTCGGTGTGGCGCTGAGCCTCAGCAACCTGCTGTGGGCCCTCATCGGCGTGACGCTGGGTACGGTCGTCGGCATCCTGCCAGGCATCGGCCCCGCGCTCACCGTGGCGCTGCTGCTGCCCGTCACGTACGGTCTCGACCCGGTGGGGTCGTTCATCATGTTCGCCGGCATCTACTACGGCGGCATGTACGGCGGCTCGACCACCTCGATCCTGCTGAACACGCCGGGAGAGAGCGCTTCGATCATGACGGCCGTCGAGGGCAACCAGATGGCCAGGCGCGGCCGCGGCGCCGCGGCGCTCGCCACTGCGGCGATCGGCTCGTTCATCGCCGGGACCATCGCCACGGCCGCGCTCACCTTCGTGGCCCCCGCCATGGTGCAGCTGGCGCTGAAGTTCGGCCCCGCCGACTACTTCGCGCTCATGATCCTGGCGTTCACCACCGTGACCTCGCTGCTCGGCTCGTCGGTCCTGCGCGGCATGACGAGCCTCGTGTTCGGCCTGGGGCTGGGGCTCATCGGCATCGACGTGCAGACAGGCCAAGCGCGCTACACGCTCGGGACCCTCGAGCTGCTCGACGGCATCAGCGTCGTCATCGTCGCCGTCGGACTCTTCGCGGTGGGGGAGACGTTCTACGTCGCCTCGCGGCAGCGCAAGGGAGCGGCGCAGGTCGAGCCCATCAAGGGCAGCATCTGGATGAGCCGGAAGGAGTGGGCGCGGTCGTGGCGGCCATGGCTGCGAGGCAGCCTCCTCGGCTTCCCGTTCGGCGCGCTGCCGGCCGGCGGAGCCGAGATCCCGACGTTCCTCTCCTACGCCATCGAGAAGCGGCTCTCCAAGCACAAGGACGAGTTCGGCAAGGGCGCGATCGAGGGAGTAGCCGGACCCGAGGCGGCGAACAACTCGGCCGCCGCCGGTGTGCTGGTGCCGCTGCTCACGCTGGGCCTGCCCACCTCAGCCACCGCCGCCATCATGTTGGCGGCGTTCCAGCAGTTCGGCCTGCAGCCGGGGCCGCTGCTCTTCTCGCGCGAGCCGGACCTGGTGTGGGGCCTCATCGCGAGCCTTTACATCGGCAACGCCATGTTGCTGGTGCTCAACCTGCCGCTGGTGGGCATCTGGGTGCGGCTGCTCTCGATACCCCGGCCGTTGCTGTACGGCGGCATCCTCGTCTTCGCGACGCTGGGCACCTACAGCCTTTCGAACTCGGTCGTTGACCTCATCGCCCTTTACGTGATCGGGTTCATCGGCTTCCTGATGCGCCGCCACGGGTTCCCGGTCGCTCCCGCGGTCATCGGCATGATCTTGGGCCCGATGGCAGAGGCGCAGTTCCGCCGTGCGCTGGCGATAAGCCAGGGCGACTACTCGGTGTTCCTCACCCGGCCGCTGTCCCTGACGCTCCTGGTCATCGCCGCACTGGCGCTGTTCGCGCCCCCCGTGCTGGCCGCGTTCGGCCGGCGCCGAGCCGCCAGGCAGGCCGCGGAGGACGCGGCAGCCTAGTCGCCTTCTGGCCTCCCGGGAAGGGCCGCGGCCCATACCACACTGGCGTGCTGCTCGCACGCGCACGAGCTGCCGCCCTTGACACTGCTCGCCGCTGGCCATTACAGTTCCCGCCAACGTTCGGCCGGTTACCGCGCGACCACCCCAGCGCGCCGTGTTGAACCGTCTGCCTTGAGGACGTCGATAGTCGCGTCAACGTAGCGCCGTCCGGGTCGGCCTGCCAGCCAGAAGGAGCAGCGACCAGCGGGCGCCGAGGCTTCCCAAGAGGGAGGTGCGTGCCCGTGTGGTCCGACTTCAGTGAGCTCTCCTGGCCTCAGGAACGGGACGCGTGCGGCGTCGGCTTCGTGGCGCACGTGGGTGGCCGCGCCTCACACGACGTGCTGGTTCATGGCCTGACCGCACTCTCCAACCTCGCTCACCGCGGCGCCGTCAGCGCCGACGGCAAGACCGGCGACGGCGCCGGCGTGCTCACCCAGCTGCCTCACAGGCTGTTCAGGCGCGAGCTCGAGGCGCGCGGCGTGGAGCTCGAGCGCGACCGGGACCTGGCCGTTGGCATGTTCTTCGTCGCCAACGACGCGCCCGCCGAGCGCGTGTACGCCCTGGTGCGGGACGAGATCGCTCGCAGCCCCCTGAGGACCCTGGCATGGCGTACGCCGCCTTTCGATGAGTCCGCGTTGGGTGAGCAGGCTCGGACCCGCCTGCCGTACATCCGGCAGGTGCTGCTGGGAAGGCCGCACTGGCAGGGAGAGGAGGCGTTCGAGCGCACCCTTTACCTGACACGCAAGCGCATCGAGAACAGGCTGAGGGCCGCGGGCCTCGGGCGAGCTTACGTGTGCTCGCTGTCCAGCCGCACCCTCTCCTACAAGGGCCTCATGGCGGCCGACCAGCTGCCGCGCTTCTTCCTCGACCTGGCCGATCCCGACTACGAGACCGCGATCACGCTCTTCCACCAGCGCTACAGCACGAACACCTTGCCGCGGTGGTCGCTGGCGCAGCCCTTCCGCTTCCTGGCCCACAACGGCGAGATCAACACCCTGCAGGGCAACGTGAACTTCATGCGCGCCCGCGAGCCGCGGCTGACCAGCCGGGTCTGGGGCGAGGACGTGCGCGACCTGGTGCCGATCATCGAGCAGGGCGCGTCGGACTCCGGCGCGCTTGACAACGCGCTGGAGCTCCTGACGCTCTCCGGACGCGACCTACCTCACGCCCTGATGATGCTCATGCCGCAGGCGTACGAGAACGACCCCGAGGTCGACGAGCGGCTCAAGGGGTTCTACGACTACCACGCGACCCTCATGGAGCCCTGGGACGGCCCTGCCGCGGTCGCCGTGAGCGACGGCCGGTTCGCCTTGGCCGGGCTGGACAGGAACGGCCTGCGGCCCCAGCGCTACTGGCTCACCTCCGACGACCTGCTCATCGTGGCCTCCGAGGCCGGGGTCCTCCCGCTCGACAGGTCGCGCGTCCTGGAACGTGGTCGCCTGGGTCCCGGGCGCCTCATCGCCGTGGACACGCTCGAAGGCCGGCTGCTGCGCGACGGCGAGATCAAGGCGCGGTACGCGGGCCGCCGGCCCTACCGCGAGTGGGTCGAGCGCTACCAGGTCGCCCTGGAGGACGTGCCGGCGTCGGCCACCGACCTCGCCGGCGAGGAGCTCAGGCTCACCCAGCGCGTGTTCGGCTACGGCTCCGAGGACTACGACCGCATCTTCGAGCCGATGGCGCTCGACGGGGTAGCGCCGGTGGGCTCCATGGGCGACGACACGCCCCTGGCCGTGCTGTCAGCGCAGCCACAGCTGACGTACCGCTACTTCAAGCAGCGCTTCGCCCAGGTCACCAACCCTCCCATGGACCCGCTGCGGGAGCAGGTGGTCATGTCCCTCGCCACGGTCCTTGGCCCGCGGGCCAGCGTACTGGACGAGGAGCCGGAGGCCGCGCGCGTCGCCAGGTTCGCCGGCCCCGTGATCGACGAGGCACGCTACGAAGCGCTCCTCTCGCAGACGGTCCTCGGCACCGAGGTCCTCGACTGCTCGTTCCCGGTGGACGGTGGCGCGAGGGCGCTCGCCCGCGCGCTCGAGGAGCTCGCCGACCGCGCTCAGGACGCCGTGGAATCCGGCGTCTCGGTCCTCGTGCTCTCCGACCGCCGCTTCGACGCGCAGCGCGCTCCGGTGCCCATGCTCCTGGCCGTGGGCGCGGTCCACCACCGCCTTCTGCTGGTGGGGCGCCGCACGCGCGCGGCCATCGTGTGCGACACCGGAGAGCCGCGCGAGGACCATCACTTCGCCTGCCTCATCGGCTACGGCGCCGCGCTGGTCCACCCCTACCTGGCGTTGGCGACGGCCAGGGACGTCGCGAAGGGGGTCAAGGGCCGCGCGCCCAAGGATCCCGACGCGGCGGTACGCGACTACGTGTCAGCCGTCGAGAAGGGCTTGCTGAAGGTCATGTCGAAGATGGGCATCAGCACCATGGCGTCTTACCGGGGCGCACAGGTGTTCGAGCACGTCGGCCTGTCCGAGGACGTGGTGGAACGCTACTTCAACGGCACACCCGGCTTCACCGGCGGCGCCGACCTGGGCGTCCTGGCCGGCGACGCCGCCGCCTTCCACGCCGAGGCGTACGGCTCGGCAGGCGAGAAGCTCGTCGACCGGGGCCACTACCGGTTCCGCAAGGCGGGCGAGTACCACGCGCTCAACCCCGATGTCTTCAAGCCGCTGCACAAAGCCGTGCGTACGGGCGACGCCGCGGCCTTCGAGGACTACAGCCGAGCGGTGGACGAGCGACCGGCCACGACGGTCCGCGACCTCATCGAGGTCAGGCGCGCCAGGCGTCCCGTCCCACTCGACGAGGTCGAGCCGGTGGAAGCGATCGTCGGGCGCTTCACGACCCAGGCCATGAGTCACGGCTCGGTCTCGCGCGAGGCGCACGAGTCGCTGGCCATCGCCATGAACCGACTGGGCGCCAAGAGCAACTCGGGCGAGGGCGGCGAGGACCGCGCTCGCTTCGCGCCGTTCGACCGCGACGGGCCGGAGCGCAGCTTCTCCGAGACCTGGCACCCCGCCGCCGGCGATCACGCCAACAGCGCGATCAAGCAGGTGGCCTCCGGGCGCTTCGGCGTAACGCCCCAGTACCTGGTCAGCGCCAAGGAGATCGAGATCAAGATGGCGCAGGGGTCCAAGCCTGGGGAAGGCGGTCAGATCCCCGGCTTCAAGGTCTCCGCCGAGATCGCAGCCATCCGCCACGCCGTGCCCGGCGTCACGCTCATCAGCCCACCGCCGCACCACGACATCTACTCGATCGAGGACCTCGCGCAGCTGATCTACGACCTCAAGCGCGTGGGGCAAGGCGCGAGGGTGGGCGTCAAGCTGGTCTCTTCATGGGGCGTCGGCACGATCGCGGCAGGTGTCGCCAAGGGCTACGCCGACAACATCCAGGTATCCGGCCACGACGGGGGCACCGGCGCCAGCCCCCTGGGCAGCGTCAAGCACTCCGGCCTGCCGTGGGAGCTTGGCTTGTTGGACGTGCAGCGCACGCTGGTCGAGAACGATCTGCGCGGTCGCGTCACCCTGCGCGTTGACGGCGGCCTGAAGACGGCCCGCGACGTGGTGATCGCGGCCGCGCTGGGCGCCGAGGAGTTCGGCTTCGGCACCACGGCGCTCGTGGCCCTCGGCTGCGCGATGATCCGCCAATGCCACCTGAACACCTGCCCAGTCGGCATCGCCACGCAGGACCCCGAGTTGCGCAAACGCTTCGCCGGTCACCCGGACCATGTGGTGCGGTTCTTCTCGTTCCTGGCCGAGTCCGTGCGGCACGAGCTCGCCAGGGTGGGGGCGCGGTCCCTGTCCGAGCTCGTCGGCCGGTGGGAGCTGCTGAGAGCACGTCGCGGCGTCGCGACGCCCAAGGGTGTGAGTCTGGACGTGGCCAGGCTGATCGACGCCCGCGCGCTTCCCAAGGGCCGCGCCCGCGCCTCGCAGCAGAGGCGCAACGACAGGCCGGGCCGATCGGGTGGCACGCTCGACGAGACCCTCACCGGTGCCGTCAGCCAATGGTTGGAGCAGGACGGTCCGGGCCGACCCCTGGTACTCAGGCACGCGATCACGAACCGGGAGCGCTCCGTCGGCGCCGGCGCGGCGGGGCTCATCGCCGGTCGCTTCGGTGACGCAGGGCTTCCGGAGGGCTCGCTCGATCTGCGGTTCACGGGGGTGGCGGGCCAGAGCTTCGGGGCGTTCGCGTTGCCCGGCATGCGCTTGGTGCTGGAGGGCGAGGCCCAGGACTACGTGGGCAAGTCCCTCGCCGGCGGCGAGCTGGTGCTGCGGCAACCGGACGGCGAGGTAGACGGGGTGATCGCCGGCAACACCGTGCTGTACGGCGCGACGGCAGGGGCGCTGTTCGCAGCTGGCGGCGTGGGGGAGCGCGTCTGCGTGCGCAACTCCGGAGCCACGGCCGTGGTCGAGGGGTGCGGCGACCACGCCTGTGAGTACATGACGGGCGGCACCGTTGTCGTGCTCGGGTCGGTGGGTCGCAACTTCGGGGCCGGCATGTCGGGCGGCGAAGCGTTCGTTCTCGACGAGGCCGGCGGGTTCGAGGCGAACCTCAACGGCGCCATGGTCACGGCAAGGCGGCTGACACACGGTGACAGCGCGACTGAGGAGCGCCTGCTCGACTTGCTCGGGCGCCACGCCGAAGCCACCGGCTCCCTCACAGCCTCTGACGTCCTGGCGAGCTGGGCGACGTCCCGAGCGCGGTTCTGGTACGTGGAGCCGCTGACGGCAGAACACGCGCTGCCTGTGCAGCCGGAGCTCGCCGCTGAGCGTCTGACCCAGGCCCCCGGGCAGACCTCGACAGCCGACTAGGGAGGCGGCGTAGCCGGTCGCCCGCGGCGACGGTCGCTCAGGCCGCGGCCGTCAGGCGCTCCCGTGCCGCTCGCTTACCGTCCCGGAACGAGACGAGCCGACGCCGCTCCTCGTCCCACAGCGCCAGACCCGTGGTCTTGATGCTGTCGAGGATGCTCAGGTGAACGACGCGTTGGAACAGCTCGTTGTCCTTGTGGCAAGACTCGAGGTTGTAGTTGGGTATCCGAGGGCTGAGGTGATGGATGTGGTGGAACCCGATGTTGCCGGTGAACCACTGCAGGACCTTGGGAAGCTGGTAGTAGGAGCTGCCCTCCATCGCGGCGAGCGTGTAGTCCCACTGCGGGGTGTGCTCCCAGTACGTCCGCTCGAACTGGTGCTGGACATAGAAGAGCCAGGTGCCAACCGAGGCGCCGATGATCATGACAGGCACCATCAGCATCAGGGTCGGCCAGAATCCGATCACGAGGCCAGAGGCGGTCACCACACCGGCTATCGAGAGGTTCGTCCACCACACTGACGCCACCTCGCCGGTCTTCCAACTGGCCCTGGCGCCGACAGGGAAACGCTGGACGACGAGGAAGTTGGCCGCCGGAGCCAGCACGAACAGGAAGAACGGGTTCCTGAACACACGATAGACGGCCCGCTTCCAGCGCGGGGCCGACGTGTACTCGTCCACCGTCATGGTCCACACGTCGCCGATGCCGCGCTCCTCGAGCTCCGCGTGGTGCGCGTGGTGGATGGCATGCGTCTTGCGCCAGAAGTTATAGGGCGTGAGCGTGAACACTCCTGCGACGGCGCCCACGATGTTGTTCCACCGCTTGGACTTGAAGAAGGAGCCGTGCCCGGCGTCGTGCTGGATGATGAACACGCGCACGAGGAACCCGGCCGTCGGGATGGCCAGGACCAACGCGAGCCAGTAGCCGACGAGCATGAACGCCGCGCACATGAGCCCGAAGCAGAGGAACAGCCCCCCGAAGGAGTTGATCACCTGCCAGACGCTCTTGCGAAGGTCGGGTTGGGCGTAGGTCTTCACCAGCTTCTGCCAGCCTTCGTACGACCTGGTCTGCTTCGTTCGGCTGTCGGTCGCGGGCGCTGAGTTGCGAGGTTCCGCGGCCGCTGCGGCCTGCGTTTTGCCTGTGTGCGGCATGGTTCCAGTCCTCTCGGGTAGGCGGAGCAGCGCTGGAGCACGACTTTCGTAGGGGCTCTCCGGCGCTGACCGTCTTGCCTAGTCCCTGTTGATGTGGCGGGACACCCGAGCGGTCATCGCACCGTCTCGCAGCGATCCTCGTGGGAGGTCGCACGCGCCATGCCGATGGGGCGAGGGAACGCTACCACGCACCCCTTCTAACCCCGTGCCGGCGCCTGACATCGCTGGAACGCGGGCTGCTCACCGAGCACGCGGATGACCTACGAGAGGGCGACTACCGTGCCGTCCAGGGCGGCGACGAACACCGCGTCGCCCAAGGGGAGCGGGCTGGCCTGGATGGACCCGGTGGCGACGCGGCGCGAATGTAGGACGCGGCCCGTGCGAGCGTCCAAGGCGATGACGTCGCCGTTCTCCGTCCCCACGTAGAGAGCGCCTGCCGCCATGGCCGGCGAGGCCGTCACGGCGGCGGGCAAGGGTCGCGTCCAGACGTCGTCGCCTGTGGCCGCCGCCAGGGCGTGGATCCTCTGGCCCCACGAGGTGGCGTAGACGTACTGCTGCCAGACGACCGGGGTACCCCACTGCTCGCCCTCGAGGTCGTAGGTCCACAGGACGTCGCGTCTCTCGAGGTCGAAGGCGTGCAGCTCGCCTGTCCTGACGGGCACGAACGCGACGCCTCCGGTGGCAGCTGGCGGGCTCGCCATGGGACCGACCTGCACCTTGAACGCGTGCTTGCCGCCCAGCCTGACCGCATGCAGCCAACCGTCTTCCGTCGGGACCAGTGCCAGGCCGCGGTGCAGAGTGGGAGCGGCCACTGCCGGCGCGCCGAGCTTCACGCGCCAGGCGGCATCACCCTCGGCCGTCCACAGCTCCACGCCATCGCCGGCGGCGACGACGACATCGCGACCGTAAGCCGCGCCGCCCACGACGTCGGCGTCCTCGCGGCGCCACAACTCCTCGCCGCCGGGCCAGGAGAGCGCCAGCAGTGAGCCGGCGCGACTGGTGACGAACACACGCCCCTGCACGAACATCGGCGGTTGGCTGGCCTCGTCGTCCAACTCGAACGTGGCGTGCAGGCCACCGTCGGCCGGGCGGAGCACCGCCAGCGCGTCTGAGCGTTGGCCGACCAGCAGGAACCCGCCCGCCGCGGTCAGGCCCGAAGGGAACTGGGGGCCCTCGGCGAGGTTGACGCGCCATCTCTCGCTCAAGGTCTGCGGTAGGGGAGGGCCGCTCGGGAAGGCATGCAGGCGCCCGGGGCCGGCACCGGGCAGCCCCACTGCAGCGCGCCGCACCGAGGCCTGGACGGCACGCAGGGTCTCGGCGACCGTCGTGCCAGACGCGGGCCTCCGCCCGGGCTCCTTCTCCAGCAGGCTCATGACGAGCCGAGAGAGGGCCTCGGGCACCTGCGGGTTGAGCTCGGCCGGCGGCGTGACCTTGCCGTAGACGTGCTGGTAGAGGACGGCCTGGTCGTTCTCGCCCTCGAACGCGCTCACGCCCGTGAGCGTGCGGTACAGCACCGCCCCGAAGGCGTAGAGGTCGGTGGCGGCACCGGTGGCTTCGCCGGTCGCCTGCTCGGGTGCCATGTACTGCGGGGTGCCGAGGGTGAGCCCGGTGCGCGTGAGCTGCTTGGACGTCTCCGTCAGCTGCACCAGGCCGAAGTCCATCACCTTGGGCATGCCCTGCTGGGTGAGGAGGATGTTCCTCGGCGTGAGGTCCCTGTGAACCATCCCCAGGCGGTGCACGTACGCCAGCGCCTCGGCGACGATCGCCGACGCCTCGAGCAGGCGCGTCAGCGGGCCCAGGTCGCCGTCCACGGGGCCGAGGTCGGTGATCGGCCCGCCCTCGATGAGCTCCATCGCGAAGTAGACGCGGTCACCGGAGCCCAGGTCGAAGATCGACACGATGCCAGGGTGGTTGAGCTGCGCCAGCGCCCTGATCTCGCGCCTGAACCGCTCGCTGTCTGTCTCCGTCAGGTGGGGTCTGAGGACCTTGAGTGCGACGACGCGCTCGAGGTGGAGGTCGCGCGCCTTGAAGACGTGCGCCATGCCCCCGACCCCGAGTGGACCGAGGACCTCGTAGCGCCCGTCGACGACCTCGCCGGCGCTGAACACGCCCCCTAGCCTACTCTTGGCTGCCTTCTAGGGACTTGAGCAGGCTGGGGTCCAGCTTCCCCTCCTGGACGGCGCGCGTGAGCATCTCGATGCCGAGGCGCACGACCTCCGACTTGGAGACCAGCCGTTCCGGGTTGGAGAGCTGGTAGGCCGTCTTCGTGAGGAGCGAGTCCTGTTCCTCTGACAGCACGACGTGGAGTCGCTTCTTCTCGCGCTTGGGCACCGTCTCCTCCTACCTTTCGAAACGCGGCCTGCCGGTGACGGCCCGCACCTGCGTGCGTACTGTACAGCCGCTTACGTAGCACATTATACTGACGATGTGCATCATGCACACGATGTGTTGGTGCATCATCTCACAACGCATCGCGTCCCGGGCTGACAAGCTCGTGATCGGGAAGAAAGGGCGGCTGTGTCCGATACCAACGACGTCATGATCCTTAGCGGCGGCAAGCCCTTGTTCGGCGAGCTGCCCGTCTTCCGAGCCAAGAACTCCGCTCTGTACCTGATGCTGGCCTCACTCCTCACCGACGAGGAGGTCGTCTTGCAGGACGTCCCGCGCCTGGCGGACGTCCTGGTGCTCGAAGAGCTACTGCAGTACGTCGGCGTAGACACAGCCTGGGAAGGCCATACGCTCAAGCTGCACGCCCGCAGCCTCAAGACCTGCAACGCACCGTACGGCCTGGTGAGCAGGATGCGCGCCAGCTTCGTCATCATGGGGGCCCTGGTGTCGCGCTGCGGCGAGGCCAGCGTCCCCATGCCCGGAGGCTGTGCGTTCGGTCCGCGGCCGGTGGACAGGCACATCTCGGCCATGCGTGACCTGGGCGTGATCGTCGACGAAGACGAGGGCGTATTCCATGTCCACCGGCCCGTGCGCATGGCCGGCCGCGTCGTCTTCGAGGCGCCCACCGTGGGCGGCACCCAGAACGTGCTCCTCGCTGCAGCGCTGGCGGACGGCGAAGTGATCATCGAGAACGCCGCGCTGGAGCCCGAGGTGCCAGACCTCGCGAACATGCTCAACGCCATGGGCGCGAACATCACAGGCGCGGGTACCCGCACCATCACGGTCAACGGCGTGCGCAAGCTGCACGGCGTCACCTACCGGCCCATCAGCGACCGTATCGAGGCCGGCACGTACATGTTGGCCGCCGCCGCGACACGTGGTCGCGTCACGTTGAGGGACGTGGAGCCTCAGAACCTCGCGGCTGTCACTGACGCTTTGGTGGCGACCGGCGTGAGCGTGACGACCGGCGACGACTGGATCGTCGTCGACGCCACGGAGAGGGAGCTGAAGCCCACGGACCTGCAGGCGGCGGAGTTCCCAGGGCTGCCCACCGACCTTCAGGCGCCCTTCACGGCGTTCCTCGCGACGGTGCCTGGCCTGTCGAACCTGTCCGACAGCGTGTACCCGGACCGGTTCACGCACGTCGACGAGCTGTCCCACACCGGAGCGGACCTCAGGCTCGTGGACCGCACGCTCGAGGTGAGAGGCGGCCCGCTCAAGGCCGCCGCCATGCATGCCGCCGACATCAGGGCGGGCAGCGCGCTGGTGATCGCGGCTCTGGCCGCGCAGGGCACCTCGGAGATCGGCGGCCTGAAGTTCATCGACCGCGGCTACGAGCGCCTCACCGAGCGGCTGACCCAACTGGGTGCTGACGTCGTGCGCCAGAGCGCGACGGCCGCGGTGGCCGGCGCCAGCTTCGGCGACTGACCAGAACCGGCTAACCCGTTCATCCCGAGTCAGGTGGCGTGCCCCGGCCGGTCAGGAGCCGGCCGGGTCGCCCTCGTCGTCAGTGTGCTCGACCGTGAGGTGACGGGCGCGCCGATCAGGGTCGTCAGAGAACCCCAGTAGGTCGTCCTCGGGCTCCTCGGAGCGCTCTAGGTCCCGCCGTAGCCGCTCGAACCTGTCCCGCCTGTCGTCGGCGCTGGGCGCGTCGACAGGCTCGCCACTGGACTCTGCCACAGGCCGGGGCTCTGGAACCTCGGGGTCGGTCTCGGCCACCCCAACTGCGGCTTCGGCGCCGACGGCGACTGCCTCTTCTTCGTCGGGCGCGGACTCGGCCTCCGCTGGAGCGGTCTCGGGCTCCTCGGGATCGGTCTCCACTCCGTCAAGGGCGGTCTCGGGCTCCTCAGGATCAGTCTCCGCTCCGTCAGGGGCGGTCTCAAGCTCCTCAGAAGCGGTCTCGGGCTCGGCCGCCAGGCTCTCCGCTTCGACTTCCGGGGCCAGCGGCTCGTCCACTACTTCTTCCGCTTCT